>NZ_MACM02000012.1:0-1624 GCF_001675465.2 Pseudomonas sp. AU12215
TGAGGGGCCAAAAGGGTTTCTCCTATGCGCTGAATTTAGCGCTAATTATATGATATTTATAGGAAAATTCCTTAAGTTGATGACATTGACCTTCGGGTGGGCCTTTTTTGTTGTGTCGACGATTTACCTTCCTTAGGCTCAAATTGAAATCATCCCCCCGCGCCTAATCCCAATGCCCTCCGGTTCCAACAATGACGGGATAGTGGTCTTTGTGCATCTAATTGGTGCATTTTTTCCCTTGATGATTGTGGCCTGTGTGTCTGTTCTAGTGCCAAGATGTGGTCTTGGCGATGAATGGGTGTCTGGCACGACCCTTGCTTTTGTGAAGTACACGCAGCGCGAGGGTAGGGGAATGTGGTTCGACATTAAGAAATCAGTATCTCCCCGGCGGCGGGTTGTAATTGCTTTTTCAGCTGAGAGTCTTGTCTCTACTGGCTGCTTTACGGCTACGAGATGGTTGCTTAGACCCTACTCGGTTGGGTGAGCTGATGAACCTGTCTGATATTGATCTCAAACTTCTCAAGATCTTTCACGCTGTGGTTGAGGCGGATGGCTACGCGAATTCCCAGGCGGGCTTGAATCTGAGTTTGTCGACCATCAGCTCGCATATGAGTAAATTGGAGGGTCGCCTGGGCTTCCGTTTGTGCGAGCGGGGGCGCCGGGGGTTTGCGCTGACGCCTAAGGGTGATGTGTTCTATCGCCAGATGCTGGACTTTCTGGGTGCGGTGCAGTTGCTCGAGACAAACGCGAAAAATCTTCGCAACGACATTATGGGTGAGCTGGCCCTGGGCATGATCGATAATCTGATCAGTGATCCTGACTGTTTGCTGCCCACAGCACTGTCACGTTTCTTTCAATTGCCTAATTACAAGTTCCATTTGTCGGTTCATGTGTTATCCCCGCATGAACTCGAAAAAGGAGTGCTTGAACGGCGGCTGGACCTGGGGGTGGGCATCTTCTATCAGCGCAAGCCCGGACTGGAGTATCGACCGCTATATCGCGAGCGCGATGTGTTGGTGTGTGGTGCATCGCACCCCTTGGCGCAAGTGACGGACCCACATGAGATTGCCCAGCTAGTACCAGGTGCAGCGAAGGTGGTAAGAAACTTTATGCTGGCGCAGGAATTTCCCTTCATTGACGACCATGATGACAGCATCATTGCTGCGGTAAGCAATGTGGAGGCTGCGGCAATGATGATTCTGAATGGTCCCTTTATCGGTTGCTTGCCTTTGCACTATGCCCAAAGGTGGCTAGAAACGGGGCAGCTTGTGGCGTTATTGCCAGACAAGTTTGTGCGCCACTCACAAATTTCATTGGTGACTCGTGATCAGGAGTCGCCACGCTCAGCGATTCTTAACAGCTTTCTGGATTGTCTTGAGCGCGCTCCCCAGAGTGAATCGGCGGCCGCGCCCGCAATTGGTGCGGCACTGCAGTAACTTTGAAAAAGCACAAAGTAAACACGCAAACAGCGTGATTTTTCCCTGCTGTGCTCTCGCCTAGTATCGATTCCAGTATCTGACTATTCACTGGCGGTTGCAGAAGCTGAGTGCAACACGGTTACTGGATTGAAGCAGGTGCATCATGCTGCAACGCCACTACCTCTGTCATGACCTCAATCGGGCAT
>NZ_MACM02000013.1:0-74160 GCF_001675465.2 Pseudomonas sp. AU12215
CTGGTGCACAACGCTTACCGGATCAATCTGAAGGGGGAATCAATGCGCAAACGGACGCAGAAATTGACGACGCCAGCCAACCCGGACTAACAATGCCACCCCTGCGTCGCTGCGCTCCGACTGCCTGTCCGAATGAGCGTGGAACAGGTGTCCGGATCAGCGTGGGCTGAGTGTCCGAATGGCGTGGAATCCGCAGCAAGCTTTCGAAATTGCTCGAAATGGCCGCGACGTGGCGCCGGGATACCAGGCCGCCGCTGTATGGATTCAGAAAAGAAACCTTGGAATGAGTACAGAAAATGCTTCGATCGATTGCAGCGCTTGGTAAGGCCTTGAAGCCAGGTCTAATAGTCCTGGGTGTGACACTCGTGTCCTACTGGCTGCTAAGGGTGCTGATGCCCGAGAAGTCTCTCGCTGCGCCTTTGGTCTATGCGATCGGGATTTTGTTGAGCGTTGTCATGCTGATCAAGGGCTTTAGTGCCTGGTTTGAGAGGCTAGGAACTAGCGTCGACAGCCCCGATGCAAGGGCACGGTTTATCAAGTACCTAGATCAGGTCAGCAGTGGAGTTGTTCCTCCCGCATCAGCAGAGTTCTCCGCCAACGCTGAGCAGATGAAGGGGAGGGAACTGCCTGATTCTTTTGATGGGTGCTGGGCTTTCGACCTCTCCGTAGGCAAATTCCCTGCCTACGATATCGAAGGGTATCTGTTGCTAAGCGAGCAGCAATTGTGCCTGGGCCTCATTGGAGGGGTGAAAGGTGGCTGGCATGAGACGAGGCATGCTTACGCCCCATGCGAGAGGGAGGGGAGTACCCTTACGGTAATTTCGTCCTTCGGCAGCCTAGATTGGCTCCCGCCAGGGAGCCAACTTACTATCGATTATGACGGTGGGGAGATGGCACAACTCACTTCCAGAGCTGTTGTTGCGCGCATGAAGCGCTCATCGGTACCGGAATCGCTGAAGCGATTCATTCCGACATTGAGTGCGCCCTAAGAGAGTAGGGCGCTGGCCCCAAGACGTACGAGTCGGCCAGTCACACCGTGGTTGGCCGTTATCTCGACTGGTCCATAGGTTAAGAGCCTTTTTACTTCCGAATGAAGGCACCCGCTGGGTTGTCGGCCTTTGGAGACGAGCTGACCATCTGGATAGACAAACACGGTCAGCCCGCAGGGGAATGCCGCACGAACCTCACGAAGAATCTTCGTCTTTGCAGCGATGGCAATCAGGCTGTCCAGCTCCGATTGATTCTCACGCCTCATTGGGATGTACCTCAGGGTTAGCACGTCCAACATCTTCAGGGGACAGATCGCCGACGTTACTCCGGCTGAGGAAGTACAACGGGACGATCAGCCCGATGTAGCAAGCTGTTTGGAGCGCAACTACGTGGTCGACGTCGTTAAGCACTCCAAACGCACAAACAATGAGCCCGGCGATTGAAAGCAGAATGAGAAGAGCGGTCAGGCAGACTGCGATGATGTAGCGGACCATAGGCACCTCCTTGAGTGGTTAGCGCCAGGCTACTGGGTTTCTCAAAACTGCAAGCCCTTCTCAACGGTGGTAGCGATCATCTCCACCAGTGCGCGCCTTTCCTCTTCGTCGAAGACCTCTTTCGCAAAGGTTCGGAACACGAGAAAGCCATTTGCAGTCAGCAAGTTCTGTCTCTTTCTGTCCTTTTTGAAGGCGTCTAGGCTCTTGTGGAAGCGGTAGCCATCCATCTCCACGATCACACAGGGGGGGATGAAAATATCTGCTCTGATACGCCGTCCAGGGATGAGGTCTTTCACCTCCCATTGGGGGCGACCAGGGAGGCGATGGCATAGGGCATTGAAGAGAATTCGCTGCGGAGAGGTTTCAGCGTTAACGTCGCCTGCATTGCTTGAGCGGGATGCTGGTGCTGGGCGCTGAGTGCTGCCAAGGTTAGCCAGCCGATCGTTTTTACCGGCTTTGATCTCCTTGGCGGTAGCTTCATCAATGAAGCGTCGCTTGAGTGCTTCGTCGGCGGAGATGCGGAGGGACATATCAGTTCCTGGTGGTTTCATTGCCTCTTTGGTAACACCGGAACTGGAAAGCGCAACTTGTGGGTAGGGGATAGGCCGGCAAGATTTCTGCCGGCCTCGGTGCTTGCTTAATTCACCGCATCTTTCAGGGCCTTGCCTGCCTTGAAGCCCGGAATTTTTGCTGCATCGATGCTGATCGGCTTGCCGGTCTGCGGATTGCGCCCTTCACGAGCAGCTCGCTCTTTAACCGCGAAGCTGCCGAAGCCAACCAGGGTAACCTGGTCACCAGCTGCCAGGGCTTCGGTAATGCTCTGCACCACAGCGTTGACGGCTTTGGTGGCGTCTGCCTTGCTGAGTTGGGTCTTGTCGGCAACGGAGTTGATGAGGTCTTCTTTGTTCATATTTCCTGTTTCTCCTGAGGTTTCCTGCAGATGCAGGGGCATTGAAACGCTACCACTTACTTAGAAAGTGCAAGTCAGCACGACCGATGAGGGGGGCGAAGTGAGAACTGGCCCAGCAGCTCACCATACTCACGGTTCGCATCACTGAGTGTTTCGTATTCCTTGGTTGTTGGCTGAGCGCCGTAGATCAGCTTGTTATTCAGTCTTTCAAGCAGAGCTGTCAGATCAATCAGTCTCTGCATTTTCGCGGCGACTTCAGCAGGAATACTTTCGCTTTGCATATGAACTAGCCTGGCCTAGGCGGTAAATGGTGGTGGTGAAGTGGAGAGTATTCGGTAACCCCTAGCGTGTCCTTTCAGTTGAGCCCCACAAGTGGGCTCAACTGGCCTGAGCTTTCTCCAGCACGGGCTTGCCATTGTCATCCTCATACGTGGCTTTGCATTTAGGGTATCCCGTGCACCCCCAGAATGGACCTCTAGCCCCCGGACGTAAGGCTAGTTTCTTCTTTTTGCATTTGGGGCAGTTTTCTTCTGATAGGACCCGTTCAGGCTTGTCGCCGTCCTCGCTATCCTTCGTCCGGATCGTGTCGAGGTCTGGCTCCGGATCCTTGCCTTTCGCTTTGACTTCTCTGCAAGTCGCGGTGCATTCAGGGTAGTTGGTGCATCCCCAAAAGTAAGAGCCAGAGCTGCCCTTTCTGCGCAGTCGTCCCTTTTTGCAGATTGGACATTCAACCAGGTGACCGAACAGTTCCGTGCTTGCGGCCGCACTGCTCTCCAGTGCCGCGGTGTCCGCTTTTACACGGTTCACCTCCTGCTCGAGGATGTTGTACTGGTATGAGACGACAGTCTTGAAGTTGGTCTGTCCTGCCGCGATTTTGTCCAGGCCTCCTTCGATGATCCTCGTGAACTCCAATTCGACGAAGCTAAACCGGCCGTGCAGCAAGTCGATCACGAAGCAGCCCAAGGGTAGGGCGATGATCTTCCTGCTTTGAGCGCCCACGTAGCTTTTGGAAAAGAGTGTTTGGATGATCGCGCCGTAGGTCGACGGCCTTCCGACGCCAGCTGCCTCAAGTGCTTTAACCAGTGATGCCTCAGTGAAGCGTGGTGGTGGCTTCGTAGTGGACGTGATCTGATCGACCTTGTTGCAGGTCAGCTGTTGGTTTTCTGAGAGTGGCGGCAGATCTGCGAGGTCGGATTCATCTTGATCATCACTGTCCTCAGATTTTTCTTCTGTCGCGTCGTCTGCGGTAAGCGCCAGCCAACCAGGGGAGAGCAGACGGCGGCCTTTAGCCAAGAATTGGAGGTGCTGGTCTCTGACTTTGACCTGGCTTAGAAGCAGGACCTGCGTGGCGAAGTAGACTGCCGGCTGCATTTGGGAGGCAATGGCTCGCTCCCAAATGAGCTTGTAGAGCTTGGCCATCTCAGTTCCTTCGCTGAGCTCACTGGGCATTTTATCGGCGATGACAGTTGGTCTGATGGCCTCGTGAGCTTCCTGTGCGTTCTCTTTCGACTCCCAGGTATGGGGGGCCTCAGGCACCTCAAAACCGTTTGCAGTAAGCCACTGTCGAATCTCCTCAACAGGTTCGGCATCTAAATTCTGCGAGTCCGTGCGGTGATAGGTGATTAAGCCCGCATCGAAAAGCTTCTGCGCATTGCTCATCGTCGTGTTGACGCTGAAACCGAGCTTTACGCTCGCCGCTTGCTGAAGGGTCGACGTGGTGAAGGCTGCAGGGGGCTTCCTTTGCTTTTCTTTCCCTTCAACTCTGTAGATCATGAAAACCGGTTGTTGCTGCACCATGCCGGCGATCGCCTGAACTGTGGCCTGGTCAGTGAAAATATCGGTCTTCTCCACGCCGAACGTTTCTTGCAGCGGTTTGTGCAGCCATACAGCAGACCAGGTGCCACCTGCCGGGTTGGGGAAGGAGACCTTGAGCTTAAAGTGATCGACAGGTTGGAAGCCCGTGATTGCCCTTTCGCGTTGCACGACTAGGAGTAAGGCTGTGCTCTGTACCCGGCCTGCAGAAAGCGGTAATGGTGAATTGGCGAGAATGGTGAGAAGGGGCGAAACGAGGTATCCGATCAGCCGGTCGAGTACGCGCCTTCCTTCTTGGGCGGCAACGAGCTTGTAATCAATGTCTCCGGCATTCTTGATGGCTTCAAAGATTGCCTTTTTGGTCACGGCATTGAACTTAATACGCTTGTAATTTTTCGGTTTGAGCACCTGCTCTAGATGCCACGCAATCGCCTCTCCCTCTCGATCTAGGTCGGTGGCGAGATAGACCATGGCGGCCTCTTTAACCAGTTTCTTAAGCCTGTTGACCGTCTGGGCCTTGTCATCGTTGATCACATACTGCGGTCTAAAATCAGGCGCTTGGACGCCGATCTCGCGTTTCGGTAGATCCCGGATGTGGCCGACGGATGCAGCAACCACAAAGTCGGCCCCCAGGAAGGCTTGAATTTTCTTGGCTTTAGTAGCCGACTCAACAATTAAAAGCGTTTTGGACATGAGCACCTCTCTGCTTGGAAAGATGCCACCAAAGCCAAGTTGCAGGCGGTAAGTTCGCTCCCTCCTTGGGCCATTCACCCGCGGGCGATTAGGCTGCCGTCCCCAGCATTCAGAACTGCTCTGACATGGAACCGTTCGTGATCCCGCTCGCCTTGCTTCGCACTCGCAATCATTGCCGCATCCGCTGCGTCTGCTAATCCCAGCGCCACCATTACTTCGCACGACCCAAGCTTTGCGAGCTCTGTTGCCGAAACGGACATTGCATGGCGTCGGCCTTTTCGTTGACTACTCATCGTTGGTCTCCTGTACACACCTCGATCATCGCATGTACGTCAGAAGTGCAAGTGCAAGTGCAAGTGCATGACCACAACGCTGTCTTAAGCCATTCCTCGCCGGGTTGCATATTTGGAAGAGCGGGTAATGTAAGCGCATGGAAATAGATATTGCAGGTTCGAAATGACCAGAGCAGCAGCTTGGCGCGAGGCATTGCCGGCAGCCCTTCAAGGGGCTCGGTTAGTCCTGTCTGAGTCGGAGCTGTCGACCGACGTGCCGGTACCGATCCACGGCCGGGGAGACCAGGTCTTCCTCGCCAATGGATGGCTGGTGCCTGTTGATACGAAGCGCAGAAGTAAGCCGGCTGTATACCTGAAAGACATCATTCAGTTGTCGGCATACGGGTTCATTCTCGCGCGGGCTTCCAGATCGCTATTTGGGCAAAACTACCCGGTCGCTAGTCATGGTTTCATTCGGGCAGTGGTGGGGCGTGATGTCACCTACATTCCAGTGAAGCTTCTGAGCAGCACCCAGGTCATCGCGCTGTGGAATCGTTACTGGGAGCTCAAGAGGAAAGAGGCTAAGCCGCGGCTTCCTGAGCCCTTCAAATGCGTCAAATGCCCCAAGAAGGCCAATTGTCCGGTTGGGAAGAGACGATAAAAAAGGCAGCCCCTGGGCTGCCTTTTCTCTTCTAGCGCACTGTTAACCTGTCTTGCGTGCGGTTCCGATCTGAATGACTTCGGCCTTCGCCGCACCGGCTGGACTCTGGGTGCTGGCGCCATCAGCACCATCGCTGTCAGTGTTCGAAGGTACTTCGCTGACCTCTTTGAGGGTTTTGGCCATGGTCATGAACTGCTCGTACAGTTCCAGAGGAAGCTTGAGGTCTACAACCCCGGCCTCGGAATCCACTTTGGCGCTGCCTTCGAACACATCATGGATTGAGCGAACGCTGGTCGACATGCTCGAAACCATTTTTTTGGTGATTCGAGGTGCAGGAACAGCAATGTGCTTGGTCGAAACCTTGATGGGCGCCGTCTTGCTGGGATCCTGCTCAAGAAGCTCTTCGTGCAGCTTCTTCTGTTTCTCGTACGCCTCGTCGATATAGTCGACGGCTTTTTCGCCGTAGCGGGCGAACATCTTGGAGGCCATGTCAGGACTGATCACGTCTTGGCTGATCAGGTCCTGCAGACGCTCTGGAAGCGTGAGCAATCGAATTGTTTCGCGGACATGGGTGTCAGTCTTGCAGATGTGCTTCCCGATCTTCTGGTCAGTCCAGCCCAGATCTCGAAGTCGCTTGTAGCCACGAGCACGCTGCATCAGCGTGAGCTTTAGCTGTTGGTTGGAGGTGAGAATTCTGAGCGATGAGGCTTCGGCAGACCCAGACAACTCGATTACGGGAATGCGCTTGATTGCTGCGCCTTCTTCAATGGCTAAGCGAGCAGCTCGAAGGCGGCAGTGGCCATCTCTCACGAAGCAGCGGCCATTTTCAATCTTCACTTCCAGGGGAGGGAGCTGCGTGCCATTTTTCCAGGCTTCTTTCAGGCTCTGGATGTGAGCGACGGTATCGGGGCGGCTGTACTCGCGAAGGTTGAAGCCGTCTTCCTCTTCCAGGACGTCAGGGGAAAGCCACAGGAGGCTGGTCTCACCAACCAGGCTCTCGTCCTGAGTTTTCAGGGACTCACAAAGGGTGTGGAGGTCGTTTATCTGGCTTTCGCCCTTGGGCAGCTCGGCATCGTCGTCGTGCTGTGCGTAATCGAAGTCCTGGTCGTGCATCTTTGCCCCCGTCGTCGAGCTACTGGCCAAGCTAGCCAGAAAAGGATTGGTTAGTGATTACTCGGCCGGCCCTCCAGGAAATGGAGTAAACAGCCTGCCACTGGTCGGGGAACAAGTTACACGCTTTGCCAGAACTGCAATCCCGAGTCCGACCCTGAATAGGTAGCCAATTGACACCATTTGCATGGCTGACCTTCGTATGGTGGCGGTGTGATTTAGAGGAGCCATCCCAATGGGCAACAACACCGCTAACCGGCCGCAGAGAAAGCGCCGGCATTTAGCCACTCGCAGCTCGCTCGATAGCGCTGAAATGGCGATCGTTGACGGTCGTCGCACCATTGGTGAGATTTCTGCAATGGTAGAGATGGAGGGCGGGAAGGGCGGGCCTTTCGACGATCCTTTCCCGGATGATGTTCTTGAGGTTGCTCAACCTGCACCTCTGACAGTTGGCGCAGAGTGCAGAGCTATGTTTGGCATGAACCTCGGTCCGCTCATGGCGTGCATTGGTTGCTTAGGAAGCATTGCCGGCGTGATATTGGGCTTCATGCTGGATGGCACGCCACTGCAACAAAGTGTCACCGCAATCATTGGTTCTCTGTTTTAGCTAGATTTCTATCGCCCACAAAAAAGCCCCCATCGGGGGCTTTGCTTTTCTTACTTCTGCCGCATGCAGCGATCGCGAAGATTGGCCGGGATTCCGTTCGGGCCACCCAGCGCAACGAGCTCCCACTCGCGCTCTGTCATGGCCATGCCGCCGCCACTGCAAAACTTGCGATAGGCCCGCTGATATTCGTCGTCAGTGGCATTTAGAGCTGCCAGTCGAGAGCTGTTGTTGATCTGCGCTTCAGGTGCCGCAGGGGCTGATTCGATGGCTGTGAAAATGGCCTTGTTCATACCCTGGTTTAGCGCTGTGACTACGACGCCATCAGGAGCTTTGGGCTGTGGCCAGTCGCTCAGCTTGCCTTGCGTGGTCATGAGAACGTCTTCGCTACCCATGACATGCTGGTAGGTGGGCTTCCGCAGGGCTGCGCCACCGCGGCCGTCATGCCCCCAACTTGCGTAGAACTCATGCGCGAGTCGCTGAGGCACTTGGACATGGGTTTCCACGTCTACGTCTTTCTGATGCTTGCTGCTTGTGCAGCCGGCTGAAGCGACTGCAACTGCAGTTGCGAGTATGAAAAGCAGGTGACGGTTCATAGACCCTCCAGTTTGATCTGAGGGTAATGCTACGCAGCGCGTTCATCCTTAAAAGCTTAGTCCGATCCCATAAGTGGGTTGGATTGCCAAAATTACTGGCTCGCGGTTGCTCACAATCTCCACATCCAGGAGGCTGTATGCTCGCGAATGCACTTCGAAATCTCTTCTCGTTTAAGCGCCCACCAGGCCCAGGTGTAGTCCGGCCTGTGGGTGGCGGGGATCATCCCTCCCCAAAGTCGTTGACTCCTGACCTCATCAAGAAGCTCGAGGAGGGTGATGAAGATGCTCTCCGCTATCCACCCTACATCCGTGGCTACCCGGCCTTCATTGGTGGCCATGTCCTGCTCGACTACCACAAAGAAAAAGTCGGGCAAATAGCTTCAGGCATTGGCTTGCCGCCGAGTCAGTTCAACAAACTGATTCTTCCGGTGCTGGTTAGCTATGCCAACTTCGTTCATCTGGTTCCTGCATCGCAGAATCACCATCATCGTGCATGGGGTGGTCTTCTTGCGCACGGCTTGGAGGTGGCGCTGCTGGCGCTTAACTCTTGCCAGGTCACCTCGTTCGATCATGGTCGTGTTCCGCAGGAACGGACTCGACGCAAAGAACGCTGGTATGCGGCCGCGGTCTTCGCCTCTTTGCTGCACGATACGGGAAAGCCGCTTTCTGACTTCCGTGTAACGGATGCCACTGGTGAGCGCTTCTGGAAACCAGTATCCAAGAGCATTCCTGATTGGGCGGCTGAGCACGGTATTGAACGGTACTACCTCCATTGGAATCCTGGTCGCCACGAGCGGCATAAAAATCTGTCGATCACCATGGTTGACAGGATTCTCCATCCCGAAGTGCGTGAATGGCTCATGGATGGCGGCCAAGACCTCTACACGGCGATGGTCGCTGCCATCACTGGGGACGATGAAAAAAGCGCGCTCACAGGCATTGTGATCAAGGCGGATTCCGCCTCGGTTCAACTAGATCTGAAGAAGCGCGGTGGCGACCCTGCTGGTACAGCAGCAGGAGGAACAGGTGTTCCGATTGCAAGCCATGTAATCAGCGCAATGCGGTTGCTCCGCCAAAATGGTGTTTGGAAGGCTAATGGCAAAGGCGATCGAATCTGGTCAACCACCCAAGGCATCTTTATCGCCTGGAATTCCGCTGCCGCTGAGGTGGTTGAGAAAATGCTTGCGGACGGTCTCAAGGCTTTCCCGCGGAGTGCTGATTCCCTGGGGGAAATTCTAGCGGACCACGACGTTTTCGAGCGTAATCCCAACGGCTCTATCTACTGGAAAGTCGCGCCAGACGTCCTCTCTGAGGGCAAGGAGAAGATACTTCGTCTCCAATGCATCAAGCTGTCTTCTCCATCGACACTCTACCCCTACGATCCGCTGCCACCCTCTGTGGCCGTCATAATCGGCGATGAGAAAACAGCCGTTCGATATGACCCTGCCAATGGGGCAATGGGTGTGCCTGTGGGCGAAGGGGCGCAAGAGTCCCAGAGCCAGGGAATCGAGCTTGCTGGCGCTGAGTTGCCGATGCAGGCAGGTGATGAGTTCAAACCGATGTTTGATCTCGAGGGTGGGTCTCCTCCCGCTTCGGCACCGCAGCCCTCTGGTCAAAACTCGAAATTCTCAGCTCCCACGCTTATGTCTTCGCCGGCACCTGCTGACAACAGCAAGAAAGCTGCCGCGCCTGCAGCGCCGTCGCTGGCGCCCGATACGTCGGCGCAAAAAAGACCTGGCCTGGTAATTGGTGCGCCTCCGCCACCACAGCCCCAGGTTGCGCTAGGAGTAACCGACTCCAAGCAGAAGCCTGCCACGGCGGGAACTGACCTGTTTGCGGGCGTGAAAGTCGGTATCGATATTTCGGCCCTTGAGGATGAAGTAGAGCCGTCAGCTCAGAAGCCTACCTGGGATGATCCGTTTGCCGCCCCCGATGCGCAGTTGGACGGCGATCCCTTTGCTATTAAGCAGAGCCAGACGCCTCAACCGAAAAAAGAGGTTGTCCAACCCGACGCGGAACCGTCGAGCTTAATCGATGTGGCCAAAGGCGAGTCACCGCGCCCCAATGCACCTCGACAGGAAGCTAAGTCTCCGAAGTTGCAGGTGATAAAACAGAACCCTGCACCAGCTTTGCAGGTGGGATTGGAATCTCGCGCGCCTCACGAAGCAAACCTGGTGGTCCCGGCGTTTCCTGCGGAAGTGGTGGAAGGTATCAGCGGTGAAGGTTTCGAGACGATCGATATCACCTCTGATTTTGATCCTGAAGTCCTTGAACTCACCGGCATCGAAAAGGCCTTTGCTGATGTGCCTGTCAAAGCAGCAGTGGTAGCTGACGAAGATACTTCGGACAGCTCAGGGCCTGCCGTCATTCAACCTCCGCTGATCTCCACCTTGCCTAAAGAGCCAAGGGGCGAGTCGACCCGTAAGGGTGGGTACACCCCGCCGCCTCCCGGAGCTTTTGAGGAAGCATTTAGGTTTGACGCCGAACATTCAGTTCTGGATGAGTTCGATGTGCCTGACCTTCCCATTGATAACCCGTTGGGAATTTCTGCACCTGCTGAATTCGCCGACCTGGACGTCTCTTCCTTTGCGGTCCAAGAAGCGCCACAGCCCGTATCCCTTGAGGGCTATGACCTTCCTACTCTGGATTCAAATGTCTTCCTTGGAGGCATCCCCTCACAGCCCATCTTGCAGATGGGGGATCTGGAAGATCTGGAATGCATGGATGCTGATGATGAACACGCTGATGCTGAAGAAGCTTCTCACCAGGCAGGTGTGACGAGTACGGATGCATCCCCAAGTGCCAAGAAAAGACGCAAACGGAAGAAGCGGAAGAGTGGGGTAATTGCCCCAATGCCGGAGACTAACCTCGGTACACCTCTTATCACCGGCCCAGTTCCAGGGATCCAGATAGGGCCTGTTCGTAAGCCTACCGCCCAGCCGGCGCTTCTTCCGGCAGAGCCCGCCGTGCCCGCCGTGCCTTCAGCTGAGACTGAAAAACCAGTAGAGCAGACTTTCAGCGAGCCTCTTGTTGGCGACTACATGGCTTACCTGGGGCGCCACCCAGATTTGGCTGAGAAGTTCCTTTGGTACACCCGAAACGTCGATGAAGGGGTGAGGGTATTCAAGCGACACCAGTTGCTTTTCCTATTCAGGGAAGGTGGCTTCATGCCTGGTGATGAGGAAGCGCTAAACGAAGCGCGTTGGCTGTGGTTCGACATCACTGCCCCTGGGCGGCTTGTGTTTGGAGTCGTTGGCGACAAGGGCGTTGTTCTGGCGCCTTACTTAGTTGATGCACTGGCGGCCATCTGTGGCGCTGAGTTCAAAGTCGCAATTAGCAAGCCTGCTTCCTCGCTGACGTCCGATGAGATGGCAAGGCTTGCAAGAACAGCGCTCGAAAAAGTCCCAGTAAACACAGACACGTACGGGGTGCCCGTGGCGGTACTAACGCCCAGGCTGATTTCTGCGTTGGTAAGTGACCTGGGA
The DNA here is from genome assembly GCF_001675465.2 of Pseudomonas sp. AU12215. Lineage (NCBI taxonomy): Bacteria > Pseudomonadati > Pseudomonadota > Gammaproteobacteria > Pseudomonadales > Pseudomonadaceae > Pseudomonas > Pseudomonas sp. AU12215. The sequence goes on from NZ_MACM02000013.1 coordinate 11,628, forward strand.
GTCCGAGAATCGGACCTGATTAGGGCGCTAATTGAGACCCAGCAGATATCACTAGACCGTAAGAATTATGTCGTCAGCGTTGAAGCAAAGGCAGTGACCTATGAGTGAGTGGAACTATGAAATGCCCTGGCGGCCGAATTTCGAAGCCTACGAAATTGCCGGATGGACCTTGGGCATGGGGGCGACGTCTGCAGTCCACTTGTTGTCATCTCTGCCAGCGCAGCCCTTTTATATCACTCTCGCTGTTATGGGCGGCTTTACACTCCGGCGTTTGCCTGCTGCTATCCACCTTTACAAAATCCGCCAAGGCCTGACTGCTAAGAATGCAGTCATTATGGGCCAGGATGAGCTCATTGAGCGCATGCTCGAAAAAAGAGACATGATGTACTTGGGTGTCGGCTTTGAATGGGGGCAATCAGAAGCGCAGCAAGTATTTGAGTTGCTAAAACGCGATATCACCAAGCTGATGCCAAAAGTTCCGGATGGGTTCATGGGGGCGCCATGGATTCACGGAATTTCAATGCAGAAAGATGCGCCTATTGGTCTGCCGCATCAACTATCTTCGCTTCATACTCTGATTGTGGGCACTACAGGTAGCGGTAAGACCCGCTTATTCGATTTGCTAATTAGCCAGGCCATCCTCCGCGGAGAGTCGGTAATTATATTAGACCCGAAAGGCGATAAAGAACTTGCTGAAAACGCACGGCGTGCCTGTGAGCTTTCAGGGCATCCGCATAGATTTAAATATTTCCACCCGGCATTCCCTGATAAGAGTGTCCGCATCTCACCAACGAAGAACTTTGGCAGGCCAACTGAAGTTGCTGCGCGTATTGCGGCTCTAATGAAATCTGAAGGCGGAGACCCGTTCCAGGCTTACGCAAACATGGCGCTGAACAACGTCATTCAAGCGCTCTTGCTGTGCGGTGTTCTTCCTACGCTCGTAGAGTTGCGCCGTGCCCTTGAAATTGGATTGGCACCCTTGGTCATTAAAGCTATTACAGCCTACGGCAGTACTGTTCTTGATGACTTTATGGTTATTGCTCAAGCGCGGCTCAAAACAGCAAAGGATGACGAGGCTAAAGCAAAGGCACTGGTTCAACTCTATCGTTCCGATATCGTCCCGGTTAAGCCATCTTCTGACCTTGAAGGTGTAATCGGTATGTTCGACCACGACCGTGCACACTTCGGGAAGATGATTGCATCTCTGATTCCTGTCTTGAACATGCTTACCGCCGGTCACATGGGCCCGCTGTTGTCCCCAATGGATGACCCGAATGATGATCGCGAGATTACAGACTCGAGCAAGATCATCGCAGGCAAACAAGTTCTTTATATGGGCCTCGACTCTTTGAGCGACGCAATGGTTGGTTCTGCAATTGGCAGTATCTTCCTGGCAGATCTGGCAGCTGTTGGTGGTGAGCGTTACAACTTCGGCCCTGAAGTTCCTGATCGCGTGAATATCTTCGTCGATGAGGCTGCAGAGACTGTAAACGATCAACTAATTCAGCTGCTCAACAAAGGCCGTGGCGCGGGTATGGCTCTGTATGTGGCCACCCAGACTATCGCTGACTTTGAGGCAAGGATGGGGTCGCTGGCTAAAGCACGCCAGGTCTTGGGTAACACCAACCATACAATTGCTCTGCGCCTAACGGACCCAGACACTCAGAAATTTATTGCCGAGAAGATTCCGCCCACGTACTTCAAATACGTCATGCGAACCCAGGGCAACACAACAAAAGATGATCCCCATATGCACTCGCTCAACGTTGGTGAGCGCCTTATGGATGAAGAGGGTGAGCTGTTCCCCTCGCAGTTGCTCGGTTCACTTCCCAACCTGGAGTTTCTGGCCATCTTGGCTGGCGGCAAGGTCTACAAAGGGAAGATACCGGTTCTCAAAAAACCAAAGAATTTCAAAAAGGCCGTCCAGCGGGCGGGTCTCTTATTATCTGAGGCTGCATAATTTTGCGTAATCGTGACGAACAACTTACTCGCTACTTCAAGGACGATGAGAAAGCAAAGATCATCCTCCATATTCTTGAGACTGACTGGCCTACAGCTATGCAAGTTGTGCCAAGGGCGCTGCAATATATGCGCACGGGAGAAAATGTTGCACACGGGGAGAAGATCCTTCGGGCCTCCCTGGCTGCGTACAACGCGGCACTTGGCTCGCCGGATCAGGTAAGGCTTAAGGCTTTCCTGGACCCGCTGATCGATGGGCTGTCGAGCCTAATCCTCGCCTCGCCCCCAGAGGGTGGCGCCGTGGAAATGATCTTCGACTCCCTCGCTGGCCGCGGTACCGAGGGCCAGAAAGCGGCTGTGCGCCGGAGGATCGAAGATTTGCTTCTGCCCGAAGATACTTCGTTGGGCCGGGTCTGGAAGTCTATAAAGGCAAGAGGTGTGTAATGGCAGATTTTGAAGAGAAGATGCCCTCAGGGCTGTGGGGGACAATTGTCTTTCTCTTTATCGAGATCATCCTCATCGTTTGTTTGGTTCCAAATGCATTCATCGACAAATCGATCCTGAAAGAGCAGGAGTGGGGTGAGATCCTCATGGGGAAAGATTCCCATGACCTGTTGATCGAAAGCACCAATTCGCTCTACACCGACCTCATGTTGAATAGTGGTGTCAACGAGACTGTAAAGTTCTTCTTTATCCCAACAGCGGAAGAGCGGGAGCGGTCGAAGGGGTGGGAGAACCTTGGCGACCTTTGGTTTAGCTTCATCAGCGCTCGTGGCGAAGCTCTTACAAAGGTCATTTATCACATCTATTACAGAATGCTCCTGTTGTTTATGTGGGTTCCGTACATGGTTGTGATGTTGGTTCCTTCGATTTTCGGTGGGTACATGACATGGCACAAGAAAAGGTACTCTTTTGCCCACTCGTCACCATTCCTGAACACTCATAGCTCCAGGTTGATTTGGTTTTCGGTCATTGGTGTGATGGTGAGCTTCATTGCGCCGTTGCCCATCCCGCCGATGATCATCCCGCTGATTGTCATCCTTCTGATTCCGATCGCCTCGACTCTCCTAATCGGGAACCTTCCTAAGCGTCTGTAACGAAGCTGCAGGGCCCCTCGGGGCCCTCGTGTTTGACCCTCCAAACGGTACGAACTGACCACTATCGGGTTGCAAAGTTGAGCACCATCTCCTCATCGATATGAGGTGCTCGATGGACAACGTTAAGAAAAGTGGATTCCCCTGGGCAGCGTTAGGACTGGCTGTATCGCTCCTTGCGGTCACGTCTTCGTGGCTGCTGTGGCAGGAGCTGAAGACTACAAAGGCTCTCGTCTCCCAGTTGAATAGCACAGCGGCCGGTATCAAGCCCTGGGCATTCAGTCAGCGCGAGTTGCGTACGGCCCTTGAAGACGTAAAACACGTTGCGGCAGTCGAAGGATCTTCGTCGGAATTGGCCAAGACGGCGCCGAAGATGGAAGCCGTCGAGCGCCGATACGGTGATCCTGAGGCGCAGTTCGAAATTGTGGAGTTCAGCGACTTCGAGTGCACTTACTGCAAAAGTTTCTTCCCAGTACCCAAAGCCTTAGTAGACGGCTCTCGGGGCAATATTTCTCTGTTGTTCAAGCATGTTCCGGTTCATGGAGATGCATCTAGACGCGAAGCATACGCAGCAGAGTGTGCTGGTGCCCAAGGTGGGAATGACGCTTTTTACCGTATGGCTGATGCCATCTTTCAATCTACCAGTAGCGGCGGTGCTGGAACCAACAAGCCGCTCAGCTCTATCGCAGAAGACCTCGGTTTGAATGGTCAGGAACTCGCGAGCTGCATTGATAGTAACTTCTTCGTTAAAAAGGTCAGAGCTGATTTTAAAGAGGCTGTTGACCTTGGTATCGATGTAACCCCCTCGACACTAATTAGGCACAAGCCCACCGGGCAAACTGTTCTTATTAAAGAAGCTGTAACGCCGGAGAGACTGCTGAGTGCTATGGGAAATCTTGTCAAGATGAAGGCTGATCAAAAATGAACCCTATTGAGATTCCGCAGCTTGTAGATGAGCCTCCTCATGTCCTCTTTTGGCAGTCTGATGAGGTTGCTCCAATCGGTATAGGCTTGGTATTCGGAATGTTCACCGGATATGCCGCAGTTATGACCCTCGGGGGTTTTCTGTTGGCAAGGTGGTATCGGAAATACCGCGATGACCATCCTGATGGCTTCATGGCCCACATGATTTATTGGTACGCCGGTATCGCCGGAACGTCCAAGGCCCGAAGCATCCCAAATCCATTCATTCGCGAATACAACTGAGATAAGCCATGAAGCTTAGTATCTTCAAACGCAATTTTAATGGAACGGTTAGCGAGAATAAGTTTCTGCGAATTTCTCTCGCGGGCTCGATTTTCGTCAACTTCATCCTGGCAATTTTCGTCGGTTCGAAAGATACCGTGGTGAGTATGACTCCTCCTACTTTGGTGGAGTCTGCATGGGTGAGTGCAAGCCAGGCTTCAGAGGAATATACCGAGTCTTGGGCTCTATACGTGGCCAATACCGTCGGCAACGTTACTCCCGGCAACTCCGCGATGATCCGGAAGACAATCGAGCCACTGCTTGACCCAAGCATCTATCAAGATGTGGTTAACAAAATTGAGTCTCAGGTACACGAGATTCGCCGGGATCGAGTGCGTATTTCTTTCGAGGCAAAAGAAATTCTTCGAGAGAAGAACAACCCTAACAAGTTCTTCGTGGTCGGTCGCTCGTTAATGGAAGGCCCTAATGGCAAGCCTGAGCGTGGCAATACGACTTATGAAGTTGATTTGGTTATCCGTAATTACAAGCCGATCATTACTTACCTGACCACATACGAGGGCAAGCCTCGTACTGAGGATGTTATTCGCCGTGTAGAGAAGACCCAAAATGCACGCAAGCGTATGGAAAAAGCCAACCATGAAAGCTAATACTCTTTTTTGTGCGCTCGCTCTGGCTGTCGGGTCTGTGAATGCTCACGCCAAAGAACTGGTCATTCCGCAGATGGCCACTGCCTCCAATAAGTCCGAGGTTGTTGTTCCTCAGAAAGAGGTAGATCCAAGCGAATACGGGCTCGTGGCAAGTACCAAAGCCCCGGAAAGTGAGTCGGTAGCACCAAAGCAGGCAAGCTCTGCGGGCGTGAAGCCGGCTACTGAGAAAAAGGAAATCCTTCAAGTGGAAGGTGGGGGCAGGGACAAAGACCTTCCAGCTGTTTCTGCCGACGTTGCCAAGACTCGTCTAGCGGATGAGTCTCAGCCCGTGGTTAGTTCTTATCAGGATGTCGTTGTTCAGCCGGGTGTTAACACAATTATTCCGGCGTCCATTAGCCATCTGAACCGCATCGTGACGCCGTTTGATAAGCCGATTGTGCAAACGGTTTCTTCCGCGGAGATTAAAACCGTTGAGAACGTCATCTACGTTTCTACTAAAGATGAGTCTCCTGTCACGATGTATATCACTCCCAAGGATGACGAGTCGGTTGCGATTAGCTTGACGCTCGCGCCTAGAAAAGTACCGCCTATCCAAGCGAACCTGATCATCGGGCAACCAATGTCTGGCCAAACTATGGCTGCTCCTGGGGCGGGCATGGGCGCCCGCTACTCCGGGCAGGCGAAGAAATGGGAAGAAGGGCAGCCATATGAAGAGGCAATTAAAGGCATCATGCGCGCTCTCGCGCTTGGAAAACTTCCGAAGGGCTTCTCGATCGGAAAGTTAGGTCGATTTGATTCCCTTCCTGCATGTGATCAGAGCGGCGTTACCTTCGACTTCTCTCGCTCGCAGGTGATTCTGGGGCACAACTTCCGAGTTGTTGTCGGTGTTGCTCAAAATGTTTCGTCTGCACCAGAAATGTTTGATGAGACTTCCTGCACTCACCCGAACCTTGCTGCAGTCGCTGCCTGGCCTGAAAACATGCTGGAGCCTGGTCAGAAGACGGAAGTTTACATCGTGACTCGAGTAGGCGAGGCGCCTGCGGAAGAGTCTTCTCGTCCGAGTCTTCTGAACTAATTGAGGCGAAATCATGATTAAAGATCTATTCAATCGTCTCGATCCCAAGCATCGCCGTTGGGTTGCAATCGGTGGTGGTGCATTTGTGGTTCTTAGCTTTGTGTATGTCCTTTCTGAGATGGGTGGAAAGGCTGAAAAGAGCACTTACCAAAAGAAGACCATTACCACCATCCTGACTGATAAAGATCCGCGCAAGGCGGGGATTGACTCGCTCGTCACTTCTACGCAGCAAAATGAGCGTGATATCCGTCTGATCAATCAGAACATGAAAACGTTGATGGAGCAGAGCTCGTCCCAGAAAGAGCTTAGCGGTCAGCTGAACGACATCAAAAAGAACTTGGACGGCTTCCAGGAGCAACTGAAGGCGGCCCAGGACAAATCTGCGGCAGTTGAGCAGCAGAATAAGTTGTTGGCTGAGGCGCTGGAAAAGGAGAAGAAGAACCCGGCAGCTAAGCCCGATGGTAAGTCGCCTGACGAGGTTAAGGCTGACGCAGAAAAGCGCGAAAAAGAGGCCTCGCGCTTCAACAGTGCTGCGGCGGACCCTAACAAGCACCAGGCTGCATTTTTTGCAAACGCTCCTCAGCCGGCAGTCGAGACAGCAAAGCCTGGGCAGGCGAAAAAGAAGGACGACAGGGTGGCTATCCGGACTATCGAGTCCACCCCTGTCGAAGATCCTTCGGCTAAGAAGGATCACGAAGACGAAGTGTACCTCCCGGCCGGCTCGATTCTCTCTGGGGCACTGATCACGGGTATCGATGCGCCTACCGGCAGTAACGCGCGCAAAGATCCTTTCCCAGTTCTGCTGCGCATCAAAAAGGAGGCCGTGTTGCCAAACCGGTTCCGTGCTGATGTGCGCGAATGTTTCCTTATCGCCAGCGCCTTTGGTGATCTGTCTTCCGAGCGTGCATACATGCGCGCAGAGACGATCTCCTGCGTTCGTGACGACGGCGGCGTCATTGAGAACGGAATGGATGCCTACGCAAGCGGTGAGGACGGTAAAGCTGGTGTGAGGGGGCGTCTTGTCTCCAAGCAGGGGGCAATCCTCGCTCGTTCCCTCATGGCTGGCTTCATGCAGGGTGTGTCTGAGGCCTTCAGTGTCCGCCAGGTGCCAAGCATCAACGTTACGGGTACCGGCAGTGGCAGCGGCAGCAGCGGCGTTATCGATCCTGTTTACCAGCAGGCCTTTAACTCCCAGGCGCTTCAAGGTGCTGCGATCGGCGGTACCGGTCGAGCGCTTGAGCGTATCGCTGACTTCTACCTCGAGATGGCAGAGAACCTTTATCCGGTTATCGAGGTTGATGCTGCCCGCGAAATCGACTTCGTCGTGAAGAAAGGCACGCAACTCAAGATCAAGAAGGCCGCGTAACAATTTCCGCTGACCGCTAAAAGGGGCGAATTGACCAATTCGCCCCTCACCAAAATTGAATACTGAGGCTATGAAAACTATGAATCCGAAGATTCTTCGTATCGCGCTGCTTGCCGGTCTAACGGCCAGCATGACTGGCTGTTCGTTTCTGCAGATCGGTGAGAGCGAGTACGGCTGTAAAGGGATGCCAAACGGCGTCACCTGTATGTCCGCGCGTGATGTTTACCAGCTGACCGAAAACGAAAATTTCCGTCAGGAAGTCGAAGCTCAGGCAAGCGTGAAAGGTGAGGGTGATGGTGGCAGCAAGCAGGCCGCTGAGCCATCTCCCGTGGCTCCTTCAGTCGTTGGCGGGGAGCGATATGTCGTTCCGCGTCCTGCAAGAAATCCCGTGCCGATTCGCTCGCAAGCAACAGTGATGCGAGTTTGGGTCGCTCCATGGGAGAACACTTCGGGCGATCTGATCGTCCCCGGCTTTATGTACACAGAGATCGAGCCTCGCCGTTGGGAAATTGGTGTTCCTGCCCCGCGTCCGACTCCTTCGATCCGCCCCCTCGAATCCCGAAAAACCCCTCCCGCACAGCAGGGCACTAGCCCTTCTGGCAATTGATGTCCCCAACCCGAGATCAGGAGATCTACATGAAAGACCAAACCCCACTCGCCGGTGAGTTCCAATCCCTGGAAGAGCAATCCACTCGCCGCCGTCAGGCTGCTCAAGCCATGCTGCTGCTCGGCGTCCTGTGCGCTGTTCAGGTAGCTGTGGCAGGCACTGGTGGTGATTCGTTCGACAGCATCTGGGTGACCCTCACCGACTGGATGCAAGGCACCCTGGGCCGCGTCGTGGCCGGTGCGATGGTGCTGGTAGGCATCGTCGGCGGCATCGTGCGCCAATCCATCATGTCCTTCGCTACCGGTGTTGGCGGCGGTGTCGGCCTGTACAACACCCCGACCATCATCGAGTCGATCATGACGGCGACCATCCAGATTCCGAACTGATTTCGCGTTGAACCAAGCCGGCCCAATGGCCGGCTTTTGGTCTTTCTTGGACTTTGCTTATGGATAGGACTGGACTGCGATGAAACCCCTCCTGACTCTCGTGATGGCCGCATTGACGCTTCCTCTGGGGGCCAACAGCGCCCTAGCAGCATGCACGGAGCAAGTGGTCCAGTTCTCTGTCTCTCCCGCTAATGCATACGCGGATCAAACCATCTCCGTTAGCTACCAGGCCAACCGGACGGATTGTTCTAATGCCGGCGGCTTCACCTATCCGATTACAATAGGTGGCTCCTCTAGTGCCGAGCTGGGTCAGTGCAAAGGTAATCGCACCAAAGATTCCGTGCAGTGTTCAGGCGAGTTTCCGATTCCAGAGGGCTTCACTGGCGCAATGGTCGTCCAGGTGAATGGCCAGTCTGCAAAGATTAATGTGGCGAAGGTGAACACCGCGCCAATCGCTCAGCCCCAAACTGTCAGTACGTCTGAGAACACTCCGCTTGATATCGAGTTGCAAGCAACCGATCCCGAGGGAGACGAGCTCGTTAGCTATCAATTGCTGAAGATGCCGTACCCCCAAGATGGCGATATTTCTCTAACTGGTTCGACCGTCACGTTCGCGCCGGCGAAGGACTGGAATGGCAAAGCCGAGTTCACGTTCCGCGTTCAGGACTCCTCGGGGAACTGGTCCCAGGAAGCTGGGGTTACGGTTCTCGTGGGGGCTGCCAACAGTGCGCCGAAAATAACCAGCAAAACCTATGTTGGCGTCGAGGACAATCCGCTTCCCATTGTTCCTGTCGTGACAGACCCCGATGGCGATACCGAATTCACCTTTGCTTTGACCGGAGATCCTGCGGAACATGGTCAGGTTACCGTCACCCAGGCAGGTGTCAGCTATGTGCCAAATGAAGATTGGTCGGGAGAGGATTCCTTTTGGCTCACAGCTACTGACAGTGATGGGGCGGTCTCCGAACCTGCGTTGATCAAGGTGCAGATCCAGCCAGAGAATGACGCTCCCGTACTGACTCCGATCGCCTTCTCAGTGGTTGAGGATGAGTCGGGAAGCGCCCCGATTGCCTTCCTGGACGTCGACGGTGACGGGCCGTATGTGTTTTCGGTTGTAGGGCAGCCGGCCGTATCGAAGGGGGTTTGCTCTGTATCTGGCAGCGTCCTTCAATTCACGCCAGCAAAAGACTGGGTTGGCACTACCACCTGCAGCTTGGTTGGTATGGATGCAGGAGGGGCAAGGTCTAAGCCAGTCGATGCGACTATCACTGTTACTAACGTGAATGACGCGCCAGCTGTGGCCGACGTAACCGCGACCCTCTCGCAGGGTGAGACGCGTACCTTGGCTCTCACTCTTACTGATCCGGACGCCGGCGATTCGCACGTGGTTCGACTAGTCGGTGCCGCAGATCCCAATTTCGCTGAAGTCAGTGTTGTCGGTAAGTCGGTTAAGGTTGTCCTCGCTCCACAGTTCTCTGGCTCTCAGACGATCCAGGTTGTCGCTGAGGATGCCCAAGGCGCCGTCTCTACGCCGGCGACCCTCTATTTGACTGTGCTTCCAGTTAACAAGCCTCCGGTAGTCAAGCCCGTATCGCTTCAAGCCGCATTGGACACTCCTGTAACTGTGAAGTTGGCGGCGTCTGACCCGAACAACGATGCGCCACTTTCTTTTGCACTGACTCAGAACACTACCTCAGACAAAGGCTCTTTTTCCTTGTCTGGAGCTGACCTGACGTTCACTCCGAAGACTGGCTTTGTTGGTACCGCGGTGGCAAAAGTCACTGCTACTGATCCTGGCGGTGCAGTCTCCGCGGAGGCGACGGTGACTGTTCAAGTTACCGCTGACCAGGTTGTGGCAACAGACCCTGATATTGGTGATACCCACTCGATCATCATCGTGAGCCAGCCCCCTGCAAACGTAGGGACCGTTACTGCGACCGGGATGAAGGTCACCTTTGAGCCTGTCCAGGGCTACTTTGGCTCGGCGACCTTCACGTACAAGGTACGAGATGCTGACGGGCTTGAGACAGACGTCGTAACTGGCGAAATCGAGGTAGAAAAATACAATTACGCGCCAACCTCCGTTGGAGGATCTGCAACAGTCCTCGAGGGGGAAACTGTCGCCTCCATTCCACTGACTGTTGTTGACCCTAACCCATACGATCAAGGCCAGCACGCCTTCAGCCTGCCGGTTCAGTCAATCAATGGATTTGCCCAGGTCGTTGGGAATCAACTCTCCTATCAGGCCCCAGTCGGTTTCACTGGAAGCGTGGTGTTCGATGTTGTCGCCACTGATCCTGGGGGCCTATCCGTTAAGGGCAAGGTGACGGTTCAGGTTAATCAGAAAAACTACGCACCTTCTTCCGTATCCCTCGACATGTCTACAGCAGAAGGGGTGCCCGTTACCGGCGTTCCTGTGGTTGTCGACCGTAACCCGCAGGACACTCATACATTTAAGGTGCTTTCTCAGCCCTCTGGCGGAGTGGTTGAAGTGGTAGCAGGGGGTATTAAGTTCACTCCCCAAGCTGGTTGGACAGGTCGTGCGATTTTCGACATTGAGGCTACTGATCCCAGTGGAGCTTCAGTATCTGGTAAGGGCTTCGTTACGGTATCCGGCAGCAACTCCGCGCCGACCAATGTCGAAGGGCACATTCGAGTCCCTGAAAGCACTCCGTCTTCGCCTTACTACCCGATCGTTAGCGATCCAAACCCATACGACAAAGGCAGGCACGTCTTTGAGATTGTCTCGTCCGGGCAGCACGGCACTGCCTCTGTCATAGGCAACAAGATTGTCTATACCCCGGTAGACCAATTCGTTGGCGCGGACACTATTCGAGTTAAAGCCACCGATGCTGGCGGCCTGGCTATTGAGGGCGATATTTCTGTTGAGGTTTACGCAGTAAACCAACCGCCGGCGACTGCAGTTCTTCGCATCTATGCGGAGGAGGGCATACCGTCCGAAGCGACGCTTCCTGTGATTGATGACGTCAACACCTGGGACATATTCACCTATGAAGTCGTAACTCAGCCAAAGCATGGCCAAGTCGTAGTTACCGAGCAGGGGTACGTTTACACCCCCAACGAAGGCTATTACGGGAATGACACGTTCAATTTCCGAGTGGTTGACGCTGGCGGGGAGTACATCGAGGAGGCGGCGATTGTCTCGGTTGCGCTTCACAACTACGCCCCTACAGCTATTACTCCAAACGAGATTTCCTTCGTCGAGGGGGTGGGCACCGAGGAGCGCCTGAGTGCCACAGATCGCAACCGTTGGGCTTCCTTCACTTTCGCAGTGGAAGAGCAGCCTGCCCACGGGTCTATCTGGTTCGACAAGAACAAGCTTGTCTACCGTACTGACGGAAAAGTGGAAACCACAGCCAAGATCCGGGTGACCGACCAGGAGGGGCTCTTCTTCATTGGTACCATCACACTCAAGCCTAAGCCTGTGTCAGAAGTGATAAAGGATCTTCCCGTTGTCGACGTGGATGGGGCAGTGCGCACGCCTGGCATTACTCAGCCAATGCGGCGGCTTGATGGAACTCCGGGCTTCATGCTCTACGACGAGGAAGCGCTGAATAGCCTTGGCTCTGATGTCGTAGCAGTCCTTCAGGAAGGTTCGGAAAAACCGGTAGTGCTTGGAGGCCGGGAGCTCGCTCCAGGGGAAGGTATGCAATTCCCGGTCGAGTTCTTCAGTGGCGCTGCTTTGGGCACGTCAATTGCCGCGGTAGAGGCCGAGACCGAAGGCACTGCGAAGGTACTTCTGGTTCGTGCTGATTTCACTGGCAACGTCTACTCGGTTCCGGTCGAGTTTTGGAAGCTGCACGGTCAGATCTCCTTGACTCAGCCGACGATCATTCAGGCCCTCCAGCGTACTCGGGCGCAGTTCATGCCCGAGTCCGCAGACTGCACGCAGACTGTCAAAATCGCTGAGGCCGCGAAGGGTAACGCTTACGACAAGCCCATCTGCTTGCTTGAGTTTGTCCAGCAGCTGGATCAATCGAAGAATCTCTCAAGCGACTCCACGCTTGCGTTGGATGGCACGTCGAGCACCGTTGGCGTCAAGAAGATCGTAGCGAAGGCCTATATCGTCGACGCTGCCCAGCAGCGCTACGACCTCGGTACTTATGAAGTGCCGGTGACTGTGGTCTCCGGTGTGGGTGCCGTAACACTGGCTCCTAAAGACCCGTTCACAACCGCCTTCTATAAGATCGAAGACCGCGTGATTGAGCTGTCTCAGACGGCTGGCCCCGCTTGCGACCTGACTACCGTGGAGAGAAGGGCGCAAACGAGTGCTGCGAGCTACTCGTCTAAGCCAATGTGCTTGGTTGAGTGGACTGATATCCCCGTTGGTCTAAGCGTTCGTGCGAACTGGGAAAAACCCTACCTGATGGGTATCTCTCAGTTCCTTGGCCAGAACAAGGCTGCCTGGACGATATCCGTCTTTGACCCAGCTGGGGCAAAAGTACCTTTGGGTACAGGAGAGTTCAGTTTTGAGTCGATTGAGCCGCCGGCTGTTGAGATCACTTATAGCTCGAAGAAGAAAGTGACTGATGGCCTTTACGCAGCCTCGATCACGGGCGACAACATCGGCGATGCGTTGATCAAATCCGTGCGTGGCCAACTGAAGCTGCGACACAACCTGGATCGAGGAAAAGTTGCTGAAGAGACTGTGGCACCTTCCTATGCAGCGACTAACACAATTTACCGCCGTATCTATTCCGAGGCCTTCAGCAGCCTTTGGGATCGCAGGACGATTTTCGTAGATGCGGGCTATTCGCTTTTGTCTGGCTCGGAGGTTCATTCTGAGGTGCAACTGCTCTCTGTTCCTGAAGAGAGCATCATGCCGATCATCGACAATGAGAATGGGAAGATCCTTTCTACTGAGACGCTTGAAGTCGGCGTGACCATGGGCGACGCCTATGTTGATAGTCGAGCCTACGATCAGGCTGTAATGGGCAGCTGGCAGGTGCGCCTGGTCACCAAGCCGAAATGGGATACCACTGAGCCGTTGACCGATTGGGAAGATACAGATGGCTCCGGCCACGCTGCATTCGAAATTCCAATGTCCTTGGCGTCAGCTCAGAGCATGAGGATTTATGCTGAGGCCCGGATTGTGTCGCCGGTACCGGAGTATCAGGTGGTTCGTACTTCGCCGAAGCCACTGAGCATCACCATTCTCAATGGTGCCGCTCTTGATGGTTCCGTTCGTGCGCTGCGGTTGACTGGCGAGGCTCCTTTCCGGGTGACCTTGTTTGCGGATGTCACAAACCGCGCTTGGACGAAGGATCTTGGGGCTGTGAAGTGGGAGATGTCGACGGATGGTGGGCCGTTCGTAGAGCTGCCAAACACTTCCAAGACGCCACAGCGCATGGCCATGACCCTGCCCAAGGGGTTGTACAAAGTCAGGGCGCAGCTGACGAACAAGAACTCGGGTGCGCTCTCGATGACTGACGAAGTTGAGATCGTCGCTTACAACGTGCCGAAGGCTCTTCTTAAGGGGCCGGGGAACACGTTTGTGAAGTCGACTGCAACCTTCAAGGTTCGGCAGCCCGATAGTCTTCCGATCGACCTGGGGGCTGTTGAGGTGCAGTGGAGTCTTGACCGCGGAGTTACCTGGACGTCTGGCGAAGATACTTTCTCTGTAACTCGTGACGTGGAAAAGCGCGAGTACGTGTACGTGCGGCTCAAGTACAAAGACGCCCCAGTCGAGGAACCTCGTGTCTGGAAAACGATCCGGTCCGGGGTGGCTTTCCGAAAAGTTCGTCCCCCGCGTGTTCAGATCATCGGTACCCGCCGACCTGAGCTCGGGGTGGAAACTGTCTGGATCGCGAACATGCTGATGCCTTATCCGAACATGGATTTGACCATGGACGGCGAGTTCATCGACTTCGATGGCGAGGGGACTATCCCTGGGACAGAGATGCGTTACACGCCAACCGACGCAGACCTTGACCGCGAGAAGCCACAGCTTGCGTATCGCGCGTGGATCAATGGTTATCGCGATCAGGGCGGCGAGGGGATCACCCAGCAGCGAATTACCTTCTGGCTGTACGACTGGCCTGAATGGAGCATTCAGCCAACCTACAGTGCGGAATATGCGCCGGCAGACCTGACTCTCCGAATTCGGAACATCGGTCAGTTCAAGGCTGTTGAAGGCGTCTATTACGACTGGGAGCTGCCAGAGATGCCGGGGTATGACGTCGTTAAGGATGACAACAGTCAGTTGCGGATTCTTGCGATCAAAGATCCCAATACCTACCCCTTCAAGGTTCATGTCTATGACGCTCGGGGCAACTACTCGCTGGTCGAAAGGGACATGACCTTCAAAGAGCCGCCGCCTTGGCAGGTCCTGCTTGATTACTCGGGTAATAACGAGGCTGAGCGGGCTCCATTGAGCATTCTCGTAAGGCCGAAGATCTCCGGGGGCCATCCCAAGGATGTCATCACTGATATGAAGTATTCCCTCAATGGGCAGACCATCGAAACTGGAGGGTCCCGCTACGCCAGGGCGTTGCTTCCGACAGAAGGGTCTTATGACATCAAGCTTGAGATCGCCACACGAATGAGCAAAGCGGCTGAGGGTGAGGTGAGCATTGATGTCCATGAGAACAAGAAGCCAACGTGCGACCTGGAGGTGAAGGAGGGCGGCTCCGCTTGGACTGCCACAGCTAAGTGCAAGGACGAGGACGGGCGTATCGCACGGCACAACTGGTTCATCAATGACCAAAAGCAGGGCCTGGGCGGATCTGTCATTACGATCTCCAAGAGAACCTACACGGAGCCACCGCGGATCGAGCTGTTCGCCACGGATGACTCAGGTGAGGATTCAGAAGCTGTCATCTGGTAACAAGGAGGGCGCCGAAAGGCGCCCTTCTTGTTAGTCCCTTGGATGGGGTCGAACTCAGCCCAAACGTCTTTACAACCTGCATAACCTCCTCATATCCAAAAGGAGGTTTTCCCTTGACGCTCAAAAAGATTCTTTTCTCGCTATTCGCGATGGCTGCCATGGTCAATTGCAGCTATGCCGCGGATCAAGCAACAGGCATTAAAGAAGGCGTGACCTCGCCCTTGCCACTGAACGGCATGGTAGCCGCTGTGAAAAACGGCAAGCTGGCGTTCGTCAGCGATAACGGACGGTTCGTTTTCCAGGGCACTGTTTATGACACCTGGTCCCAGAAAAACATCGAGTCGCTTCGTGATGCTGAACTCGCCTATAAAACTATCGACGTTAAGAAGACCAAGTTCCAGGTGGATGATCTGAATCCACTAACTGTCGGGTCGGGCGACAAGACAGTAATTATTTTTACTGATCCATTCTGCCCTTCTTGTCATGTGTTGCTTGACGACCTCAAGAAAGTCGAGGGTTACACATTCAAGATTGTGTATGTCCCCCTTATGGGTGATGAGAGCTCCAAAGTGGTTAGGGCAATGCAGTGCATAAAAGACCGGGAAAGCGCACAAGATGTGATGCTCGGTCAGGCGAAGCCTCAATCCATCGTAGGGAAAGCAGAAGTTCCGGCTTGCGACACATCGCCAATAGCTAAGCGAATTGTTTCTGCGCACATGTTTGGCATTAAAGGTGTTCCCTTCATGATTCGGGACGACGGTTTGATTCGTCTCGGATATGACAAGGGTGAGCTAAATAATTGGCTATCGGCTCCGGGGATTTGACATGACCGCATTCCGTAAACAAAGTTTTCCTTTTGGCGATCTTCTGAATGTAGAAGCCTACAGTTCGGATGATCGTATTTTCCTGCTGGATGACAACCAGATTGGTTTCGGCTTTCTCTGCCGCCCCCTTCCTGGTTCGGATGGCAAAGAGGCTGACCAGCTGAAGTCTGTGCTGAAACAGGCCTGGCCAGCCGGCACGATGATTTCGTTCTGTCTCTTCGCCTCACAAAACATCAATGCGCAAGTTAACTCAATGCTGCGCATTCGCCTTTCTTTCGAAGAAAACATCCTTACACAGGCTATTTCGAACCGAGCATCGTACCTCTTCAACGGCACCATGACGCCGATCGATGATTACTCGGGTATCAAGATTCGAGAGACGCATGCTCTTATCAGCGTGATAATTCCTACCGCTGATATGTTCCCAACTGACAAGGAAATTCAGACAGCCTCGGAGCTTCGAGCGCAGTTTGAATCGACCTTCGCCTCAATTGGGTTTGCACCACGCAGCCTCACCAATGATCTTTACGTTGAGATCATGTCCGCTATTGTGAACCAGGGCAAAGGTGCTTCGTGGCGTGATCGCACAGAAGTCGTCGCAGATGATGACAAGCCGCTGAAGCACCAGATTCTGGACTACGACCGCACTGTTGATGTTCACGCTGATCACCTGCAAATCGGCGACACACTGGTGAAAACGCTTAGCGTTAAGCGGTTCCCAAGGCAGACCATCCAGGGCTCGGCTGCTTGGTACCTAGGCGACCTTTTGACAGGTAAGACTGGTATTCGTGATAACTGCCTTATCACCTTCTCAATCTACTTCCCTGATCAGCAGGGGACGAAAGATAAGATGAATACCAAAAGGACTTGGGCGAACAACCAGGCCTATGGTCCCATCCTGAAGTTCGTGCCGGTGCTTGCAGCCAAGAAACGTGGCTTCGACGTCCTCTTCAAAGAACTTGACGATGGCGAGACCGTCGTCAAGTGCAACATGACGATCGTTGTCTTTGCCAATGCTGGTGACAAGGACCGGATGGTTCGAGCTGCCGCAGAAGTTAAGAACTACTTCAGCATTCGACAGTTCTCTGTAATGGAGGACAAATTCTTTGTCCTTCCGCTTTTCATCAATGCTTTGCCGTTCGGCGCAGACGCTAAAGCCGTAACGGACATGTACCGCTATAAAACTATGGCGATCACGCATGCACTACCACTCATCCCAATTTATGGGGATTGGAAGGGTACGGGTACGCCAATGATGACCTTCGTGTCCAGGAATGGACAGTTGATGTCATATGATCTGTTCGACTCTGAAACAAACTATAACGCCACAGTGGCAGCGCAGTCCGGCTCTGGTAAGTCCTTCCTTACAAACTACCTGATTACCGCCTATCGGTCGGCAGGGGCCCAGGTTTGGGTAATTGACGTTGGTCGATCTTACGAGAAGCTAGCTAAGGCCTTTGATGGGGACTTCATCGAGTTTACGGAAGACGCAAACATCTGTCTGAACCCTTTCGAGCTGGTAAAGAGTTACAGCGAAGAAGAAGACGTACTGATTGGTCTCCTCGCTGCAATGGCTGCACCCACTATTCCTCTCGACGATTATCAACTCTCAGGGCTTCGGCGTCATAGTGCTCAAGTCTGGGAAGAAAAGCACACAGACATGATGGTCGACGATGTGGCAAGAAGTTGCTTGTCGGACGATGACCAGCGCATTCAAGACATCGGCCACCAGCTGTACGCCTTCACAAGCAAGGGCACTTACGGCAAGTACTTCAACGGTAAAAATAACGTCGACTTCAAAAACCCCTTCACGGTCTTGGAGTTGGAAGAGCTCAAAGGTCGTAAGCACCTACAGCAGGTTGTTTTGCTTCAGCTGATTTACCAGATTCAGCAGAACATGTACCTGGGTGCTCGCGACCGTCGCAAGATCGTAATCATCGACGAGGCTTGGTCATTGCTTACCGAAGGTGACGTGTCGAAGTTCATTGAGCACGGCTATCGTCGTTTCCGTAAATACGGCGGTGCGGCAATCACTATTACCCAGTCGGTTAACGACCTGTACTCCAACTCGACAGGGCGTGCGATTGCAGAAAACTCGGCTAATACCTTCCTGCTCGGCCAAAAGGCGGATGCGATCAACCTGATTAAAAAGGAAGGTCGACTCTCTCTTTCCGATGGTGGCTTCAACCTTCTCAAGACGGTGCACACCATGCGGGGCCAGTACTCCGAGATCTTCTTTATGACAGAGCACGGCTCCGGTATTGGCAGGCTTACTGTGGACCCATTCAGCCTCCTGCTTTATTCCACAGCGCCAGATGATGTCCAGGCAATTAACAACTATCGGAATCAAGGGCTGAGCATGAATGAAGCGATCAACGCCGTGCTCCGTGATCGAAACGTACAAAAGGCGGCCGCGTAATGGAACTCTTACAAACAGTTGTGATTAGTGCAGTTTGCTCGATTGCTTCCGTATTCGCGTACGACCAGTTCCTCGCAGCTAAACCAACACCTGTCGCTGTCGCTAATTACGACATGGCGCTATCGGTGATCGACGACCCGAATGAAGCGCTCGCTGCGCTGCGATCGAACTCTTCGATCCTGGCGGCAGAGGGGTACGTTGTAATCGATTCCCGCGCCCTCCTGGGCTACCCAGGTGAAGTTGAGATTCCGCGGGAGGCTCTCGAGTCTGTCACCCCCAAGGTGAAGGGGAACCAGGTACCACAAGGCGCTGCTGAAGCCTTGGAGGGTGGGGATGAGTAAAGCGCAGAAGGGCTCGTATAAGGCCTTTGCGCTTAAGGCCATCCCGATAGCCCTGCTGGTCGGGGGGCTCGCGTACTACGCGAGCTCACGGTTTTCGCTGGGCATTGATCCGCAGGAAAACACCTGTCTCCCCTGGAGAGTCTTCGTGATCGACAAGCATGACGTTACTCCAGAAAGAGGAGCCATCTTCGCTTTTAAGGCGAAGGATCTTCGGCCCTTTTTCAAGGAAGGCACTCACATGATCAAAGTGATTGATGGCCTGCCTGGGGATCGAGTCAAGGTTACCCCTGAGCAAGTGTTGGTAAATGGAAAAGAGGTTGGTGAGGGACTTCGTCTTTCCAAGCCTTTGAAAAAGCCGGCGGGTCGGTTTGTTCGTGAGGAAATTGTTCCTGCGAATAAGTACTGGTTTATGGGCAAAACACTGGACAGTTTTGATTCTCGGTATTGGGGTTACGTCCAGAAGAGTGACCTGATTGGGCGAGCGTATCCGATATGGTGAATTGCGGCCGGTTCGTCGCCTGTGCGATCGCTATGTGCCTGGCCGCTAGGGTTCTGGCAAATCCTGTTGAGCTTCCTCAGTTTGATGATGAAGTGAAGAAGGAGCTTTCTGCACTCCAACAATCAACCCAGCAGCAGGTTGATTTTGTAATGAATAGCGGGGATTTGGAGTGGGCACGCGATCTTGAGAAGCAAGCTCATAAAGCTGCAGTTGACAGTATTGAGCCTTCAAAGAAAGAGCCAGTACACCCGCTAGGAGAGGGTAGGCGTAAGCTGATATTCGTCTCTTGGTCCATGGGTGAGCACGAAATTAAAGAGCTGCTCAAAGAATACAACGGGGAAACTGATGTGGGCTTGCTCTTCAGGGGTATCCCAGATGGCGTAAAGATGGTTGATGCACTTGCCAAAGTGCAGAAGCTGTCTCTTGACACAAAGTCTAGTGTGTCGGTGCTTCTGGATCCCGTTGCTTTTCAGAAGCACGCCATTTCCGTCGTCCCGGCCGTAGTGATCGAGGATGGCGATGACGTCAAGGCAGTGGCCAAAGGTACTTCGTCGGTCGCGCGGGTTGAAGAATCTCTGAAGTCTGGAAAAGGTGGTGACCTTGGCTTTGTTGGGCCCTCACTCGAGATTGCAGAGCGAGACCTCATTGAGGTCATGAAGGAGAAGGCGGCCAAACTGGATCCGGAGGAGCTTAAGCAGAAGGCAATGGCCAGGTACTGGAAAGGCCAGAAGATGTTCGATCTTCCACATGCCGAAGAGGATCGTACAAGGCGTCTTGACCCAACTGTAACCGTGCAGCAGGACATGATCGCGCCGGATGGGACAGTCATCCATAGAGCTGGCGACAAGATAAACCCCCTAAGCATTCGCCCTTTCACTCAAAGAATGCTGGTCATTGACCCCTCGGTTCCTGAACAGGTGTCCCTCGCTAGGGAGCAGATCGAGACTTACGGAAAGTCCCAGACTGTCACACTGATTTTGTCATCAGTGGATGTAGAAGCTGGCTGGGACGATCTTCAGCGGATTCAGGGTGCAGTTTCTGCGCCTGCATACCTGCTGAAGTCTGACGTCAAGGACCGATTTGCAATTGAAAGAACACCATCAATTGTAACTGCCGACGGCCAGTCATTTTTCATCAAAGAGGTTTATGTCGGCCGGGGGCACGTCAATGATCAGGCTAGCGATACAGTCGATCCATGAAGCAAACCAGGAAATATGTGGGCATGAGGTGCTTGCACGCAAGGTCATAGATGGCGACCGTGTTGCTGCGCCTGGCATCTTTATGGCCGGCTCTAGCGGAGAGGACTGGTTCTCGCTGGATATGACGGTATACCGTCTCGTCGCTCAGAGTGCTGTGCTGGTTAAGGACCCTTGGCCGCTCTTCATCAACATGTCGCCAGAGACGCTCCAGGTTGAGGGCTGCTTCAGCAGGGCGCTCAGTTTGGTTCGCGATATCGCAAAATCTCGTTCTGCTCCGACTGTTATTGAGATATCCGAAGAGTCTGATGTCACCGGGCCGCTTCTGGATAAGCGCCTCTGCGATTTAAAGCAGGTGGGTGCCCTGGTGGCTATGGACGATTTCGGCGTTGGCTTTTCTAACCTCCAAAGGCTGGTCGAGCATGATTGGTCGTACTGCAAAATCGATCTGTATTCACTTGCGGCCGCGGATAACCTCGATTGGCTGATAGAAGCCAAGGTTCACTGCGATCAGCGTCGAATCGGAATCGTACTCGAGCGCTTTGAATCCCAAGGCTCGAAAGATCTACTGCAACCTTTCCGAAATAGCCTTTATCAGGGCTACGCATTCTCGCGGCCGCAGTTGCTCAGCGAGAAAAGTTCAACTCCTCAACTTTCGGTTGGCCTGGGCTAGTCAATGAATTTTTTCCGTAGATCCATTTTTATACTGGCAATAGCACTGTTCCCTGCATTTTTTGCATCGGCCGAGGGAACAACTACCACTACGGACGCATTGGTTTGTAAAGATGCCGGCTTGTTCAGTGGGAAAATGTTCACTGACATTTGCTGGGCATGCATGTTCCCGATTCGTGTTGCCGGGTTCTCTATTACTCCGGGCGAAGCGCCTTCAGGCGCTTCTAAACAGGGCTTTTGCATGTGCCAAGACAATCTCGGCATGTACCAGCCCGGCATCGTTAACTCTATGTGGGAGCCTGCTCGACTCATCGAAGTGGTTCGTCAGCCTGGCTGTGCGATGTCTCTAGGCGGAGCGACCCTCCCGATTGGTGACAAGAGGTCATGGGGGACTCAATCCGATGCGGTCTCCGGGAACAACATCACCAAGGAAAAGATGTCGTTCTATCACCTCCATTACTACGCATTTCCATTGCTTTCGATCTTGGAAATGTACATGCCAAAGCGGTGCTCGCCTGATGGCTATGCGGACTTTGACATTATCGAGCTAACTGAGTTGGACCCAACTTGGAATAACGATGAACTGGCCTTCTTTACTCACCCTGAATCCGCAGCTGTAGCCAATCCCCTCGCTCAGGCCGCTTGTGCTGCAGACGCAGCGTTGGGTGTAGTAGGAGCAGAAGGCACTTCCGCGCTCTGGTGGTGTGCAGGGACCTGGGGGAGCATCTACCCAATGGCTGGTTCCACTGTTCCAAACGATTTCGGCAGGACTACATCGCTGCTTGCTGCTCGCTCTATTGCGCAGATGCACCGTCGAGGAATGGCGCATCTCACAACGGGTGACGAAACAATCTGCCGAGGCATGATTTTCCCGACGATTCCTAAGTCGCAGTACAAGCTTGCGAGCTTCTTCCCTCGCGCTGAAACCAAAAAGGCACATTACATCGGCGCCCATCCAATGACTTGGCAGGGTGGTGAGGGACGAGTTATCCCCGTAACCGGCGAAGATGCCATGTATGTCATGTTCCGATGGAACGACTGCTGCAACACGATCGAGTGATAACGAATGAAATTTAAATCTATCGCGGCAGCAGTCACGCTGTTTTTCTATTCGTACAGCATTATGCTGCCTGCTTGGGCTGATACTGTTACGAATTCGGCTGCTGAAGGGAATGCGGCTGCAGCTGAAGCGCTTCGTAACTTCAGCACACCTTCTGTCTCTGATGGCTCGATAATTTTCGGCGGGGCTGGCGAGCAGCAAAATATTAGCCTCAACGAACTCTTCCCAGGGATCGGTGCTGGAGAGTCGAAGGAAGACCTTGAGAATCTTTACGGTGACGATCATGAAACGTTGAGTGTCGGGGGGGCTGCCAATACCCGCCTGAAGACTGAAGAGTCTGCGGATGGCGATGCTTACCGGGTGCTTCTTGGCACTGCACGAATGACCCGTCCCAACATAAAGAATGATCCTCTTTGGACGAACACCGACTCTGTTATGAACAATCAGAGTACCTTTGAGAAGGACTTCGCTGATTGCAAAGAGACAAATACCGTTACACCCAAAACAACCTCAAAGCACATTCCCGATTACAAGACTTGCGAGCGGGTGAACAAGCCAGCAGGTAGCTGTGACATTGTGCATGACGTTGAGATTGAGCCCCTGCCGACTGACTTATTCTTCTTGGTCGACAACTCCGGGTCAATGGAGGGTATCATTGCCTCGCTCCGGGAGAACGTTTATCGAGTAGCCGAATTGCTCGGGGTTAAAAACGAAGGGCAGCTAAGAATTGGTGGGGCCGTTACAAGGAACGGTCAATGGCTCGGCAACCATATCAAGCTTACAGAAGGTGTAGCAGGCTTTCAGGGTTGGATTAACAGCGTTGGTATAAGTAGTGGCGGTACCAGTAACTTTGAAGCATTCAACTGGGCTGTAGCCAACAACTATTGGCGCGACGGTGTAAAGAAGGTTGTTGTCGTGATCGGTAACAACGATAGCGGCGGCTCTGGTAAAGCTCAGGTTCTGAGCTCGATCGCTGCTATGGGTATTGATGTTTTCATCTTCCATGACAACGCAGACATCAAATCCATTGGTACTCCCATCAGTAATACCTTTACTGCGGGCGGGCTGCTCAAGGTTGCCCAATTCCTGACCGTTGTTAAGGACTCCTGGGGTCCGGCGGATTGCGTGCAGGCAGCTAAGTCCACTAAGGATGGATTCTGTACTGGATCTTACTCGGTCACATCTGGCGGTTCCTCTTGCGTTAACTTCTCCGGTTTTGATGTTTGCCCAGGTGATCCGATCTACGCAAAGCTCACTGAGCCGCCGATTCCGGATGTTCCTAAGACAGCAGTGAAAGTCTCTGTAGGTCAGGTTAGCTGTCCTTTTAACGAAGGAGCTATGGACTGCTACGTCGACGGCAATGGTGTAGAGCAGTGCCCAACTAACTCTGACAAGGTTTGCGCTGTAAACCACACGGTAAACCTGCGAGAGATTCCTTTGACGGTCAAAGTAGCTGTCGAAGATATGATTGAGGCTCATGAGACTCATCAGGTTGTTGTCGATTTCGTGGAAGGGACTGTAAAAAGGACCAACCTGCAAGGATTCAACATCGTTGGCAGCGTTACAAAAGCGGACTACAACTACCTGTGTGGGCCCGGTCCAAACGGTAAGCCAACTCCGACTAAGTTTGTGCTTTCTGATGTCTCTGTTTGGCAAGACCAACCGTATGCCCCCAAAACACTTCCACTGGCCAGTGTGAGCATTCCTCAGTCGCCGAACTGTGAGAATGGTCTAAAGGCAATCATCAACATTACGGACCATGCGGTTGGTGAGCTAACCTGGTACTTCGCCCATGTGCTCAAGTTCAAGGGTGTACAACTGCTCAATGAGTCGTGGGGGCCGGACAACTGCATTGAGGCTGCAAACCGAATTGCCAAAGGCCAATGCCCTACAGGCAATATCAGGGTAACTAAAGGCGTCGCGTCGGGCTGCTTGACGCTCTCAGGCGTGGATGTGTGCCCTGGCGATCCGTTCTACAACGCCATGATGCCGTCCCCCATACAAGGCATCGACAAGCTTGCGCTGCAGGTGAGAGCTGAGGGCTGCATTGAGAATGGGCTCAGGTCTAGCACGTGCGGCGACTTTGAAAAGAACAACTCGTGCGGGTTCATTTCGCAGAAGTGCGTTGGCGGGGCGGAAGGTGCGTCTGGCTATTGCTACGTCCAAGAAGAGGTATGGGACTGTGGCTACAACGTCGAAGTACCTTCGGCTGAGATAGAAACCTCCTACCAATGTGATGGGCCAGTTCGCTGCCTGGGAACCGAGTGCTACAACCCCGTGGATGAGAAGTCATCTGACTTTGCCTACGCGGCGGCCTCCTTGCAGATCGCTATGTTCGCTGAGCACGACCTTGACTGTGGCGAGGAGGGATCTGGTGACGCGAATTGCCGCATCTGGAAAGGTGAGGCAATGGAGTGCAAGAAAGCCGTAGGTGGGTGGGTGGACTGCTGTGAAGCCCCTGACGGCGTATCTCTCATGGACTACGTCAACTTGACGATGAACACCCTCCAGTTGATGGAGAAGGCAGGGGTGATTGATAACGCCTCTATCATCGACGGGGCCTGGACCTATGGTAAGGAGATGATCGCCTCTGCCTGGAATAGTGTGTTCGCATCAGCTACAGATGCGGCCGCTGCAGAATTGACGAAAGAAGCAGCTCAGACCTGGGGCTTGGCTGCCATGAAGCAGGCGATTATGAATGCCGCTGCAGAATGGACCGCTAAGACTTTTGGCGCTGCCGCCGCGAACACTATTTTTGCTGCAGGAACGCTCGAAGGGGGCGCCACTGGTGCAGAGTATGCGACTACCAACGCAGCGACGGGGACAACGGGGACAGCGAGTAGTGCGACGTTTGCTCCAATGCTTGGTGCTGCTCTTTCCGTCATCATGTGGGCATACATGATTTACCAGATCGCCAACATTCTTGTGCAGATCATCTGGGAGTGTGAGGAAGAGGAGTTCATGCTGGGTGCGAAGAAGGAGACGAAAGTTTGTCACTTTGTTGGGTCGTACTGCGCTTCCAAGTCACCCTTCGGGTGCATTGAAAAGCGTGAAGCCTATTGCTGCTTCAACTCACCTCTGGGGCGAATCATCCAGGAGCAAGCGAGGCCGCAGCTTGGCCAGGAATGGGGAGAGGCTGAGAATCCCCAATGTGAAGGATTAAGAATCGAGGACCTCCCCAAGATTGACTGGTCGAAAATCGATATTTCTGAATGGGTTGGGCTCCTTGAGGTCACTGGCCATTACCCCACAGTCGAGGGTATGGATTTGGATAAGCTGACGGGTGAGGGGAGTGCCTTGAACGTCAAAGGTGGTCGAGCGGACACCTTGGAGCGAAACATAGGTCGACTTGATGGCCTAGACTTCGGCGATGCACGCAAAGAAGCAGAGGACTCGATCCGCGCAACAGTAGGCCAATAAGATTAGTAAGGTAGAAGAGGCGCCGATTTCGGCGCCTTTTTTTTGCTCCACCTTTTTGACCCGCATTCCAGCGTGCAGTAGGGCGGGACTCTGACATCGATAAATATGGGATATTCCTAAGGCACAAAAAAGGCGTCCATCAGGACGCCTTTTTTATGGTCAGAGCCTATCAAGCTACGGCTGGTTCGCGCTCTTCTGCATTTTGCGTATGCTCGGCGCCGGCGGCACCTCGAGCGTCGACCCCATCGGCCGAAGCTTCTTCGTCAGCATCCATCTGCTTGGCGTTGTCTTTGCTCTTCTGCTCCAGGCCGTCGAGCATCGACTGATCGAGTTTTGCCTTGCGGCCGCGTTTGATGGCGCTGGTGGAGAGGCTCTGCAGCTTTCGAACGATGCGCTGGATCCAGTGCAGTTTTTCGCGGCGGAATTCTTGTGCCTTCGTGCTATCGACCAGGCCGCACAGCCAGGCGGTGTCGAGGCGGTTGTACATCTCATCGAAGCGCACCAGGATCGAAGCGAAGCGCAAGATAACAGGCGAGCTGATAGCGAAAGAGAACGTCTCAGAGTTGCTGTACCGCGGTTTCTGGTGACCCTGGCCGTTCGCTTCGAGCAGCGCATTGATGCGACCGATTTCGCCGGCGATCATGTTTTCCATGTCGGTCATCATTTGGCCAACGGCGCCATCCACCTTCTTGAATTCAGGGTCTGGATAGGCGGAGGCCAGGGCACGCGAGATCACGTCGATCACGAACAGGGAGTGGGAGGCTGTCTCGAAGCAGCGGCGGAAGACGCGGATGGCCTGAGCCGAGTCGAGGGTGATGCTGGAGTCGAGCGAAGGGGAGGAGTACTTGCCCTGGGGCTCGAACGTGTTTCCGTTTGCCATGTCATGGCTCCTTTGGTTGGGGAGCCTTAACATTATTCAATGGCCCGCATGGGAAGTGCGCTATCTGACCCCGATTGTGGGTACAGACTGACCCTGGCCCCCTTTACAGACGAAAAATGTGGAGATATTCTGACCCTAATCCTCATGCAAGCATGTTGCTTGTGTGTTGATCCAGCCGCTTAGTCGGTTGGTCTGTGCAGCTGAAACTCTTCAGCATCTAACCAGATACGTTTCGCGAACGTGTCTTAACCCTAGGGGGACTTTCTTTCCCTTAGGGATCGAGGTCTCCTTTTTTTCTGGAGGCCTCCATGAAAATCATCCTCGCTATCGCCGTTCTCTCGGTTGCCGCTTTTCAATACCTGCCCTCTCAGTTCGTTGAGAGTTCTCAGGTTGAAGTGGCTATGCAAAAGCATCACCAAATGATTGAGGAGGCGTCCAAATGAATGGGCTCTTCGTCACTGTCATGGTGCTTTTTGCAGTAGTGGGCATCCTCTGGTACCGCCATGGTCCGGTTAAATCGAAGAAAAACACTCCTCGCCAGGAGCCTTCGATTGACCGTCGTGAGCCGCTTGAGGACTACCTGCATGTGTCGCCAGCAATGGCCGCGCGTGCGCAAGCAGCGAAATCTACATCCATTCCTTCTGTTGCCCCCGCTTTGCGTGGTGCGACCAGAGTGAATGTCTTGCCTCCTCCCAGGGATTATTCCATGTACGAGGAGCCGGCATTCCAGCGTTTGGGTGTCCAGCTCAGCTTCGCCTGAGCTAGCCTGGGTCGTGGGTAGCTTTGCTACCCATGATGCTGCAGGACTTCCCCGTTGGGGTGGTCCACCAAAGCGCTTTTCGAAGCGTTTTGGTGGATCACCCTGGCGAGGAAACAACCATGGCACAAGTAGAAGCCGTCTATCTGATTGATCTCAAAGAACTGTTGTTCCCAGGTGCGGGGGATAGAGTAATTTCGGTTCCTGATCGAATTGCTCAAACCGTCTCGCCTGATGTCCTCGATTTGCGTTATTTGAAGCGTTGGGCAGTCCGGAACAACTACCTCCCCGCAACCGCGGAAGTCGGGGTGGTGTGCTAAGAGAGAGATTAGATGCCAGGAGGGGTTCGCCCCTCCTGAAGCGCTTTCCTGTTTTCTTTCGTGAGAGAGACCTGAGGAAAGCCTTCCCCTCTAACGAAGAACCTTCGTCCTTCAAATCCCCCGTCCCACAAGCTTCTTGCTGCGCACCTTAGCGTGCCAGCAGATGCAGCAGCTGGGCTGTCAAACCCA
Organism: Pseudomonas sp. AU12215; assembly: GCF_001675465.2. NCBI lineage: Bacteria > Pseudomonadati > Pseudomonadota > Gammaproteobacteria > Pseudomonadales > Pseudomonadaceae > Pseudomonas > Pseudomonas sp. AU12215. The sequence goes on from NZ_MACM02000013.1 coordinate 39,392, forward strand.
GCATTCCTACCAACCCCAACGGGGCAATTGCCCTCTGGGGCTATTGCTCCGCTCATCCGGAGTGAAAATATGTCTTATAGCGTCAACAAGGTTTGGTTGTTGGGTAACGCCGGCGCCGATGCTGTGTCCAATTCCTTGGGGAATGGAAACAACGTCGTCAAGGTGACACTCGCGACCACGCGTGGCTGGATGGAGGAAAGTGGCTGGAAGGAGGTCACTGACTGGCACAACGTTTCTTTCTTTGGAAAGTTGGCTGAAAAGGCCCTCAAGATAAAGAAAGGCATGCTGTTCTCAGTTGTTGGTCGAAACCAGACCTTCGTTTACGAGAAGGACGGTATCAAGCGGTACCGCACCGAAGTCGTGGTCGACATGAAAGGTGAGCTCGAGATTATCGGGTACCACTCTCACAGTCGGCAGGAGCGCTCCCCGCAGGCGCCTGCAGCCCAACAGTCACAGCCAGCTTCAAGTCCGCGAGCCCCATCTCAACCTTCGCCGCATCTGCCGGACGATTGGAGAGATGGTGAGTTCGGGGCAGACGACCACATCCCGTTCTAAACCGCTAAGCAATTCAACCCTATGGGGGTCTTCCCCCACAGGGGTAAGGCCTCTACCTACCCGGAGGCTTTATGTCCAACACTTACGAAGACTACGCAAATCAATGCAGGCAGTTGGTCAACAGGACCCAGCCTCGCTTCAACTCGATCATCGCTGATACGTCCGGAAGTCTGCTGTTCAAGACCGAAGCGATATACGCGATGCAGGCGATGCTCAACAACGAGCTCCTGGCTAATACGGCGTTTAAAAACCCCGTCAGCTTGGACCTTGCCATGGCTCAGGTCGCAGCGTGTGGATTGACTCTTGATCCTGCGATGCAACTCGCTTACCTGGTTCCTCGCGATGGAAAAGTGATTGCCGACATCTCCTATCGGGGGCTGATCGACATCGCGATCCGCTCACGTGCAGTGAACCTGGTAACAGCCAAGGCCGTGTACTCGAATGATCTTTTCCGTTACCGCGGGGATCATGCCCAGCCTGAGCATGTATATGACCCGTTCATGCCTGTTGAGGGCCGGGGCGAGTTGCGAGGGGCCTATACCGTGGCTCACCTTGCGATAGGCATGCTTTTGGTTACGCCGGTTCGGGCTGAAGACATTTACGCAGCGCGTGCGATGTCGGCAGCTTGGTCCAGGGCAAAACCGGGCAAGAGTAAAGGTCCTTGGGAAACCCATCCTGAGCCAATGACTCTTAAGACGACTATTAAAATCTCAAGAAAGTACTGGCCGATGAGCTCACCTGTTCTGGAGCAAGCAATCGCTTACCTCAATGAGGAGGGCGGAGAAGGCTTCACGGGTGGTCCCATCACTGTGGATATGGCGGCAAATATCGTCAATGGCGGTGCTGCTGCAGAAACTGGCAAGCCGGAAGGTGAAACTTTTGAGGGAGACGTTGTCGACCTTAATCAGTCCAAGCCTAATCCCCAGGGAGAAGGGCAGGGGCAGCCGCGGCAGGAGCAGAATGCTCGTCAAGAAGCGAAGCCTGCGCAGGCCCGAAAGGGCTCCGCAACGGTGACTCAACTTGAACCCAAATCCACAGGCATTGACGCTGGCACCGGCGACGGTGAGCCCAGCAATCTGACCGAGCAGATGCGCGATCGGATCGACCAAGTGCTTGCAAGGACACAACGGCAAAAAACCTGGAAAGCTTGTGAGGACTGGATAGCAGCCAACCTCACTGGTGACTGTGCGTCCTACGCTCAGGAGAAGTACCAGGAAATTTACCTGGCAGCGCAGCAGCCTTTGGACGCTGCGGCAGGTTAACCATGAAAGCAACCCTTAGCGGGGCAAACCCCGCTGGGGTTTGTCTCGCCTTCAACTGGAGGCAGGTATGAAGTTTGTAGACGTGCGGCAACGCACTCCTGAATGGCATGCCTGGCGAAAGCAAGGTATTGGAGCAACGATGGCTGCTCCCATTCTGCGGCAGCATCCCGAGAAGACGCCTTGGCGTCTGTGGGCTGAATTGCATGGAAAAGTTCAGGTTCCTGACCTATCCGTGATTCCGCAGGTAAGGATGGCCATCTACCTGGAGCCATATGCATTGCAGTGGTTTCAAAAGCAGTACGGTGGAGAGTGTTTGCCGGTCTGTGGTGAGTACGACGAGTTCCCAGTCATCCGTGCCAGTTTTGATGGATTACTGGAGAACTTCGAACCGGTAGAGGTTAAGATCCACGCGGATCCGATCTTCTTCGATGTTCGAGACAATGGCACCGCTTCTGAGTACTACAAGCTGCACTGGTGGCAGGTACAGCACCAGTTGCTTGTGTCGGGCGCCAAGCGTGGGTATCTGCTTTTCTACCATACCCGCGAGACCCCCTTGGTTTTTGAGATAGCGAGAGACGAAGCGGTTCTGCAAACCCTAGTGGTTGAGGAGCTCGGTTTCTGGAATCTCTACCTCGATGCCAGGGAGCCGGTTAAGGATCCCAAGCGCGACTTCTTCCTTCCGGAAGGGGATGTGCTTTCAAAGTGGATTCTTGCGGCTGATAAGCTCCGTCGTCTGGAGCGTGTCAGGGAGCGGATCGAAGCCCGGCTGAACCAGGTTAAATCGTTACGTGCAGAGCATCAGTCTGAGATGGTGTCCCTCATGGGGGATTTCATGCTGGCAGAAGCGCATGGCGTACGGATCACACGGTTCAACCAAAACGGCAAGGTCGACTGGAATTCCCTCGTGAAGGATCAATGCCCCAACATTACGAAGGACATCATCGATCGCTACCGCGACCAAACGGTGGAACGCAGCAGGGTCACCATTGACCCTGATACTCCGCTGACCTCGGAATCGATTCAGGTTCTAATGGCCCAAACAGCCGTTGACTCTGATATCGACGCTGAGGCATTTTGTCTGTGAGAAGAGGGGGCTTTGCCCCCTCGACTCTCAAGGAGTCGCCTGTGGAAAAGATTCTTTTCCAGAGTCATCTCCAGATTCTGCCTTCCAATCATGCGATTGGTGGCTGATAACGCAGCTGAACGATAACTCAGCATTCCTAAACCCCTTGGGGCACCTACGCCCCTAAGGGACGTGGTGCCTCCTTAAACTGGAGATACACCATGAAACTTCAACAAATCATCGACCTGTCTGCTTTCGGTATCGAGAACGCCCCTGTGAAGGCTTTCGGATTCGAAGCGGGTCATGAGTTCATGCACCTGGTTCCCAAGCTCGACCCTCACTATGAGTTCGAGACTGAGTACCGCCGCCCCATCATGAACTTCCTCCATACCCCGGCCGGCGACTCGCTGGGATTGGTAGGACCGACTGGTTGCGGTAAGACCTCTCATCTGACTCAGATCTGTGCACGGCTTAACTGGCCGCTCCTTCGCGTGAGTTGCCACTCGCGTATGGAGATGCCTGACCTGGTTGGCATGAATGGGTTGGACTGTGATCCTGCAACTGGTGATCAGCGTACGGTGTTCCGTTACGGCCCTCTCGCCCTGGCAATGAAGCACGGTTTCGTGTTCTGCCTCGACGAGTCTGACGTTCTGCCGCCGGAAGTGGATGTTGGTATGAACGCCGTGAAGGAAGGTGCGCCGCTGGTTATCGCCGAAAATGGAGGGGAGGTAATTCATCCCCATGAAAACTTCCGTTTCGTGCAGTGCTCCAACACCCGCGGTCAAGGTGATGAAACTGGTCTGCACGGCGGCACCATGGCGCAGAACCTTGCGTCTTGGGATCGCTATCGGATCGTTGAGTTCAACTACATGTCTCCGGACAAGGAGTTGAAGGTGCTCACCCGCCATCTCAATGGCGCTCCTGCGGATGTTCTGAACGGCATGGTTAGCGTGGCAAATGAGGTTCGTAACCAATTCATCGGCTCTTTGGGCGATGGGGTAAAAACTCTCACTGTGACGTTCTCTACTCGCACCCTGCTGCGCTGGGCGCGTGTCGGCGTTACCTACACGAAAGCTAAGGTTCAAGCTCCGCTTGCCGCAGCACTTCGTGAGTCGCTCACCAACCGCTGTGATACCGCGCAACGTTTGGCGATTCACAAGATCGCGCAAGATAAGTTCGGCCAAGGCTGGGTGAACGATCCTGTCATCCCGACCCCGGCTGTTTAAGGAGCTGAAATGTTCTATTTCGGCAACCTGAACGACCAGGCCGTTTCACAAGAAATTATCGCGGTGCTGCAGGGGCTTGCCCCTGCCGCATCTGCGGTACTTAAAGAGGGTGCAGTGGACTGGGTGGTTGAGAAATTGGCTTCCCAGATGATGTCCAGTGAGTTGTCCCCAGAGCAGTTCGACGAGCTTTTGCTTGTGGTTGCCCTGCGACACCATTGGAACAAGCTGGAAAAGGATGAAGGCCTGTCGCTCTCCGATGCTGATGGGAACGTTCTGTCGTTCTCGAAAGGCATTGAGTGGGTGAACTACCTTCAAGGCGTAGGGATCCTGACTTCTGAAGTTCTCGACAGAGGACTTGAGCTGCTGGAGCTCCTAGGAGTGCTAGAGAAGGTTCCTAACATCTCGGCTTTGGCTGATGTTGTTGAGGAAGACGGATCCGCATTCTGCGTCTGACGAAAGCCACGGGGGATTCCCCCGTGGTTACTTTTCTGAGCCTTTATCGCTATGATTCATACATAGCAATACAGGTTCTTTGCTCCCTCCTGTGAGGTGGCAATGGATGTGTAGCTGGTCACACAACACCAGCATTCAACTAAACCCAACGGGGCGTTTCTTCCCCGTTGGGGTAGAGCGCCTCCGCTTCCCGGAGGTGTACATGCAAACCCAAAAAATTGCCGTTCTTTCCAAGATCCTTCTCGTCGGTATCCAGGTGAATATTTGGTCCGCGCGGAAAAAGCTCGAACCTAAAGATCTTGGTCTTGACCCGACGAAAATCCCGCCAGCTGAGCTTGCCTCCTTGGGCACTCTGCGCTCTATCAATCCCGAAGATATTCAGGCTTTCGAAAAGCTTCGTCGCAAGGCAAAGCGGACTGTAGAAAAAATGGGTCTTCGTTTCATGGGAGTCGTTGCGATTCCCGAAGAAAAGGCAGCCCTGGCCAATGCCGAACTGGAAAAAATCGAGAAGGAGTTCAATGACCTTCGCGCGGATTTCCTGAATCGGTACGACAAGGCTGTTCTGGACTGGATGAACCGCGCCTGGCCTACGCCGGCTTTGAAAGAAGCCATCGTTCGCGCCATTGTTCCTAAGGCTATCGTTGCCGAGCGGATCGCCTTCCGTTTTTCGCTTTGCCGCGTGATGCCCGACAAAACCCCGGAATTGAGCAAGCAGCTTGATCGCGAAGTTCAAGGCCTTCATGGCCAGCTGTTCCAGGAGATTGCCGACACATCTGAAGAGCTGCTCGTAAAGAGCTTTTCTGGCAAAGACAAGGTTGGGCAGAAAGCCGTTAACTGCATCCGTCGTATCCACGAGAAGCTGCTGTCTCTGGCGTTTCTGGATCCTACGGTGCTGGCCCTTGCTGATCATGTACAAGCGAAATTGGCTCAGTTCCCTACCAGGGGCGATGTCGAGGGGGCAAAGCTGCAGGAGCTCGTCTCTCTGCTAACTAACCTCAGCGACGAAACCAAGATCGCCAAGCTGATCCAGCTGTTCGACAGTGCGCAAAGTGGTGTCCAGGTTGATCAAAGCCTGGTCGAGGAGGATGCAGTTGCGCCGGCTGATATAGCTGCTTCTGTACAAGAGGAAGTTGGTGCTGAGTCCTACGTGGATTTCGTGGCTTCTACCCTCGATCTCGACACGGTGGCTGTCGTTCCTGGCATCGTGGCTCACAGCATTGGCCAAGGTTTGGTCGAGTCTGTTGAGAGTGCTGTTAATTTGCCTGAGGTAGCTGATACCCAGGTAGATGCCGAAGAGTTCTGCCTTTAACCACACCCCACTGGGGGCACTTGCCCCCTCTGGGGGTGAGTGTCTCCGTAACCCGGAGGTCACTCATGAAAGCTTCTCTGAAAAATGCATTACCGATCGTTGCGCGGTACTACTGTGACAACCTCGGGATGCGCGTCGAGTTTGGTGCAAGCGGTGCTTACCACACGCCTGGCATGATCGGGCTTCCCGATCTAGACGACTCCCTGGAGTCGACTGTGATGGCCCTCGGGTACATCGGGCATGAGTCGGCACACGAAAAGTTCACGGATGGGTTGATCGTCGATCACCTGCCTAAGGACCATCCGCCGTTTGTTAAAAGCTTGGTCAACGCGCTCGAAGATATCCGTATCGAAGGGCTCATGTTCAAGCAGCACCCCGCTACTGTTTCCGACATCTCCCTTGTGGTGAGAAAGGTGCTAGGTGGCGTGCGTGATCTATCAGGTTTGCATGATGCGGCGGTTCTGCATGATGCGTGCTTGATTGTCGGTCGGGCGAGGTTGCTCGGTCAGCCCCTGCAGGAAGAGGCCAAGGCCTTGATGCAGGAACTGAAAGGGCGTTTTGGTCCAGGCCGTACGACAAAGATCCTTGCTCTGTTAGGCAAGGTTCCAACACTCGCCAGCACAAAAGATGTTGCCGCCCTCGGGTACGCAATAATTGATGTGCTGGATGAAGAGGATCCGGAAGATCAGCAGCCGAATCAGGAGCCACAGGATCCGCAGAGCTCTCAGCAGGATTCTCCTTCTGATGACTCCAGCGCTGGCGCTCCTCAACCTAACAGTGCCAATCCAGCGGACCCTCAGTCAGGGGCGAGCAATGGCGGCAACGATCCTGCTGGTGCTGAAAGCGACGATGGTGATGGCTCCGGCCAAACCCTCAAGCAGAAAGTGCTTGCAGCGGGTTCCGATGTGCTTGATGGCCTGGTCTCCGACCTAGGCGATGAAGTTGCAGCGCGACTCGGAAAACTCAAAAGCCATGTACGTAAAGCTACGCCAGCATCTGTTGTCGATGCGCCGGTGGGATCCGAGATGCTCGGCTCGCAGGTGGTATCCGCGGGGCAGGCCGCTTCCATAGGGCTTCGCCAAGTGCTCATGGGCTTGATCCAGGGCTCCCAGAACAGCCGCGTAGAAACGCGGCGGCAAGGGCGCTCAATTGACGCAAAACGCTTAGCACAGGTTCGGGTTGGGGAAACCCGGATCTTCCGGAAACAGGAGCCCGTGCAAAGTGTGAATGCGGCCTTCCAGATTCTCCTGGATGGGTCAGGTTCCATGGAAAAGGGCGGAACCATGCAGCGTGCTGAAGAGGCTGCTGTAGCTGTCCTAAGCGCGCTGGAGACGATTCCTCATGTCTCCACTGGTGCAATGGTTTTTCCGCGGATGGTCAATCGTAAGGTCTCGGTAGGCGTTCTCAAGCGCCACAACCAACCTCTGCGTGTGGCTATTGCGGAGAACCGCTTTGGCATGACTGCAGAGGGCGGAACACCGCTCGCTGAGGCCATCTGGCCTGCTGCGGGTGAACTGCTTTATGCAAAGGGGGAGCGGAAGGTGATGATGGTAGTCACCGACGGCGACCCTAATTGTGCCGATGAGGCTCGAGATATGGTTGCGCGCTGCTCTGCCAGTGGCATTGAAGTGTTCGCAATCGCTTTCGGCCGAATCAACATCGACAAACTCAATGCTGTGTACGGCAAAAACTGGAAGTTCCTGGCCTCTGTAGATCAGCTGCGAAATGCGCTGTACGAAGTCGTCAAGAACGTTCTAACCCAAAAGGCTGCAGCGTAAGCGCAGCTTAAAACCCACGAGGGGGCATTCACCCCCTCTGGGGGTGGTGCTCTCCGTTTTCTGGAGGTACCACTATGCAACTTGCCATGCTTCTCGATGAAACCCACGAAGGTCCTTTCCCGATACTTCAGGCGAGGATCAAGCGGGCATACCGGAGAACGGTTCTCCCGAAGGTAGAAAGGCAGCTGTCGCTTCTCGACTTGCTGACCCTGCCAGAAAGTGAGCTGGGCCCGGTTGAAGAATGGACTGATGACGAGATTGCTGATCTTCGCCTTTACGTTCTGCACGATGCTGCGCGTGTCCTTCTGGACCTGCGTGCTAGTGCGAAACGGCGGCAGGAAAGCATTGATTGGATCTTCAGCGATGAGGAAGGTCCTTTCTCGTTCAGGACGTGTGTTGCGGCCGAAGGCTGTGACTGGCTTCAGTTCCGTGAGGAAGTCGTCCTGCTCTGTGAGCGGAATGGCATGCCACTCGGGAATGAGGCTGCGCGCAGCCTGCTCGACCAGGTCCTTAGTGATCGCCGTCAGAACACAGATTGGATCGCGTCCAAGGAGTATTCCGTTGCGAATGACTTCCGCCTCTTCCGAGAGGGTTAACTGACGCGAGTTCCTTGATGAAACTAACCTGCTCTGTGAGTGGCGACGTATGCCACTTTGGTGTAGGAAAACTGAGATATGGCCATCCACTCCGTAAGGGGTGGATGGCCGATCAGCTTGAGATGTAAACGGCTTCCCGATAGTCTCTAGGCGGAGTCCACACACGAAAGCCTAGGTTTTCGTATGTCGATTCTTCACTTAGGCAGATGTCTGCCTGGTGAGATACCAGCTGGTGTTACCAGCATCCACCCACGCGGGAATCAAACCCGCTATGGGAATGGTTCCTTCAGAAAGGAGGTTCCATGCCCCGAAAAAGAACTTGCAAGAACGATCTCGTCTTCTCGGCGTTGGATCGCTACCGTCCTTCTGAAAGGCTGGCAGCGATCTACGACGATGACGAAGAGCTTCGTACTGCGCTTCTCGACGCCATTCCCGGCTTCGAGTATCCAAACTACTCGTGGATGACAGTTGCCCAGGTGAAGAACCACCTGACCGCTGCAGCCTGATTCAGTACCTAAAACCCTAGAGGGGCATTTCCCCTCAGGGGGCATGCTTCTCTGTATCCCCGGAGTTCAGCATGCAAAAATCTACTAAGTTCCCCGAAGCCGCCCTGCAAACCTGGCCCTACCTCCAGCCGATGTCGTTCCGTTCGCGGAGTGAGATCGAAGACTTTGCTCGTCAGCAGCAAAAGCTGGCAGGTAAGTCTCAGAAGCTGTTCCAGGAGCGCCTGGATAAGCTCAAGTCCGATGGCGGTTCGATTCGCTCTTATCCCACGCCGAGTCTGGATGTGCGTGATGAGTGCGTTGTCGACCTGGGCCTGTTGAAGGCAATGGCCCGCGGGGTTGCGAACAATGCAGTAAAAGCGACCTCTGAGCCCGTGGCTGTGGTTCCGAAGGTCGAGAGTGATGTTCCGCCGGAGTTTGATCAGACCCTGGTTCACGACGAGATGTACGCAGGTGTCGAAATTGAACCTGAGTGCGACAAGAGTATTCCAGTCGGTCCAGAAGGGGAGGCTGCGCAACCTCAAGTAATCGATTGGTCTGACGCCTTCACGGGTGAGATCAGCTTTTACGGAAAGTATGCGTATCTCTTCAAGCCGGAGAACCAAAAGAAAAAGCCCAGCTATGTCATTCGTCTTGGTACGAAGGATCACTGGGGCGTTGACCTCGAGCGGATCATGAAGGAGCACAAGTTCAAGAAGGGTGATCGCATCGCCCTGAAGTGCATCGGAATGATGCCAGTCACCATTGAGGAGGTTGGCTATGATGATCAGGGTAATGAAACTGTCATCCTCCGTCCTGGAAAGCGCAAAACCTGGGTAGCCAAGCGTATCGGTTAAATCCGTGCCACTTGCTTACCTTCACCAAAGCCCGGCTTATGCCGGGCTTTGGCTTTTCCAGTGCATAGCAATTTTCAGTCACGAGATCTCATCCCAGAGCCAGTTTCTGGTATGCGATTTCACCTGGCGAGCTTGAGCCCACCAGTGAATAAGCTGCATCTGCAGCAACGGCCTTTGGCCGATAACCCGAGCGGGATCAACCCCGTACGGGCTTGGTTCTGCCCTTCATCTGGAGAGAACCATGAAAAGTCAAAACGATGTGTTGGGCGTTGATTTCATCAGCTCCTATGCCGGCATCCAGTCCTACATGATCCGCACGCGTTCGGGCAACCGTCGTGTGGACACTCACTATCCTGAGTCGGATTACCACCGCAGCATCAGCTGCTACAAAGGCGCGGATTACGAGAAACACGTGATCAGCAAGATAGGCTGCTATACGGGCTCACCAGAGATGCTCACGTTGGAAATCGCAGTAGATTTCAATCGTCATCGGTTTGAATTCTTCGATGGCCAAGTGTCTACGATCCTTTCCAATCCGAAGCGTTATGGGGAGTACGACCCGCTGGCGCCAGAAAACACGTTCACGGTCTTTCTGCCTGCAACGTTCAGTCAGAAGCATGGCTGGACGGCGCTGTATTCCTTTGAGCAGATACGCGACCTGGCTGGTATCCCAGTCAATCGCGCCACCTCGCTCTACAAGGCCGTTGTTCCTACGGCTGCCGGCCAGGTGCAGGCTGCCTAGCACCATAAAAGCCAGTCTAGGCTGGCCAGTAGTTCTAAACCGCTGCTACGCAGCACACCCCGCAGGGACACTCTCCCTTAGGGGTGGGTGTTCCTCCTTTCTGGAGGTTCACATGACAACAGTTCTAACTTGCAAAATTGGTGAGTCCAAAGGTGTTCCGCGGATTTGGCTAGAGGGCGAGAAGCTGGCTCGAGCCGGCGTATCGATTGGTTCGAAATACCGTATTCGGGAGCAGCCTGAAGACGGTCGACTAGAACTCATTCCGCTAGCCGAGTCCGCGGCATCTGCGGCAACCTGCAAGGTGTCTAAGCGCGTGCGCAAGGGCATCATCCGTCCACTGATGGAGATTCGGACGGCTCTGCTGTCGTCACTTTTCAGTGGCATGGAAAAAGTTCGAGTTGCGATTCGCAAGGGGCGCATCGTCGTCACCGCTCTTCGGATCGAGGTCATGATTCGGGAGCGAGTCCGCCGTCTTCAGCTGAAGCTGGCTGCAAAAGAAAAGCTCAACGTAGTTTCTCTTTTTCACGGCGGTGGAGTGATAGATAAGGCTCTCCATGTTGGGTTGATGGCTGCAGGTGTTGCGAGCGTCATCCAGCTGGGGGTTGAGATGGAGCCTGAGTACCTTGAGTCCTCGCTACGGAACAACTCGGAGATTTGGGCTGACCATTCGATAGCAGCGTGCTCGGACATACGTGACTTGGACCTGGTCGAGTATGCAGACGAGCAGACGGATCTACTCTGGGCCGGGATTCCCTGCACAGGTGCGTCAATCGCTGGCGTTGCGAAAAACAACCTTGAGTTTGCTGAAGAGCATTCTGAGGTTGGGTCACTGTTTGTGGATTACCTCGAGGCTGTGAAGGTTTTCAATCCGGCGATTACGCTGCTTGAGAACGTCACTGGCTACCAGAAGTCCGCATCCATGGCTGTCATCAGAAGCAAGCTGGAGTCGTATGGGTACCACCTTTTTGAGGAGGTGCTCGATGGAAACGATTTCGGTGTGCTGGAAGGTAGATCGCGGATGGTCCTGGTGGCGATATCGCGGGGTCTCGAGACTGACTTCAGCTTCGACAACCTGCGGCCCACGGCCGTCAAGCCAGAGACCTTAGGGGAGATTCTTGACGATGTACCCCTGGATTCTCCGGCGTGGAAAACCTACGACTACCTGGTCGAAAAGGAACTGCGCGATAAGGCTGAAGGTAAAGGCTTTGCGCGCACCTTGGTTACACCGGACTCGACGAGAGTTCCGACGGTAACCAAGACCTACGCCAAGGCACAGTCGACGGGTATCTTCCTTATGCATCCCTTTGACCCTGAATTGACCCGCCTGCTAACGCCGGCGGAGCATGCAAGAGTGAAGGGGATACCTTTGGAGATGATCGCTGGCCTGTCGATGACCGTGGCTCACGAGGTGCTGGGGCAGTCTGTGGTATTCCCGCTCTTTGTATCGTTGGGTCGGGAGCTGGGCTTGGCCATGAACATGAAATACCGAGATCCCTGTAAGGTCCTGGATTTCCGTTCTGGCTTGGCTATTCGATCTCTTCAACCGCGTCGTGTGAACGAATCAGAAGTGGAGCTCGAGGAGACAGAGGAGGCCATCGCGGTGCGTGATGGTCGACCGATGTACCAGCAGCAGCTGTTCGAGTTTGAGGCGGCTTAACTAGCCCGTCCACATTGCACCCTGGAACAGGAAGGGCCTTCGGGCCCTTCTTGCTTCAAGGCAGGCAAAACTGCAGAATAAAGGCTCTTCGCAGCCGAATGCTCGGTCTGTATCAGAAGCTGGACTCCCAGCATCCTTTGAATCTATGCGATCTCGGTGTCGCTGGATTTTCAGCCCTCCATGTAGGGCGCAGCCACTAATTCATATCAACTCTGAGGGGTGCAATCGCCCTTAGGGTGATCGTCCCTTTCACTGATCTAGGAAAAGGGACATGAACCGCAAGATAAAGCTTGAGGACCACTACACTCTGGCTGAGACGCTCGAAAAGTTGCGCTTCGTGCTTACGGCAACTCGTTGGGATGATTCGCTGGTGCTTTTGGGTCAAGCCATCTCAAAGGCGAGTGAAGATGCGTCGTATGCCAAGGGGATGGAGGGCGCATTGCTCCGTGGTTCGATCCTTGAACTGCGAGAATTGTTTTCTGTGTTTGGTGACTACTGGGCAGGCCCTAGGGCGGAGTTTCCTTTCTACCCTCATTCCGACGCGGTAAATGCGATTAACTCGTCCTTGGGCATGATCAAACACGACGCGCTAAATCCGGGGTCGCTGCAGGAAAGCATCGACTTCTGTAATTACTACAAGTGAAATCCGCTGGGTACGATGCGAGTGGTTTTGCCACATCGCGCAAAGAACCTTCGAGGCGGAGAGGTAAGACCGGGGCTGGCGACAGCCCTTGAGTCTTTTTTGGATAGACCTTCTGCCCAAAGAAGATTCGACCTGGCTCCAATGTGGAGGTAGGTGAAACCGAAGCTGGCCGGCAGTCAGCAATTTCAAATCCCCCGCGGGGCTTCATGTCCCGTGTAGGGGCATGGCTTCGCTTCTACCAAGGAGTGATCCATGAAAGTTTATGTCCATGACAACAGCCCGATGAACCACCGTGTATTGGTTGTCGATGACGGCGGTAATGCGGCGCCTTGGCCGATCGAGCAGAAGATGAGCTACGCCATCTCCATGGCTTCGATCTCCCAGGAGAACAAAGATCTGGTCCCGGAAATGGTTCCGCTTGCGTTGTTCGGCAATGATGCCCTCCTGTTGGGGGATATCGTCGACAACGACGTCGAACTGGCGTGCACGCTTCTCTTGGTTGGGTACGAGGGGGAGCAGTACTACGTGATCTGTGGGCCGACTATGCGCAAGCTCTCGGCTGTAGAGCGTTACCTGGAGACTACGATCGGCACCACTGATGTGGAGTTGTGGCCGGTTGCTCAAGGTAACGTTACTCAGATCCTTCAGAACCACAATGAGCTTTCCCATGTGGCCTCTCGCGTGACCGTTGTCTTAGACGATGGAGCTGTTTTGCACGTGGAGGCTAAAGGTGTTCCTAAGCATGTGGCGGTGAAGATCTACAACGTCGTGCATCCGGATGACTTGGCTTACAAAGGTCAAGATGAATTGGGGCGACTGACGCTTCATGACGGACAGGTAGTCGAGAACGTAGAAGAGATCCGTGCTGATCTCATCCAAATCGACAGTCGCCTGGCCGGCACCGTGTTCACTGCGGGCTAGCCCTCGCATCACACGCATTACCTACAAACCCACCGGGTCCATCCCCGGTAGGGGAAGGGCTCCGGCGCAAACTGGAGCTTTCCTATGAGACCTAAAACCAAGCTGGTTACCTTACATCTCTACAAGTACACCCGCACGGAGTACTCAGAGGTTGTGGAGGTGCCTGCGAATATCTGCCCGAGCGAGCTTAAGCGACTTGCTGAAGAGCGTTTTGAAGGGTTGGACAGCAAGGCCTTTAAGCGAAATCAGCGATACAAGAAGCGCGAGGTCTTCGTTAGTGATGAAGGCTTGCCGCGCAGCAAAACCAATGCGTCCCTGATCGCTCTGCGTGATGGAACTGGCGCCCTGGTCGTTCGGGAAAGAGAGGTGCCGTTGGCTCCGCCGTTTCAAGAGTGCTCGGCAAGCGCTCCGTTGAAGAAGGAGTACACACGACACTGATGATCAACACAGCTATGAGGCGAGCTGCATCTAGCTTGGCTCAACATCACATGCGGCATTGGGGGAAACCTTGAGGCCATTTTTAAACCCTGGCGGGTGAGCTCCCCGCTAGGGCTGCTCATTCGCCCGTTGTTGGGGAATGAGCATGAACCCAATACAAGAAGCAGCGCAGCTGATGGGGAAACGGAAAATTGTCTGTACTGGCACTGCCAAGAAAGATGACTCAACCGTTTTCCTCTGGCAGCTCGATGACGGCGCCACACTTGAATTGATCCGCGGGAAGAAGGGTTTTTTCAGCCTGAAGGAACGCCATGAAGGGTTTCAGGTGCTGGTGGACTACTACTCCCGAAATGCAAAAGTGTTCGTGCCAAAGTTGTCGAGTGTTGCTTAAGAATATGGCCGGCCCCCACTGGGGGCCGATGCCAAGCTGAGAATCTTCATGAATGACCATCCTGAATGGACTATTCATGAGCATTCTCTGTCAGCGCATGGCGCTGGCAGTTAATCCCAGCTTGTGGTTACAAGCATTCCAATCACCCGTCCGGGGGCTTCTGCTCCCTCGCGGGCAGGCCTCTTACCTGGAGGCTAATACATGATTATTGAAATTGCTGAGAATCCTGGTGTGTATCGCGTTCTCTCAGAGACAGTTTCTGCAGATGAAATTCTCGAAGCTGCACGCGAGATTATGGATTCCCGGTTCGCTAAAGGAGCCTGCTTCAATAACCCTGATGTGGGGCGTCATTACTTCAAGCACAAGCTTGGGGATAAGCCTCACGAAGTGTTTGCGGTAGTATTTTTGGATAGCCAGCACAGAATGGTTGCCTACGAGGAGCTCTTCCGTGGCTCTTTAACGGCTGCCCAGGTTCACGTTAGAGAAATAGCTAAGCGAGCGTTGTTTCATAATGCAGCTGCACTAATTCTCGCGCACAACCACCCGAGCGGGTGTTGTACTCCTAGCGAGTCAGACATTTCCACCACCATGAAAATTCGTGATGCAATGGAAATGTTTAGCGTAAAAGTGATTGACCACTTTGTTGTGGGAAAGGTCTGTTACAGCATGACCGAGAACTGCGACATTTAAGCAATAACCAATAAACCCACTATGGGCACCAATGCCCATGGGGCTATGGTGTCCTCTTAATCGGAGATGCACCATATGAAATTCCAATCCAGTGTTATTTCTTTTCCGGATCGCGGAAGCTGGGGTAACGCAAAATATCGCGGTAATTGTTCAGGGCACGTGGTGAAAGGCTTCTTTGAAACCTACCACCGTCGTTCCAATGGACTTGCCTGCGATCCGAGCATTGGTGGTGGTACCTCGGTTGATGTGGCCGCTGAGATGGGGCTGCGCTTCAAAGGGACAGACCTTCACCAGGGATTCAACCTTTTGCTTGATAATTTTTCCACATTTCTTAATGAGGAAGCTCATACCTGTTTTTGGCACCCAGCCTACGCGGATATGATTACTTACTCAGGGAATATGTGGGGAGAGGCAAATAAATGGGATATGTCGCGAATGAACTTGGCTGAGTTCACCGAAGCCTTGGAGCTCGCGATAATGAATATCCATGCTGCGATGGAAAAAGGCGGTCACTATGGGGTCCTCATGGGCAACCTTCGTCGTGACGGTGAATACTACAATCTTTCTTCTCTCGTTGAGCGAGTTACCCCAGGTAAGCTCGTGGATGAGGTGATTAAGATTCAACACAACTGCGTTTCGGACTCGCGGCAGTATCGTGGTAATTTGGTAAGAATTAGCCACGAGAAGTTGCTTGTTTTTAAGAAGGATAAACATGAGTTGTTCTTTCTTGCAGCAGTTGAACAACGAGCCGCGGCAATGAAAGGCATTACCTGGCGAGCAGCAGTTCGCAAGATACTTTTAGGTGGGAAGACATTGCACCTAAGTGAGATCTATAAGGAAATTGAGCCTTTTGCGCGTACTCGGGATAACAGCAACTGGGAGGCCAAGGTGCGACAGGTCTGCCAAGCTGAAAAATACTTTGAGCGTGTCAGTCCGGGTGTTTACCGCCTGGCTGCTTGAAGACAGTCTCGCTCCTCCTCTTTGGCTTGTGCCAAGGGGGAGGAGAGAGGCAAACAGGTAACAATGCTGGCCACTGGATGAGCGCATGTTGAGTGATGCCGCTCGGCGGCAGGCGGTATCAGTGGGTAGACCGGTTGCTGGTGCTGCCCTAAGCTACGTCCCAAGCTGTGAATCAGCACATCTGTTCTTCTGCCCCTGTCCTGGGGGCGAATTGACCATATTTTGATCGGCGGCCGCATTACTGTGCAGTCGTTGGCGTCCCTTCTCCTCGAAGACACTTCGGTAATGGTGAGCCATTACCAAAGCGGATTCTTCTGCCCCGAATGTTCGGGTCAGGGAAACGGCAGCTGCTCCGTCTTGCAGCACTCAACTACCCAACTGGGGACTTACCTCCCCGTTCGGGGCAGGGGGTCTCCAACCCCCGGACCGGGGCCACTCCAAAGACCCCGCCTCGGGTTCTTCGGTGTGGTCCTGGTTCGGGCTCAACACTGGAGAATACCCATGAAACATGAAACCACGATCGATCTCAGCATTCCGCAATCGATCTCTACTGATGTCCTTCTCGAGAAGTACGCCAAAGACGGCGAAACTACCCAGGAGGAGATTTTTGCTCGCGTCGCAAAGGCGCTGGCATCCATTGAAAAAGATCCTGCTCACTGGGAAGAGGCTTTCCTCTACGCTCTGCGTGGTGGCTTCATCCCGGCTGGTCGGATCATGTCCGCAGCTGGTACTGGTATCCGTAGCACATTGATGAACTGCTTCGTTCAACCCGTTGGCGACAGCTTCCTCGGTGTGGACGAAAACGGTGTGCCAGGCATCTATCCGGCGCTTTCTGAGGCCGGTGAGACGATGCGTCGCGGGGGTGGTGTCGGTTACGACTTCTCTGCGATTCGCCCGAAAGGTTCCCTTGTGAAAGGCACTAAATCGGACGCAAGCGGCCCTGTCAGCTTCATGCATGTCTTCGATAAATCCTGTGCGACCGTAGTGTCTGCAGGTGGTCGTCGAGGTGCACAGATGGGGGTTTTGCGAGTGGACCATCCGGACATTCGTGAGTTCTGTCGTGCAAAGCGTGAGGCTGGGGTTCTGACCAACTTCAACGTGTCCGTGGGTGTGACGAACGCTTTCATGGAAGCGGTGGAGGCGGGTGGCCAGTTCAAGCTGGTTCATGCGGCCGAACCGTCGGAGATTCAAAAGCAGAAAGGTGCTTTCTTCGAAGATGGTGTGTGGGTCTATGAGGTTGTGGACGCCAAAGTTCTGTACGAAGAAGTGATGCTTCTGACCTACGACTTTGCCGAGCCTGGGATCCTGTTCATCGACCGTATGAACGAGGAAAACAATCTCGCGGGTCTCGGGGAAGTGCTCCGGGCGACCAACCCTTGCGCGGAACAGCCGCTGCCTTCGTATGGCTGCTGCTGCCTGGGCTCTATTAACCTGGCTGCCTTGGTGAAGCACGCTTTCTCTGACGATGCTGTTATCGACTGGGAGCAACTGCGTAACCTGGTCACCGTTGCAGTGCGCATGCTGGACAACGTGCTCGATCTGACCTTCTGGCCCCTCGAGCAACAACGTAAAGAAGCAATGGCTAAGCGCCGCATTGGGCTCGGTTTCACTGGCCTCGGTGACGCGCTGCTGATGCTGTGTTCGAAGTACGACACTCAAGAGGCGCGCATGCTCGCAGCAGAGATTGCTGAGTTCATGCGAGATGTTGCTTACGAGGCTTCTGTCGAGCTGGCGCAAGAAAAAGGTGCTTTCGAGATTTTCGAAGCTGAGGGGTATCTGCAGTCGCCGTTCATTCAGCGTCTCCCTGAGAACCTCAAGAATCGCATCCGTGAAAGCGGTATCCGCAATTCGCACCTGCTGTCGATCGCTCCGACTGGCACCATCAGCCTGGCGTTCGCAGACAATGCATCCAACGGCATTGAGCCTCCGTTCAGCTGGTGGTATCCGCGTAACAAGCGTGAAAGCGATGGTTCCACCAAGCAGTACAAGGTGATGGATCACGCCTACCGTGTCTGGCTCGCACGAGGTGGTTCGGAAGAGAATCTTCCGGAGTACTTTGTGACGGCTCTGTCGATCTCGGCGGGTAGCCACATGGCCATGCTTGAAGCGGTGCAGCCTTTCATCGATACCAGCATCAGCAAGACTGTGAACGTGCCGGAGGATTACCCCTTCGACGAGTTCAAGTCGCTGTACATGGATGCGTGGAAAGCCAAGCTGAAAGGCCTGGCAACCTACCGTCCGAGTGACGTCCGCGGTGCTGTACTGGTAGCCCCTACGGCTGAGAAGCCGAAGGAAGAAAAGTCTGATTTCGATGAAACCGATCCGGATCGTCGAGTCAAGTTGGACAAGCTGCCTGAACCTGCGCTCGCCAGCCTCCGCTGGAACAAGCGGCCGCAGTTGGCGGCTGGCAATCCGTCCTGGACCTATATGGTCAGCCGTCCTGATGGTCAGGACTTTGCTGCCATGGTGGGCCACGTCGATGGCGAAAGCGGTGAGAAACCGCAGATGCTTGAGGTGTGGATCAACGGATCTGAAGCCCCTCGTGGTTTGGGGGCTATCGCAAAGAGTCTGAGCATGGATATGCGCAGCGCGGACACCCGTTGGCTTAAAGCTAAACTGGAGTCCCTGCAGCGTGTCGCCGGCGAAGATGCTTTCGACATGCCGTGTCCGTTCGATGGGGAAATCAAGCGTATGCCCAGCAGCGTTGCTGCCATGGCGTACGTGGTGCATGCACGCTGCGAGCAACTGGGTGTTTTCGAAGAAGAGGGTCCATCCCCGATCTTTGATGCGCTGATGTCCGCAAAAGAGCCGAAAACTGGTACTGGCGGCACGATGTCCTGGAGTGTGGACGTTGTGAATCCGGCAACTGGTGACGATCTGTGCATGTCGCTGAAGGAGCTGCAGATGCCTGATGGCTCGCGCCGGCCGTACTCGGTGTGGTTGTCTGGCAACTATCCACGGACGCTGGATGGTCTTTGCAAGAGCTTGTCTTTTGACCTGCGTGTGGTCGACCCGGCATGGGTTGGCGCGAAGCTGCGTCAACTCGCTAGCTTCTGTGAGGTTCGCGGCGATTTCTTCGCAAAGGTTCCGGGCAGTGAAAAGTCCGAAAACCAACCCTCCACTGTTGCCTACCTGGCCAAACTCATTCTGCATCGCCTTGCGATGCTGGGAGTTTTGGATAGCAATGGCCACCCGATCCAGCAGCTTGGTTACTTCCACCAGGAAGGCCGCACTGTGAAGACCGGTGGCGCCAAAGCTGTGTCGGGTTACAAGGCCTGCCCGGAGTGCTCGAAATACACCGTCGTCCGCAAGGACGGCTGCGACTTCTGCACTGCGTGTGGGCATCAAGGTAGCTGTGGCTAAGTGATGGAGTGGGGCCCCTTCGGGGGCCTTTACTTCCCCCATCAGAGGAATCACCATTCGACAAATGGCGAGATGCTTTCAGTAAGCTGGCCTTACTAAAGGCATTTCTCTAGTGACCATTGTTGGTTGCTAGGAAGACGGCAGCTGCTCCGTATGCAGCAATCAAATGGGCAGTTGCCTAAACCCTCAAGGGGCTACTCGCCCGTTGGGGCCGGTAGCCCCCAGTCTTGGAGTTAACATGAAATCGCAACTCACTTCTTGCACTCACGTCGGTGAAACTCGCTCTGAGCTCACCGTAGAGTTCGGCGCTTCGGGTAGCAAGCTGAAGTACACAGCAACGGTGCCGGCCGGCACGAAGGTTGGAAAGCGAGAAGGGTACGCTGATCAGTGGATAGTTGATGATCTCAGTTTCATTGAGGACAAAAGCTCGCTGATGTACCACGACGCCGACCACTACGGAATTCGCATCCCGGAGTCCGAGATCGTCAATATTCGTGCGGCCTGAGTAATCTGAAGGAGCTCAAAACAGCTCCTTGAGAAGCCGTTTCGTTCGAAATTTTCTCCCGCCGGCATTCCGTCAGCTGGAGATAGCATCGCTGGCATTGCCAGCATCACAACCCCTGGGGGCGTTCTCCCCTAAGGGGAGGGGCCTCCAGTCTTCCAAGTAGGAGGTCCTATGTCTCACAAAGAACACCCACCCTGGTACGCACCGATCGTGCATTTCGCCACTCATGCAGTGGTGGGTTCGATCATATTCATAATCGTTGGCACACCATCAGTGCTGTTGGGCTGGCTGGTGCACAAGCTCCGTGATTGGGGGGTTTCAGAGGTTACTCTGACCATCCTTCAATTCTTGGAGTACGCCATCCTGATTATGGATGCAATCCTCTTCTTGGCTTTCCTCGGCTTCACAACCTGGTCGGCCATCAAGGAGCTCAAAAATGAATGAAGCAAACAGCGACAAAGGGGCTTCTGGTCCTATCAAGGGCTGCATAGCCGAGGTGATCAAAGCTGCTCGTGCGGCGCCGGCGATCTACTTCGCTCCCCTTGTGGGAGCGTTTACCGGCGTGGCTTTGCAGTGGAAAAAACTGCAGCCGCAACCCTTGGCAAAACCGAAGCTCGCGTAGCTTTTTCCCTTTCAGGGAACCTCTGTGAGGAGTATTCTTGAGGTAGATGCCCTAACGGAGCAGCTGCAATGAGCATGCGAATTCCAGAGTCACTTCATCGTGTTTGGCGCGAAGTTTCCGCCGCTGCGAAATCAGCGCCGGCGATCTACTTTGCTCCCCTCGTCGGGGCTGTCAAAGAAGTGCAAAGCATGGCGAAGGAAAAGTAGGCAAGCTGTATGTTTCAACCCTCTCCGGCTACGGCCGGAGAGGGCTCTTTCGATACCAGTGACCAGATGACTCTCGCTGTGAGTGATGTGGTCAACGGTATTCACTTGACCGCCATGGTGCGTTCAAGCTGAAAGTCAGCTGCAACTCTATGCAGCATCAACGCGGCTTAGCCGCTCAACCCATTGGGGGCATCTCCCCCTAATGGGGCTGGTGTCTCCAGTACCAGGAGTCACCATGAATCTTCATCAAGCCCTTTGCAGCTCTGGCATGGAGCAGGTAGTTCATAGCCTGGCTTTTCGTGCTGGTGTCTTCCATCGCCTCGGCCTCGAGGTCGATGAGGCTAAATTACTCACCAGTTCGGAACGACTGAATCTCCAGTGGATCCAGTCTCAACTGAACGTGAAGAAGCTTTCCAGTGCTGATGAGCTCGCCGAGCATGATCGACTGGTAGTACTGCTGCATCGCGAAACCGGCGAATCCCAGTCTTGGCTTCAAAAGCTTCCTCTTCCGCGCTTGCGCAAGATGATGGATGCCGTTGAGTCGCGGTGGTAATCGCTAAAGAACAGTCGAGCCCATAAGGGTTCGATTTACACGCTGCGTTCGCAGCAAAACCCTGCCGGGGCATCTTCCCCGCAGGGGTAGGGCCTCGGTTTTCTTTTGGAGGTCCTATGACAGATAACAACGTGATCCACCTGCAAAACATTAACCCTGCACTTGAGCTCAGCCACTACGAGGAAATTATCGAGAAGCGGCGTGCTCAATTGTTCGGTGAGATGGATACCCAGGGGTTCAACAAGATCCTGCTGCTCGATGTCGCTGACCGTTCTGCATACATCAAGTGCAAGGCGGCCGTTGCGCAGTTGGGCACGCTGGAAACCATGGCTAGCCGTGGTGTGAAAACACCGGAGGATCTGCGTGAGCATATCCAGCTGGTGCACGACCTGAGTGCTGTTCTCACGGACATCACTGCCGCAGAGCTGCGCACCTACTCCCTGGACCTCTTGAGGTCGATGGATATGGAAATGCGTAGTCAACGCACGGCTTAAGTCAGGCGATGGGGAAGGGTAACCTTCCCCATCTTCACCTAGCCAAAATCAGGTGCTATATTGAGCTCAGCTGTTCGCAGCACCTTCTTCTAGGCACTCGCCTATCAAGCACCACCGTCAAGGGTGCTTTGGAAATCGAAATTTACCAAAGCAGAATTCTTCCTCGCGCAATGTTGCGTGTGGTCGATAGCGCAGCTGCGCGTTCCTTCAGCAGCAATCTAAACCCAATGGGGTCCTCCCATTGGGCGGACCCTCCACTCACATCGAGGACTCCGTCATGATCGACTTCATCGTCAATCTGATCATTTTCATTCTTCAGTAATGGAAATCGGTCACCCAACCGGGCCAGAACCTTCTTCGGAAGGCCTGGCCCGATGGTTGGGAGTTTGATTTCAAAAGCAAGGCTTTCGAAATCAAGTTCGTGCTCCGTCTCATGAGAGATTGGGCTTGAAGGCAGCTGGACCTATCCAGCATCAACCCAGTGGGGTCTCTGCCCCCACTTGGGCAGCGGCTTCACCTCTGATTTAGGAGGTGTGCATGTCGATTCTCAATGTACCGATTTCCGAACTGATGGTGGTCGGTCGTGGTTACTACTTCTTCAAAGGTCAACTGGTTCACTGCGATGGAAATCGCGGCCGTGTTCGCTTTTGTGGGGGTGCTACCGAATGACTAAGCCGAAACCCCAGGAAAAACCAGCGACTCCGAACCGAGTCGTTTTGCCGCTGCATGCATATTCCGACGATAGCTTCGTTCGGATGATGTCTGCGCTGGTTGGCCTGGATCCGAAAGCGGGGGAGGGAAAGAAGAAATGAAATCCTACCCTCGGCTTGTTTCCTTGCTTCGCGAGACGATGAACCTCACCACCGGTGAGGCTGAAGCGTTAATGCGTGGTGTTGAGGCTGAAGCGGTGGTGCGTTGCGGCGGTAAGGCGAAGATCATCTCGAGAGCGATGACACTGCGTCACTACCGCGTAGCAGCAGACTTGCTTCAAAAGTATCCCAACGGCAAAGACATGACGATGTACTGCATCGACATGGGATATGCCGGCAAGCGGAGAGTGATCGTTTTTGATGGAAAGGTGGTCAGTCATGGCCACCAAGATTGGTTCCAGTTTGTTGAACGCATCCGCTACAAAGCAAAGACTGCAACAGCAGCCTAGCTATTCCTTAAACCCACAGGGGTCTCAACCCCTGCGGGTTCGAGACCTCTCTCAGCTGGAGAAGTCTCATGTCCCTTTCCAACGCAGTCACCACCCTGATGACTCGCAACCTCCAAAAACTTGGCTACCCCACCGGCGACATTCGCTGGAGTCTGGGATACTGCCAGGGCGATGGATCCTCGTTCTCTGGTTCGCTCGACATCGCCGTTCTTGGGCCGAGGCTGCTTCCTGAGATTTCGCAAGAGATCTGGGCCAGCATTGACTGTGACCTCGAAATCGTCCGCAGCCGAAGCTGCCGCTATGTTCATGAACGTAGTGTCGACCTGAATATCGACACCCTGTGCGTCGAACAGACGGATGCCAGTGAGTACGGCGGCGTGGCTCAGAAGGTTGCCCTGCATAAGCTTGTAGGAGCTCTTGAGGATGACATCCTGAAGGCCTCTTTCAAGAATTCTGCTGATGGCTACAAGCTGATCGAAAGCTTCGTATCGGAGGACACTCTGGCATGGCGTTTTCGTACTGCGTCCTTCCTCGTTGAGCTTTTCAAGATCAACGATGAAGACTGCAGTCCCTTCGATTTGTACGACGAAGGTGATCAGTTGGATGGTGTGATCAGCAGCATCCTGGAGGGGAAAACCAGCATCTTCGGCACGAAGGTCGTTGTCTCTCTTCTCGATGATGATGGTGACGCCTCAACCGTGCTCGCAGAGTCGTATCTCGGCGGATTCAGTTGTGATTCTAACGATGCTTCCCTTGGTGGAATGCGTCGTGAAGTCGTCTCAGAGGCCATTTCGATGGCCCGCGAGGCATACCAAAAACTGCTACGGCCGAGACTCAAGGCTGCGGCATAGCTAGCACATCCCTTGGGGGACTTCCCCCTAAGGGGCGAAGTTTCTCCAGGGTTCTCAACCCCGGTATCGGGGCTTCCCAAAGCCTCCGTACTGGAAGTTTTGGGAAGCCCCGAGCCGGGCTTAACCTGGAGGTACTTCGATGTCTAAGGAACACAATTTCGACGCCAAGGTTGTCAGGGAGGCGGCTGCGGGGCAATGGGAGCGCATCATTCAGGCGCTCATTCCTGGTATTCCCGACAAAGCCTTCACGAAGCTTGGAAGTCACGTTGCTTGCCCTGTACACCACAGGGGAAGCAAAAAGCGTGGCGACGGCTTTAAGCTGTTCAAAAAGGACTTCCACCTCTCTGGGGGTGGGATGTGCAACTCATGCGGTGCGTATCCTGACGGTTTCGCGCTGATCATGTGGGCCAATAACTGCTCATTTGCGGAAGCTCTAGAAGCTGTCGCCCATGAGTTAGGGATACGTTCTAAGGAAGATGAGAGGGCGCAAGCTGCTATCAACCGAGTGAACGAATCTCAACGTGCTGCATTGCTGAAAGAGATCGAGGAGAAGCAGGCGGCTGATGACGCGCGTTCTCGGGAAAAGCTGAAATGCCTTTGGCGTGAAAGCATACCCTTGACGCACCCGGATGCTGAGCCGGCCAGGCTGTACCTCAAAGGTCGAAAGATCCTTTGCTGGGACCGTCCAGGCCTGGAGACTGTTATCCGCTTTCACCGGTCGGTGAAGTCGTGGAATGAAAACCTCGAGTTCGAGGGAAGCTTCCCGGCCATCATTTGCCTGGTTACCAACGCCGGCGTACCGATCACAATCCATCGGATCTACTTGACCGAGAAGGGTGAGAAGGCGCCGATCGAGAGCGTTAAAAAGATGTGCTCCTACCCCAGCGACCGAACAGTCACTGGCGGGGGCATCATCACTGGTCCGTGGACTGAGGTAATCGATCTAGCTGAGGGACCTGAAACGTCCCTGGCAGTTGAGATGGCCACAGGCTTGAAGTGCTTTCCGACGGTAAATGCGACCCTGCTTGAAAACTTTGTTCCCCATCAAGGCGTAAAGGCAATTCGGGTATGGGCTGACAAGGACCGGTCTGGGACGGGAGAGGAGGCTGCTAAGAAGCTCAAAGTCCGCATGTGGGAGTTGGGTATCAAGGTCGCCATTATGCTTCCGCCCTTGCCGATCCCTGACGGGGAGAAAGGGGTCGACTGGAACGACGTGCTGATTGAGCTTGGGCTGCTCGGGTTTCCGAGACAGCAAGCCCAGAGGAAGTGCGCATGACGTTCGTTAGAAGACCCTGGACGTTTGACCCATTGGTCGTTGACTCAACGCCTGGTGGTAGCTTTGTCTGCCCCTTCTCTCCACCGAGTGACTTTGGTGGAGGAGGGGGAGAGTACCTTAGCTTGATGAGGATTCGTTACCGGGATCCTTCGTATAGCAGGTGCTTTGCGGAGCACATCCGGGCAATGAACTCTGGGTTGACCATTCACTTTGAGGGACCGTACAGCACAGAGGCGATGGCTGTCCTAGCTAAAATCTCTGAGAAACACAACCAACAAAAAAGGGCCAGCTGATAGCTGGCCCTTTTTTTTGGCCTACTTCTGACGAGCGGTAGTGCTTATCAGGGTTAGGCGTGACCTGTGGTATTGTATGCGCAGTGAGTTGCATATTTCGGGGCGCGGGAGATAGTTGGTGCATCCCGCGGAGATAAGATAATGACATTGCGACATGTTAAGTTTTATACGGAAAGTACAGATAGGGAAAATGTATATCTAGTCTCTTTGGCTGGAGATGATCGTTATTTCCATCGATTGGAAGTGCATCTTGATTGTACTTTCGATGTTGATGTACTTGATTACGTTGAGCTTTATGGTATTTGGTTTTTTTTGATATCCCTTGAGGTTGCTGGGAAATTTCGGACAGCCAGGAACCTGGCCATTTCGGTATCTAGGCCCTCTGTCCGGTCATTACTGCTCGGTAAAACCATGTCCGATTCAATTGGTCCTTACGCATCAGCATTGAGGGCTATGCTCTACGGCATGGAAAGTATAGGGCTTGAGCGAAAACCAGCTTGGCTAAGCAACGTCACTGATGTTGGAGGCCTTTGCTCTCGCTGGGATGGCCGTCCTTGCCCATACCAGACGGTGTCCAACGACCGGTTCGGTGAGATTGGCATCACTCATCATGCGGTTGATCAGTACTTCAAGCGGACTAGGTCTGAGGGAAGGAAAGATCAAATGTTATCAAAAGTACAAAGCCTGGCCCGTGCTGCAACCGAAGAGGTAGAGCTTCCCCCAGAAGTTGTTTTTAAGAAGATCCTGACTCATGGATTTGAGCAGAAATATGTAAAAACTCTTGCAGCGCCCAGAGGCTGGATGTTGGTAACTGCGCCTGATCATGAAAGAGGCTATTTGCGTGTCATCTCCGTTTACCAGCTCAACCTTGGGTGAAGAAGCCATGGGACGGTTGTGGAAGTACGTAAAGCGTCTGCGCAGTGAAATCATGTCGTTAATGAAAGTGCATAGCCCTGACGCCTGGGAAGAAGCGCAATCATTAAAAGGTGATGAGCTAGTAGACTTCTTAATTAGGCAGCCACTAGTAAGACACGGTATTTGCTATCACATCCTTGGGGATGCTGGATATAGAGAGAATTGCTATGTTCAGCGGCTGCGTGATGGCGAAGCTTTTATTCTTAAAAGGTGCTTAATTCAATTTGACGAAATTGGAAATCCGCTAATCATTACTCTAACTGGCGTAAAGAGTGATGGGGAAACTGCTGAGCGGATCGGGAAGATTGAAGAATTTGTCAGCATGGAGACTGGCTATCAAATTCTTCCTTCGCTGATATTCGACATGCTACCAGAGGACTGAGAGGTGCCAGGCGCTACTGCTGGCTGCGAGGTGGAAGCATCAACATGGCGCTGCTTTTCGAGCTCACGCCGTAGGTCGTTGACGTGTGCGTCCACTGCAGCCTGTAGGCCTGGCCTGTATCGCAGAGAATCCTCAATCGCGTCGACCACGAGTACCGGGGGAAGGCCGAACTGATCGGCGGTGATGTCAACGATGTACCGGCATCCATTCACAGAGACCTCAGTCCAGTAGTGGCCGTGGCATGAACCCTGGATGTTGATTCCTTTCTTGAATTCCCCGTCGCCGCCACGAATCCGGGTGGGGAATCCAGAGAATTTTCGAATCACCTCGGCGCAAAGAAATGCTGCGTACAAGCAAGTGCCTTTGGTTGTCGCCGAGCCAATGGAGTGGTCAAGCATCTCCTCAAAAATCTTGCGAGTGTTTTGGGCTATGCTCAGTATCTGATGATAATCGTCTGTCATGTAAGCTGGGTCTAGGCCGACGGCTACAAAGCGGAGGTGGTCCAGTTTTTGAAAAATCGGATTGGATCTGGGTGGCAGGGTAGCATTTTGTCATGTGCAATATCCGATAATAGGTAGACCCGGATATTGCAAGCAAATCGCTCCTGGGCGAGTATACCCACCATCTCAGTTAACTGGATTTGCCGCGATGTCTTCCAGTATCGATAAGCCTTTTCCTCTCTTTGATTCTTATCGTGAATTCCGCCAGCTCAATTTCAACGATCTTTCGAAGGAGCGTCCAATCGTTATAGGCCTACTTCGGCAGATTGGCGAGGCCGCTGATCCGATAGAAAGCTATAAAGCTGTCCGTGAGTTTTTCCACTCGTACGATGGGAACGAAGGTACTTTCAACTCATACAGGACGCACGTTGAGCGTTTGCTCTTGTGGTGCCTTCTCATTGTGAAGAAACCAATCCTTTCGCTTCGCAGAACAGACGCTGAGGCGTTTATGGAGTTTTGCCTAAAACCCCCGGCCAGTTGGGTTGGGCCGGTCGTTAAATCAAGGTTTGTCCGCGCTGGTGGTCGTAAGAAGTCGCCTGATGACACATACACGGTTAATGAGGACTGGAGACCGTTCAACCTGACACAGCCGAAGCTAGTGCGAAAGCTAGCTGAGGAAGCAAACGTCGAAGCACCTTCGCCGTCTGGTTACAAGATGTCTAGCGGCTCGGTTGCTCAGGTTTTCGCCGCGTGCCAAAGCTTCTATCAATTTTGTATAGATGAGGACCTCACAGAGGTTAATCCCTTCCGTGCGATTAAGCAGAAGTCGCGGTACACACAGAGGAGCACTCGCGAGGTCGGCGGCCGATCGCTCACTGCAGTTCAGTGGGATTTTGTGATTGAGACCGCCGAACTGATGGCTGATGAAGATGAGGAGCACGAGAGAACACTTTTCATTCTGGTCACGCTCTTCTCCCTGTACCTCCGAATCTCTGACCTGGTAGGCCGGGAAAACTGGGAGCCCACCATGGGTTCTTTCCAGAAGTCTGGAGATGACTGGTGGTACCACGCTATTCGCAAGGGCAACAAGAGCACAAAAGTAAGCGTTCGCCATGAGTATCTGAAATATCTGAAGCGCTACCGTGCGACGCTTTCTCTGTCCCCTCTCCCATTTCCCGGTGAGCAGACGCCACTCCTGAAATCAAAACAAGGGAGGGCCGGGCTTTCCGATCGCCACGTTAGGCTCCTGGTGCAGGGGGTCTTTGATCGTGCCGTTGAAAGGATGAAAGCTGAAGGACAGCCTGAGGATGAGATTACGAACCTGAGGGCAGCTTCCCTGCATTGGCTCCGCCACACAAGCGCCACTTTTGATGCGCCATATCGTGATCCGAAGGACCTGCAGGCGGACCTTGGCCACGAAAGCCTTTCGACAACCCAGGACAACTATTACGACTCCCTGGATGGAAAGCGAGCGTCTTCAGTAAAGGGGCTTCCGGTCAAAGGGTATTAGAGGTCGACAGCCAGGTGAGTCCGGGCCAACCACCCTACCCTGGCTTCCATCGCTGCTCAGGTTGGTTGACGTTCTGTCCCTCCCATAGGGCTCAATAGCCACTCTTTAGGCACTGTCTATTCCCTAGCATGGCTGCATCAGAAATCAGATGCATGCAGCGGTGACTAGATGTTTACGACTCTTGCCCATGCTGGCTCCGCTCAGGCGAACCATGTCAGCGCCGGCGACGCCTGTGAAAAGCAGTCCACTTACGAAGCCCTCTTTACTCGATTTGGCGACGCAATCCCGCGGGATGATGTTGCAGATCTGCTCTTCTTCTCGAAGGTCTACTTCGCGAAGCGCATTGGCAGCAAAGATCTAGATCACCTGGCTTGGGTCAGGGCTTTAAAGCCAGCTCGG
This sequence comes from Pseudomonas sp. AU12215, assembly GCF_001675465.2. Classification (NCBI taxonomy): domain Bacteria; kingdom Pseudomonadati; phylum Pseudomonadota; class Gammaproteobacteria; order Pseudomonadales; family Pseudomonadaceae; genus Pseudomonas; species Pseudomonas sp. AU12215. The sequence goes on from NZ_MACM02000013.1 coordinate 68,383, forward strand.
ATCCGCAGAGGGCGCCGCACCTTCTTTAAGACTCAGGCCGTGGCCTCGTTTCTGGATGCTCGTGACGGCGATGCTGGAAGCGAGACCACTGCATGACATCTCGCAGGATCACGTTAGCGGTACTCGCTGCAATGCTGTCGCTATCGACAGTCGCAGCTGAAAAAAAGAAGGACGAAGAACCTTCGTTGCCGGCTGCCGGCAGTGAAACCTTCTATAAGGGCAAAGCTGAAGGCTGGTTCTGGTACAAGGATCCTAAAGAGGAAGAAGAGGAGGAAGAGAAAAAGCTTCCCCCTCCTCCTCCGCCCCCACCTGCTCCAGCCAAAGATGAAGAGCCTGAAGCGGCTTCTCAGCCAGAGCAACCAGCAATCTTCAGCGTGAAATGGTTGAGAGACAATCTCGACACATACCGCGACATTGCCATCGATAGCCCGACTGAAGAAAACGTCAGCCGCTACTACTACATGCAGCGGATGATGATGGATAAGGCGTCGAAGTTCTCTGAAATGTCTTCCAAAGTGATTATGAAGGATCCCTTCCTGGACGAGGACAGCCGTCGCCCTGTTGCAACTTACGCGGCCAACGCCATGAACAAAATGGCAGCAGACAGTCGCGACAAGGTTCTAAAAGACCTTTCGCAGAAGGTCGGGCTCTTCTACTTCTTCAAATCTGATTGCGCTCTTTGTGTTGAGCAGGCAGGTGTCCTCCAGTCACTGAACCACGCCACGGGTATTTCCGTCATCCCTGTTTCGATGGATGGGGAAAACCTGCCTAACGGCGGGTTCGCAGAGTACAGAGTAGACAGTGGCCAAGCTGAAAAGCTGGGGATCTTTCAAGCCCCTGCTCTTGCTTTGGCAATTCCGCCCAACAAGTCCGAGATTGTGGGATACGGCGCCATCACACTGGATGTCCTTTACAACCGCATTCTGATTGCTGCCAAGGATGCAAATGTAATTGATCAAAAGACCTTCGCTTCAACTCAGCCGGTTAACGATACAGGGCTCCTTTCTATGGAAGATGCCGAAGGCATTTCGGAAGAGATGCTTAAGGATCCGGATGCCTTGATCGAGTACATGCGCACTCAGCTTGCAAAAAAGAATATGGAGGGTAAATAAGATGGCCAGAAAAATTATGCCGAACCGGGTAACTCTGGCTATCGGATTCGCCACAGTCTTCGCCTTGATGCCGAGCATCTCATCCGCAAACATTCAGTCGCAAATGGATTCGATGTTCGAGTCCATGTCGAATACAACGGGTGGCGGTTATTTTGAAACCGCTACTCGCGGGGTAATCGCAGGCGGATCTATGCGGGTACGGAACAAGATTGCCACTGACCCACTGGTATCTTTCCGTCCCCCGTCTTTCCAGGCCGGTTGCGGCGGCATTGATATGTTCGCGGGGTCTTTCAGCTTTATCAATGCACAGCAGTTTGTTCAGTCACTGCGCTCTGTAGCGGCTAACGCTGTAGGTGTTGCCTCGGGCTATGCGTTTAAATTAGCGCTGAACGCAATGGGCCCAACAGTCCATAACGTAATCCAAAATTTGCAAGAAGTGATGCAGGACATCAACTCTTTGATGTCCAACTCTTGTCAGTTAGCTCAAGGCCTTGTTACTGAGGCTTTCTCGGCCTTCGATGCGAAAACCGATATGAACGCTTCAACAGAAAACGTTACCAAGGGTATTGGTGACGTTTTCTCGCAACTCAAGCCCTCCAACTTAGTAGGTAGCAACCCTAAGACGGAACAGGCAAAAGCAGGTAACGCGACGATCTGTAAAGACTTCGGTAACGTGCTCTGGTGTGCTATGCGGGCTAATAGCATTAAATCCACTTTCCAGTATGGGTCCAATCAGACTGAAGAGTTGATTCTTTCTCTAGTAGGGTCCGCTGTTATTGGCGACCTTGCTAATGCTGAAGATGGAAAAGGTCAAACCCGAAACATTAATTACCTGCCGCCCCTGACAATAACCCTCAAAGACATCATTGAGGGGCGTAAGGATGAGAATATCAAGATCTATGACTGCTCATCAGATCAAGATTATTGTGCCGATCCGGACATTAAGGACATCAGTTTTGATGGATTGGCTTCAAAAATAGTCAAGGCCTTTAACGGTGGTGATGGCGGGCCAGGAATCATCTACAAGTGGGCCACCAACACGGGGAGTTTTACCTCGACTGAGGTAGAGGTTATTTCATCTCTGCAGCAAACCGGATTTTCCGCAATGATCCAAAGACTCTCGCAACGCAGTCAGTCAATCGCCCAGGGATTTGTCCAGGAGCATGCAAGACTGATTGCGCGTGATGCAGTTGCATCGTTAGTCCGATCGTATATCGCCGCAGCTGAAGCCAGTATGAAAAACGCGAAGATGGCTGATCTCCAAGGTCCAGAAGCGGTGACCTTTATTAAAGATGCACGTCAACGTGTAAATGAAGACTACGCCGCTGTACTGCAGGACTACGGAAATTCTAACGCTGTTTTTGCCGACTACCAAAATAAGCTTCAGATTATGCCATCAACGAGTTTCCTGGCCGTTGGGCCAGCAGCACCTGTAGGCGGAGAGTGATATGGACTTTACAATTTACTCTATTGGCTCCGCGGCCTATCTGGAAGAGATTCTTAACTCAGTAGCCATGATTTCGGGTTCAGGCAAGATTGAAGACCTTGCCAAAATTGGCTTACTGATCGGAGTTTTTATTCTCGGCTTTCAGGCTGTCTTCAACAATACGGGTATTCAGTTTCAAAAAGTAGGCGTGTGCCTGATTCTTTATCTTGCTGCCTTTGGTCCGCAGGTTACTGTTCTTGTCGAGGACGTTTACACAGGTGATGTTGCCGTTGTTGATAACGTTCCGCTTGGCCCGGTTGCTGTAGGCTCGATCGTGTCTAATTTGGGCTATGACATCACCAATACCTTTGAGCAAGCGTTTTCCACGCCTGGAATGACGAGCTATGGGTTTGTCGATCCGCTGGAGACTCTCCAAAAGTTCCGCTCTATCTCAATGAACATTATGTCTATCCCTTCCTTTGTTGAGGATGGCGGCAACCAGAATCTGGTCGCCTCCTGGACTAACTACATGAAGGAGTGCACTTTCACTGGGTACGGTTCTGATGCGCGAGCCATACAAAATATGATGCGCGATTCAGATCCTTTGCGAGGACTCAAATTTGAATCAAGTGTGTATTACACATTGATTTATGATGGGTCTAGCCCTGAAGGTCGAACTTTGACTTGCTCCGCAGCGCACAATGAATTGATGGGTATGACCCAACCTAAGGCGGACGGAATCATTGAAGACGTTGGCCGCATTGGTTTCAAGAAGCTCGGGAAGCCAGCACCAGACTACGCCTCTATGGAGGCTCGTCTTAGTAACAGTCTTTATGGGCTAGGCTTGATCGCGACGAATACTCGAACTTTTGCAATTGCTAGCAGCCTACTCCCTGTACTTCAGAGAGCGCCAGGCGAGAAAGCTATTGAAGAGCTTCAGGGCGCCGCGGCGATCATGATGAATGACAGCATGATGAAAACGAACACTCAGTGGGCAGCCGAAGGGTCAAAGTTCACTCAGTACGTGCGTCCGTTCATGACTTTCTTTGAAGGTTTTATCTACGCAATTACTCCGCTCATGGCATTCGTAATGGTGCTTGGTGGGTTTGGTATTGGGTTGATCTCTAAGTACCTATTGATTCTTGTATGGATGATGCTTTGGATGCCGATGTTGTCCATCATTAACCTATACATCCTGTCATATGGTGCTGACAAAATATCCGCGGTAGTCGAGGCTTCTTTGGCGTCTGGCGATATCGGCCAAGGGATATCTTTCCAAGGTCTGATTGCAATGCAGCCTGTTATCGAGAGTCTCATTGGTACCGCTGGGCTTATGGCGTCTTCAGTGCCGGCACTTAGTCTATTCCTTGTATACGGCACATCTGTAGCGGCTAGTGGTATTGCAAGCCGACTGAGTGGTGGTGACACAATCAACGAAAACATGGTGGCACCAGATCCGATGAAAGTTGGAGCTGCCCTGGACGTTAGCCCTATCGCAACCAACGATCTTAACAAAGGGACTATCCTCGCGGGCTCTGATGCAACCCGTGGCAATGTGAGTTTCGGTAAGACGCTCTCCGACAGTGTTCAATCCACACGAGCCACTGCGGAGCAAAGCTCCCAGCAGTTTAGTGAGCAAATGTCGTCTGCATTTGGGAATGCATACCAAAATAGCTCTTCGATTGCAGACGCTGCTCGGGTTGGGCAAAGCATGTCCAGCACTTTTGGGTTGTCGAATAGCACCAGCTATCAGACTGGCATCGATGCGATGAAAAAGGCTGGATTTGGTTCTGACCTTATTGATGCGACTGTTGCCTCAATCGCAACCTCGGCTGGAGTTAATGGTAAAGCTTCTGCCGGCGGAGGTGGCGGGCCCTCTGCTTCTATCGATGCTGGGGCAAAAGGCAATATGACAAGCCAACAGAACCGTAACGATAAGCGAACGCTTAGTGATGCCTTGGACTTTGCAAAGAGCGTTGGACTTGATCAGTCTGTTAAAAATGGACTGGACAGTGCCAAAGGCTACGATGTTGCTAAAAACTTCCAGTCTGGTGAGTCTGCCGTACTTAGTGAGACCGACACTAAAACACTTAGTCAAACTGCCTCTAAAACGATGTCGGACCAAGAAAGCTATCAGCGAGCGCAATCGCTTCAAGATCAGTTTGGGTATGACGGTAAGTATAACGTTGATACCTTCGCCGGCATGATGATGCAGCGCGGACAATCCGCGGCATTGGTTGATGCAGCTCGAAATGAGTATGGTGAGCGGAACGCTCAGAACTATGCCGTTTTTGATTCGATTCTTGATCCGTCCCGACGTGAAACTGCCGCTGCTATTCAAACGCTTGCAGAGAATGGTCGCTTTGATCTTTTAGGTGGTGCGGACATCAACCCGAACGAAAATAGCAATCTGCGTGGTGCAAACGTTCAGGGCGTTGAAGACCGTGCTGCAGGTGCTGGTTCGATGGCTTCCGATCATGGCGTACATGGTCGCGTAGCAACCGAGCGTGACAGTGCGATTGACGGGCTCAATCTCCAAGATCGGTACGAGAATAAAAACAAGGTCGTGGAGAACGACGCCCAGGTTTATGCCCGCGACACCGCAAAACCTCAGGTTGACCAAGCAGAAAACAGGTTGCGCGGTCTGGGTAACGGGTCCTATACGTATGGCGAGACGAGTTTTGGCGCAGTTTCCGCTATGTGGAACAAGGTTTCCTCTGGGATGCATGACCGCGAGACATATCACCAGGAAGGACTGGGCTACAACCTAAACGAAGCACAAGCCGAGGTGTTTGCTTCCGCTAGAATGGGTGAGGTTTGGAGTGGCGAGACCCGTGAGAAGTGGAACGCATATGCCGAATCCCAGAACATGGATCCTGAGCTTCGTGATGGCATGTTCAAGGCACTGACTCAAGCAGGTCTGCATGATGACGGCAGTGGCGGGCAACTCGCAGACATTCGGATGGTTAACGTTGGATCAAGCACTGATGACGTCATGGTGATTAGGCACAACAACTAGTTAAGGACTATCTACCTAAAAGCCCCGGCATTGCCGGGGCTTTTTTTGTGGTGCGCCAGGCATGGCGCGTAGCGCCGTGACTGGCGCTGTCGGGTTCACCGTGGTGGCGAACCTGGCGACTCGGAGGTGAAAGTCCTCTACACACCCGGCAAGGTGAAGTGTTAGCCGGAGGCAAGGGTGTCGCGGGCGACTGCGAATCTGAAGGAAGCCCGAGGCAAAAT
>NZ_MACM02000014.1:0-38408 GCF_001675465.2 Pseudomonas sp. AU12215
AAATGCCCGATTGAGGTCATGACAGAGGTAGTGGCGTTGCAGCATGATGCACCTGCTTCAATCCAGTAACCGTGTTGCACTCAGCTTCTGCAACCGCCCGGAGTATAAATCTGTCGAGCTCGGGGTTTACGCGGTATACCCCAGCCGAAAACATCTTCCGGCGAAGGTAAGAGCTTTCATAAATTTCCTGGCAGAAAAATTTTCCCATCCATCGTGGGCGATATGACCTCGGCATCAGCGTGGGGAAAATCTCAACTGAAAACGCATGATGTTTCTTCAATTGGACTCTGGCGTCGATTCCTGTCCAAGCTTCCACTTAAATCGGAGACAGGCTTGAGACTATCCACCATGGACTGAGAGTTCTATCACCTCGTGCAACGCACAAAACCCTGCGTAAGCAGAAGGAATATTGCAGTCGAAACAAGGAACTCAGTTCTGTGAGACTGGAACCAGAAAAAGCCGACATGGGAATAACGAAAAGAAATATGCTGGCCACATCAGGCAGGTTCCAACCAATCGGATAGGGAGCCATCGGCCAGAAGCTGACGGAGTTGTCCCGCCAGCGTGTCCAAGCGCCTTACTTCACCTTCACCACATCATCCGGTTTCCACGTCTGGTCGTAGAACGCATCTTCGCTGCCGTACAGGCGCAGGGCCACGAGGAAGTTACGCCCAGGAATGGTCTGGATGAAGGCCGCGTCGGCCACATCAGCCGGCTTCTCCGGGCCGAACCAGATTTCGATGGAGCCGTCCTGCTGCTTGGGGATGTCGTAGTAGCCGTTGGTGGACGGCAGCAGCTGCTTGGTTTCGGGCATGGTGCCGTCGGTGATGTTGTAGGCCGTCACGGCCCAGAACAGCGCAGCCGGCGGATTGGGCGGCAGGCGCAGCTTGTAGGTGCTGCCGCCTTCGAGGAACTTGCCATCCTTGTCGCGGCCGGTGAAGGGGTATTTCGAGCCGGCGCCCGTAGTGTGCATGACCATCGCCGGCGCGGAGGAGTAGGCGAACTGGAAGAAGTTGGCGCGCTGGCTCACGTCCAGGTAGCTGTCCTGCATCCAGTCGTTGGTGCCGCCGGCCCAGGTGTTCTCGTACTGGCGGTCCTTGTAGTAGAGGTTGCGCTTGTCGTCGCGGCCCAGCTGGCGGTTGGCGAGGATCATCTTCGGCGCAGTCTCCACGGCCTTCTTCAGCAACTCTTCCTGCTTCGCCGTGGGCTTGAACGGTTCGCCCTTGATGATGCCGATGGACGCCAGCACACCGCGCAGCTCGGGGTCGATGGCCTCGACCGGCTCGTAGTCGACGAACGCCTTGAGCTTGGCCCAGTAGCTGTTGTCCACCGGGTACATCATGTTCAGCGCCTTGCCGCTGGCATCCGGGAACTCCATGGGTTTGACGTCCTTCTCCACCGTGAATAGCGGATAGACGCGGGTCAGCTCGGCATTCTTCACCGCCGGTGCCGGGTCAGGCTTGCCGTCACCCTTGGCCATGATGGTGCGGAAGAACAGGAAGACGTTGTAGGTGCGTGACTTGACGGCGAAATAGCCGCCCGGCACCGGGCCGTTGTAGTCCGGCGGCAGCAGCAGGTACAGGCCGCCCCGCGCGCGGTCCGGCCCCACCGCGCCGACGTCCGTCAGGGTGCGCTGGAAGAAATCGGTGAACATGCCGATGACGTTGGCCGGCGCCTTCACCACCAGCGGCCCGGTCTGTTTCAGGTCCAGGTAGCTCATCGAATAGATCACGTCGGCGTTCGGCGTGGGCACCATGGTCCGCGCGTCCATGCGCTGCTTCCAGATCGGCAGCACGTTGTAGCCGGCGCCGAAGGCCTTCTCGGAACCGTCCTTCATGCCGATGGTATTGAGCGCCGGCAGCATGGTCATGTAGGCGAATACCGCGCGCTGGTAGTACAGCTCGTCGCGCAGGTCTTCGGCCTCCTTCGGATCGAGCCAGTTGCCATTGTTGATCTGCTTGATCAGCGGCGAAGCAGGTGCCTGATCCGCCGCCTGTACCACCGGTAAATACATGAGCGAAGCGGCCAGCGCGGATAGCGCGAATACTCGGTGCATGGAACCCATGGATCAGTCTCCTGAAGGTGAGCGGCGGTGCTCGTCGCACCGCCGGGGAGAAATACAGCGGACGGCTTACTTGATCTTCTTGATCACCGGCGGTTGCCAGCTGCCATCGAGGATCGGTTCCTTGCCCCAGTACGAGCGGATGTACAGCGAGATCGGCTCCTTGGGCGAAGGCAGCCAGTTGCTCTCCTGGTCCTTACCGGGCGAGGTCGGGCCGATATGGATGGTCAGCGAACCATCGGCATTGCGCTTGAGGTCCTTGTTCTTGGTGCCCAGGGAATAGCGGTTGAGCTTGTTGGTGCTGAACAGGTGCTTCTCGTTGTACAGCGTCAGCGACCAGAAGCCGTTCACCGGGGGTTCCTGGCCGGCGGCGAAGGTCACTTCGTAGCTGTGCGCGCCGTTGAGCGGGGCGCCGGTCTTGTCGAAATCGGTATAGAAGTACTGGGTCTCGGTGGGACGGTTGTCGAACATGTTCGACTTCGCCGTACCGGTGCGGTTGAAGTAATCGATACCGAACTGCGCGTTGTTGGTCGAGCGGTTCCAGCCGTTCCCCGCCGGGCGTCCGTTGTGCTTCCACTCGAAGAACGGCTTGATGATTTCCTTCTCGCTCTCCACCGCCGTCTGCACCAGCAGCTTCTTCAGCTCCGGGTCCTTGGCGGCTGCGTCCATCAGCAGGCGGAACTGGCCGTAGAGCGCCTCTTCACCCGGCAGCGGCGGTACCATCTCCAGCACCTTGGGGAACTGGTCGAAGAATTTCTCCGGGATCACCCACTTGGTTTCCCCGCCACTGGCCTTGGCCGCGTTGGGGTTGGGGATGTCCGGGGTGTTCTTCCAATCGATGCTCTTCATCTTCCCGTCGAAGTCCTTCAACGGGTAGAAGGCGATCTGGTTGAGTTTTTCCTGGATCGCCGCACGGTCCTCGGCAGTATCGTCCATGAAGATGCGCGGGATGGCGTTGGTCAGCGCCGTGGGGCTGCGGATGATCGCCTCCACGCCCTCGGGCTTCTCACCCTTCCAGTTCGGCCCCACCAGCAGGTAGAAGCCCGGCTTGCTGCCGTAGGGTTTGCCCAGTTCGCCGACCTGGTCCGTGCGCTGGTCATAAATCGAGTAGACCCAGAACCGGTCGCCGAAATCCGGCACCTGGACGATCACCGGTTCCTCGTCCAGGGAGAAGAAGCCCAAGCCGTAGACCACGTCCTGGTTCGGGCAGGTGACGAAGGTTTCCGCCGGGGTGATGTAGTCGTGCAACATGCCCAGCTGGCCTCGCGGAGCCACCGGCAGGATGCCCCCCAGCAGGCCGGGGTGCGGCGCCTTGGTGATGGTGTCATTGCGATTGAGCATGTTCACCATCGGCCAGCCCCAGAGGTAGGCCATGCGCGCAATGGCCTTGGCGTACTCGGGATGTATCACTACACCCGTAGCGGGCTGGGTAACCTGCGCGACGGGCGACTGCTCGGCGGCATGCAGCAGCGGCACGCCAATGGAAAGGCTCAGGACAGCGATAGGCAGCAGTTTCAGCGGGTGTGGCATCGTCGACTTCCTTGCGTTGGGAATGCGCTAAGGAGGCGAACCTGTGAACTGCGGTGGGCGTCCAGATGACGCACACGCTCAACATTCCGGGCTCCATGGATTACGGAGTCTAGATGGCGTCAGTCGCTCTACAAGTGAGTACCTTCGATAACCCTCCCTGGCCGGAAGCTGCCTCTCACTGGCGGCTGCTATCGGCCAGTGGCCGCCACTCAGCAGGCACAAACCTGGTCGTTTCTTTCCAGCAGCGGCCCTCGGCTGTCCAGGCGCTGCACCGCTCCGGGGTCGATATCGGCATTGCCGTTGCGGGCACGCTCTTCGGCCAGGCGGGCGCCGTCAGCGGCGGTGAGCGTGAACAGCCGCTCCGGGATCGGTGCCCCGCAGGTACAGGACGAGCTTCTCGGTGCCTTCCGCCACTTCGATGCTGCGCTGACCGGCCGCTCGCCCATCGACGATGCGCCGCGCAGCTTCCTCGGCGGACATGCCATTGTCGATATTGACGTCGGAGCGGCCGCGGCGGGCACCGCGTACACCGAGCACATTGACTGCCACGCAGGTGCGCACCGAACCGGGCAGGATCACGCTGACACGGATGCCATGGGTGTGTTCAACCTCTGCGCACAAGGCTTCGAAGTAGCCGATCACGGCGTGCTTGGCGCCACGGTAGCCGGTGCACAGCGGAGCGCCGACCCTGCCTGCTGCCGAGCTGACGACCGCCAGTTGCCGTCTGCCCTGAGCGACCGGGCGCGCTCTCGAAAGGCAGTACCAGGGAGCGCTGCGGCGCCTGCTCGGCGACAGCCTGCAGCGCTGCCTCGCGCCGGCCGGAGAGGATGACGCGCGCGCCCTGTTGCAACAGCAGGCCGGCCAGGGCCTCGCCAATGCCGGAGGAAGCTCCGGTGATCCAGACCACTTGACGCTCGAAAGCCCTGTGCCACTTCGTCTGTTGAGTAGCCGCAGGCCCGCGCGCGATGTGCCGCTCGCCCCATCTCCGTGGCGGCCAAAGCGTTGGCCCTGCGGCCATGGAGAAGCTCGCCAGGCAGCAACTGCTTGCCGGGGCGCCCAACGAAGAGGCCGTGATTGGCATCAACGGCATCTTCGCGGCGGCAGTGCGCAGGCCAATCGGCGTCAGAACGCGCCTTGCAGGGTCACCATGAAGTTGCGCGGCTCGCCGTAGAAGTTGCCCCAGGAAACGGCACCGACGCTCTGGTAGTACTTCTTGTCGAACAGGTTGTTGCCGTTGAGCGCGACCGTCCAGTGATCGTCGATGCGATAGCCCAGGCGGCCGCTGTAGATGGCATAGTCCGATTGCACCGAGGTGACCTTGCCGCTGTGCACGGAGGTGTCGCTCTGCGCCGTCACGCCCGCCCCCAGGCTCCAGCGGTCCAGCTCGCCGGCCAGTCGATAGTCGGCCCAGGCGCGGAACAGGTGGCGCGGGAAGTAGGTGGTGGTGAAGGTCGGTTCCTGCGGATTTTCCTCGGCGCTCTTGAGGTACTTGGTCTGGGTGTAGGTGTAGCCGGCCAGCAGTTGCAGGCGATCGATGACCTCGCCGCTGATTTCCGCCTCGAAGCCCTGGGCGCGCACCTTGCCCACATCGGTGTAGCAGTAGCCGTCGGATGAGCCGGCACAGGCCGTGTCGTAGTCCGCCTCGGCGCGGTGTTCCTCCACCGTACGGAACAGGTTGAAGGCGGTGTTGACCCGGCCCTCCAGCAGCTCGCCCTTGATGCCCAGCTCGTAGCTGGCGCCGGTCTTGGGTTGCAGCGGGCTGCCGGATTCGTCGGTGTAGGTGCTTTGCGGCTGGAAGATATCCGCGTAGCTGGTGTAGACGGACCACTCATCGTTGAGGTCGTAGATCAGTGCCGCGAACGGCGTGACCTGGCCGTTCTCCTGGCTGCGGTCGTGCTGCCAGTAATCCCAGGCCTGAGTGTAGGAGTCTCGGCTGTTGCGGTACCAGCTGACGCGCGACCCCAGGACCGCGGTCAAAGGCTCGGCCAGCTTCAGGCGAAGGGTGGCGTAGGTGCCGAACTGGCGGGTGTCCGAGTTGGTGGGTACCGGGCCGCCGCGGTAGGAGTTGGGCGCGTAGAAATCATCCGCCGGCTCGGGAATGTGCGAGTTGGGATGGAACGGATCCTGCGAGGTACCCAGCAGGCTGGTCATGTTGATCAGCGCGTAGTGATCGTGGGTCCTGGCGCGGCTGGCGTTGGCGCCGACGGTCAGCTCATGCTGCAGGCCGAAGGCCTCGATTTTTCCGTCCAGGTAGGCATCGAAGCCGTAGTCGGTCTGGTCGTAGTCGAACAGCCCGGAATACACCGAGGAAGGCGCCGAGGTCGCGCCCGATGCAACACCGCCCGAGGTCTCGGACAGAGCGTACTTGATGTCCTGGTCGTTGTGGGTCCAGACGCCGGCGAACTTGAAGGCCCAGTCCTCGTTCAACTGCTGGGACAGGTCGGCGAATACCGTGGTGCGCTCGCTTTCCCAGTTGTTCCAGGTAGCGCCCAGGCAGGTCGAGCGGCTGAGCTTCAGGTCCTTGCCGTTGCTGTAGCGCGGCAGGCCGTGCCAGCACGGAGTCGCATCCAGCTTCTCGTAGGCAACGCCCAGGCCCACGGTGGTATCCGGGGTCACGTCGTAGTCCAGCGCGCCGTAGAGAATCTGGTCATTGCGCTTGCCGACATCGTAAAAATACTGGCGGTCCTGCAGTGCCACGACTGTCCGCCCGCGCAGCGTGCCGGACTCGTTGAGCGGGCCGCCGGTATCCACCTGGCCGCGGTAGTTGTCCCAGGAGCCGGCCGAGAGCGACAGCTTGGTCTCCGGCACGCTCTGGCCCCGCTTGCGGACGAAATTGACACCGCCGGTGGAGCTGCCCGAGCCCTTCAGCATGCCCGCCGCGCCCTTGAGCACCTCGACCCGGTCGTAGAAGGCCATATCGCCGGAGAAGCTGTTGGCCTGGACGTACTCGCCGCCGACATCCAGCGGCACGCCGTCGTACTGGTACTGGCCCTGCATCATGAAGCCGCGGGAGTAGAAGTACTTGCCGCCCATGGGCGACTCGTAGACGGCGATGCCCGGCGTCTTCTCCATCGCCTGTTCGATGGTAGTGACGTTCTGGTCGTCCATGTAGCGACGGGTCAGCACCGTCACCGACTGCGGGGTCTCGCGCAGGGAGTGCGCGCCCTTGCCGATGGTCACCGCGCGGGCCGAATAGGAATTGGTGCCCTCGGTGGTCGCGTCCAGCACCTGGCTGGACACCGTGGTGGAATCCATCTCCAGCACCGCATCCGACGGCGTCGGCACCAGGCCGTAGCCGCCGTTTTCCAGGCGGCGCACTGTCAGTTGCGTGCCAGACAGGATGCGGGCAAATCCGTCTTCGATGCTGTACTCGCCATTGAGCCCGGCGCTGCGCTTGCCCTCGGTCAGGCCGGCGTTCACCGAGATGGGAATGCCGGCACTGCGGCCGAAATCGCCGAGCACCTGATCCAGCGGGCCGGCGGGAATGGCGTAGTGCTGGGTCCGCGTGACCGCGGATTCGGCCTGTGCCGGCGACATCGGCAGCAGGGCCAGCGTGGAACAGGACAGCAGGGCAAGGCCGAGCGACTGGCGCAGGGCGCGGGCGATGGGGTGAAGCGTCATGGGCAGAGGGTCCGTTTCTCGTTGTGGGCCCGCGTGAGCGAGCAGGGATTTCTCCCTAGGCCAAGCGAGAAACGAAAACCTGCCGACTTTTCGAGAATTATTTTCATTGGTGTTTTTCTGCGGCGCTCGTCTGCGATTTTCCGTAGCGCTGGGCTTCTTTCCCTAGCGCGAGCCCACGGTCACCCAGTAGCGGGTGCGCCGCTGGACCGTCACCGGCAGGCTGTCCTGCAGCATGGCCAGCACCCGGTCGGTATCGGCCAGCGGATAAGAGCCGCTCAGGCGAATACCGGCGACCGCCGGATCGCAGCGCAGCAGCCCGGGGCGATAGCGGTCCAGCTCGGCGAGAAAATCCCCAAGGCGCATGCGCTCGGCCACCAGATAGCCATCGACCCAGGCACCGCCATTCGCTTCCAGCACCTGCGGAGCGCCGACGCCAGCCGCATCGATGCGAGCTTGCGACCCCGCCTCGATCACCCTCGCCTCGCCGCCGGCCCGCGAACTGGCAGCGACCCGCCCCTGAGTGACGGCCAGCAAGGTGCCGCGCCCGCCTTCGTCCCTGCGGACGCGGAAGCGCGTGCCCAACGGCTGCAACACTGCGTCGCCGCTGACAACCCGGAACGGCCGCCCCGCGCCATCGCGGGCGGTGAGAATCTCGATTTCGCCGTAGCGCAGGCGCAGTTCGCGAGCGCTGTCGGTGTAACGCAGGTCGACCGCGGTTGCGGTGTTGAGCCACAGGCGCGTGCCATCGGGCAGCGTGCGCGGCGTTCGCTCGCCGACGTCGGTGCGGTAGTCCGCCATGGCGCCCTGCACCCACTGCGTGTCGCGGCCCTGCCAGGCAAGCCCGCCGAGCAGGCCGAAACCGACCAGCACCTTGAGCGCCTTGCGCCGGTCCATCTCGTTGTAGTGGCGGCGACCGGCCAGCTGCCGCGCCATCGGGTCAGCCAGTGCGCCGGCGTGACGCTGCAGGCCGAGCGGAATGCTGCTCAGGCGCTGCCAGGCGCGCTCGTGCTCGCTGCTGGCCTCGCGCCAGACCAGCAACTGGCGCTGCTCGGCATCGCTCATGCAGCCCGACTGGGCCAGGGTGAACCAGGCAATCGCCTGGTCGCGGATGCTGCTGGAGATGGGCCGGGAATCGCTCTCGCGGGACATGGCGTTCACTCGAACCGGCTCGCGTAGCAGGCCGCAAACGCCTTGCTCATCGCCTTCTGCACCTGGTTGACGCTCAGTTCCAGGCGCAACGCGATCTGCGGGTAAGTCAGGCCGTCGAGCTGCGACAGCAGGAAGATTTCCCGCACCTGGGGCGCCAGGCCATGCAGGAGTTCATCGACCTCCACCAAAGCCTCGATCAGCAGCAGGCGTTCTTCCTCGGACGGCGCCACCGCTTCGGGACGCGCGGCCAGCGCTTCGAGGTAGGCCCGCTCGACCGCCTGACGGCGCCAGCGGTTGATCAGCAGGCTGTTGGCAATGGTGGCGAGGTAGGCCAGCGGCTGGCGAAGGTCGGCGATGGCGCTGCGCGAGCGCATCACCCGCACAAAGGTGTCATGGGCCAGGTCTTCCGCATCGGCGTGCTCGCCCAGGCGGCGGCGCAGCCAGCCCTTCAGCCACCCGTGGTGGGCAAGGTAAAGCCGCTCAACATCCCGTTCGAATGCCCGCTCGCTGTCCATGAACGTCCAGTACTGTTAAACATGATAATCGTTCTCAACAATACTGGATTTGCCCTGCCCTGCGCAATTGGCCGGATCATTCGGGGCAATGACCTGCTGCGGACGGCATCAGGCCATTGCCTCCACCTCAGGGCTTGATGGCGATCTTCAGCACGCCGTCGCGCTGGTGGGCGAACAGGTCGTAGGCGTTGACGATGTCGTCGAGCGCATAGTGGTGCGTCACTAGCGAGCCGAAGTCGGCGCGGTTCGACTCGATGATGCTCATCAGGCGGCGCATGCGCTCCTTACCGCCAGGGCACAGGGCGGTATTGATGCGATGGTCACCCAGGCCGGCGGCAAACGCCGAGAGCGGGATGTGCACATCGCTGGAGTAGACCCCCAGGCTCGACAGCGTCCCGCCCGGCTTGAGTACCTTCATCGCCTGCTCGAAGGTGCTCGGCAGCCCCAGGCATTCGATGGACGAATCGGCGCCGCGCCCACCGGTGAGCTTCATCACCTCCTCCACCACGTCGCACTTGGTGAAGTCCAGGGTGACGTCGGCCCCCATGCTGCGGGAGATGTCCAACCGGTGCGCGTTGCCATCCACCGCGATGATGGTCGAGGCACCCAGCAGGCGGGCGCCAGCGGTGGCGCACAGGCCGATCGGCCCCTGGGCGAAGACGACCACGGTGTCGCCGATACGGATATTGGCGTTCTCGGCGCCCTTGAAGCCAGTGGACATGATGTCGGGGCACATCAGCACCTGTTCGTCGGTGAGACTGTCCGGGATCGGCGCGAGGTTGCCTTCGGCATCGGGCACCAGGACGTACTCGGCCTGGGTACCGTCGATCAGGTTGCCGAAGCGCCAGCCGGCGGTGGCCTTGTAGCCGTGGCAGGCGCAGCGACCGCTCTCGACGAGGTAGCTGCCATCCTGCGAGGGCACGCCATCCTGCGCGGCATAGGAATTGAAATTCGGGCAGATCGCACCGGCAATGACCCGCTGGCCCTCGCGGTAGCCCTTGACCGCGCTGCCGAGCTTCTCGATGACGCCAACCGGTTCGTGCCCGACGGTCAGCCCCCTGGCCACCGGGTACTCGCCCTTGAGGATGTGCACGTCGGTGCCGCAGATGGTGGTCGTGGTGATGCGGATCAGCGCGTCGGTGGGGCCGACCTCGGGGATGGGTTTGTCCGCCAGCTCGATTCGCCCCGGTTCCACGAAGATCGCCGCTTTCATCATTGCCATCGTTGTTTCTCCTCGCTTGGAATGCGCCATGGATGCACAGGACCGGAGATCGCAGGGAACGAATGCCCGCGGCGCCTCGGCCGATCGGACCCAGTGTGCTTGGCCGGAGCGAAATCCCTTTGATGCATATCAAGCCAGGGGAAGCTCGCTCGGCAGCCTGCCTGCCGGGAACGCTGGCGGGCTGATAGAGCATTGACCGGAATCGCCAGAAAACAAGGCGCGCGGACAGTCCGGCGAGCATGCGCAACTCCACCGGCGGGAGGTCCAGCGCGATGCCCTGGTGGCGCGCGTGGAAGGAGCGCTACCAGCTCCAGCTCGACGCCTGGGCGCCGGAGCGCCGCCGCAGTGACCCTGTACAAGACCCTCGCGCGATAGCTGGGAAAGCTGCGCAGCGCCTGCCGCCCAGCGCCCACCGGAGGAATCGTTCGAGGCCCGCGGAGGTTACAATGGGCACCACGCCGATTCTCCCGGATCGGGCACGCCCGGAGCCAGCTTCAGATGTTCACCCTCGTAAACCTCGACACCTCGCCCCCCGAATCCCTGAAAAGCCAGGTGCTGCAGATGGTGGTGGACTATTTCAGCGACGTCAGCCCGGTGCCGCTGACGCCGAGCAACCCGCTGTTCCAGCTGTACCAGTACGTGATCGGCTTCGAGGTGCACCTGTACCTGCAGGCCATGAACGGCTCGCCGGACGGCCCCACGCGGCTGATCCTCGCCCTGGATGATGAAGACCCATCGCAGGTGCTGGGTTTCGCCCTCTACCTGCCGAGCCAGGATGACGCCCAGGCCTGCACCCTGGCCTACCTCGCCGTCCAGGCCAGCCACCGCCGGCGCGGTATCGCCCGCGCCATGCTGCAGAAGATGCTCGAGCATCGCCCCCACGCGGAACTGGCCTGCGCGGCGGGCAAGGTGCCGGTCTTCGAGGCGATGGGCTTCCGTATCCTGGCGGCGCAGGGGCCGCACGTGCTGCTGAACACCCGCGACCGGCGTTCCGACGGCATGGTCGCGGTGCAGGATCTCGCGCCGATCTACCAGTCCAAGGAAGTGCGGCAGATCCACACCTATCTGGTGAAGCAGAAGGGCAGCAAGGCGATGCGCGAGGCCGAGCAGAAACGCGATCGCCTGCTGGACCAGATGACCTGGCAAGCCCGGGAACTGGTCAAGGCACGCTTCCCGACGATTCACTGAGGGGCGGTTCGAGTCGTCTGCCGCGTCCCCGGGCAGGAGATTCCGCGCGGTGCCTCAGCGCCCGGATTCGGGCATGTAGAACGCCACCAGATCGAGACAGGCACTGATGCCATGCTCGATGGCCTTCATGTTGCGCCGACGCTGCCAGTCCAGCCACAAGCCATCGAGCATGGCCATGATGGCGTCAGCCGACTGCTCGATACGCTCGGCGCCCACCTCGCGCTCCTCGGCGATCCTGCGCAGGATTTCCACCAGGCGTTCGCGATAGATGGCGTAGAGCTTGCGCTCGGTGTCGGCGATGTCTTCCTGGAACAGCGAGGCGGACCACAGGTCGATGCGCACCGACAGGTAGCTGCGGTCGAGAAAGGTGCTGGTGAAGCCACTGCGCAGGAACACTTCCAACTGCGCCATGGACGTGCGCGGCTCGGCCACCAGCCCCGCGCGGGTCGCTTCGTAGAGCTGGTGCGAGGCGTATTTGTAGGCCTCCACCAGCAGCTCGTTCATGTCCTTGAAGTGGTAGCTGATGTGCCCCAGCGCCATCTCGGCGCGCGCCGCCACCTTGCGCGCGGACAGCTTGGCGTAGCCCTCCTCGCTCAGACAGAGGAAGGCAGCCTTGATGATCTCCTCGCGGCGCAATTCAGGGTCGTAGACCTTTTTCGTTTTCTGTTGCGCCGCTTTCTGCTGCGCCACCTTCTGTTGTGACATGGCGTGCCGATTCCAAGGTTGGCAGTTGGGGCGGATTATTCCGCCCCGTGTCCGTCATGGTCAAAAGTTAGTTCATTCAGAGCCTGATCCAGGTCGCCTTGAGTTCGGTGTACTTGTCGAAGGCATGCAGCGAACGGTCACGCCCGTTGCCGGACTGCTTGAAGCCGCCGAAGGGCGCGGTCATGTCGCCGCCCGAGTATTGGTTGACCCACACCGAGCCGGCCCGCAGCGCACGCGAAACCTGGTGCGCGCGGGACAGGTTGGACGTCCACAAGGCCGCCGCCAGGCCGTAGGGCGTGTCGTTGGCGATGGCCACCGCCTCCTCGGCATCCTTGAAGCTGATGACCGAGAGCACGGCGCCGAAGATTTCCTCGCGGGCGATACGCATGTCGTTGCGCACGCCATCGAAGACCACCGGCGCCAGGTAGCAACCCTCGCTTTCGCCGCTGCCGGCCACCAGCCGGGCGCCCTCCTCCAGGCCGCTGGCGATGTAGCCCTGCACCAACTGCAGATGCTGGCTGTCGACCAACGCGCCATAGCGACTGGCCGGATCAAGGGCGTCGTTCGGCGTCCACGCGGCCAGTGCTTCACGCAGATGCTCGAGGAATTCTTCGCGCACCGACTCCTGCACCAGCAGGCGCGAACCGGCAGTGCAGACCTGGCCCTGGTTGTAGGCGATGGCGGCGGCGGCACTGATAGCCGCCGCGCGCAGCTCGGGCGCATCGGCGAAGACGATGTTCGGGCTCTTGCCACCGGCCTCGGTCCACACGCGCTTGAGGTTGGACTGCCCGGCGGCGACCATCAGGCGCTTGGCCACGCCGGTCGAGCCGGTGAAGGCGATGGCGTCGACGTCCATGTGCCGCGACAGGGCGTCACCGGCCTCGGCGCCATAGCCCGGCACCACGTTCAACACACCCACGGGGATGCCCGCCTCGCAGGCCAGCCGAGCGATACGGATGGCCGTCAGCGGCGAGCGCTCGGACGGCTTGAGCACCACGGAGTTGCCACACGCCAGCGCCGGGCCGAGCTTCCAGCTGGCCATCAGCAGCGGGAAGTTCCACGGCACTATCACCCCAACCACGCCCACGGCTTCGCGGGTGACCAGGCCCAGCTGGTCCTCGGCGGTGGCGGCGATCTCGCCGTAGACCTTGTCGATTGCCTCGGCGGACCAGCGAATGGCATTGGCCGCGCCGGGCACGTCGGTGGCCAGGGAGTGGGCGATGGGCTTGCCCATGTCGAGGGTTTCCAGCAGCGCCAGCTCCTCGGCGTGGCTTTCCAGCAGATCGGCGAAACGGATCAGGATGCGCTTGCGCTGCACCGGTGCCATGCGCGACCAGTGCCCGGCCTCGAATACCCGGCGCGCGCTGGCCACGGCACGCTCAATGTCAGCTGCGCCACCTCGTGCGATGGCCGCCAGGCGGCGCCCGTCGAGCGGGCTGGCCTTGTCGAAGGTGCGCAGGTCCTGCGCGCTGCAGTAGTCGCCGTCGATGAAGCAGCGACCTTCGATGGCGAGCGTTGCCGCGCGCTCGCTCCAGTCCTGCAGGGTTGTTGCGGTCATGGTTTGCTCCTTGAGCGGAAATGAGTTCAGGCAACGCCCCGTTGCGACAGGCCGTCGAGCCAGTCCGGGTCCATCTGCGGCATGCTGTCGAGCAGGCGCGTGACGTAGCTGTCGCACGGCGGCGTGAACACCCGCTGCTTGTCGCCGAAATCGACGACGCGGCCAGCCTTGAGCACCAGCACGTCGTCGGCGATGGACTTCACCACCGACAGGTCGTGGGTGATGAACAGGTAGGTGATGCCCAGGCGCTGCTTGAGGTCGTCGATCAGCCGCAGGATGCCCTCCGCGACAAGCTGGTCGAGGGCGCTGGTGATCTCGTCGCAGACGATCACCGCCGGGTCCGCCGCCAGGGCGCGGGCAATGCCCACCCGCTGTTTCTGCCCGCCGGACAGTTCGCCCGGCCGCCGGGCCATGAAGCGGCCGGGTTCCAGGCCCACGGCATCGAGCAATTCACGGGTTCGTTCTTCGCGCCGGGCAGCATCGAGGCCGCCATAGAACTGCAGTGGTCGCCCGACGATGTCACCGATGCGGTGGCGCGGGTTCAGCGCGATGTCGGCCATCTGGTAGATCATCTGGATCGAACGCAGCTCGTCCCGGCTGCGCTTGGCGTAATGCCCCGCAAGCGGCCTGCCCTGGAACAGGATGCTGCCCTCGCGGCTGGGCAAGGCCCCGGTGATGCAACGCCCCAGCGTCGACTTGCCCGAGCCGGACTCGCCGACGATGGCCAGCGTGCGCCCCGGAAAGACCTTCAGCGACACGTCGTCGAGCACCTGTTTGTTGCCGTAGCCGGCGCGGATGCCGCGCAGCTCCAGCAGCGGTTGCTGGTCGGCGGCCACCGGCGGACGCGCCTCACACGCGAGGTTGCGTACCGCCCACAGCGAGCGGGTGTAGTCCGCCTGCGGCTCGGCGATCACCCGGCGCTTGTCGCCGCGTTCGACCATGTGGCCATCCTTGAGCACCATCACCTCGTCGGCCATCTGCGCCACCACGGCGAGGTCGTGGGAGATGTAGATGGCCGCCACCTGGAACTCGCGGACCAGCTCGCGGATGGTCAGCAGGACGTCGATCTGCGTGGTGACGTCCAGTGCCGTGGTCGGCTCGTCGAAGATGATCAGGTCCGGCCGGCAGGACATCGCCATGGCCGTCATGATCCGCTGCAACTGGCCGCCGGACACCTGGTGCGGATAGCGCTCGCCGATGGTCTCGGGCTCGGGCAGGGAAATCTTCCGGTACAGCTCCACCGCATCCCGGCGCGCCTGTTCGCGGGGCGCCAGGCCGTGCTCCAGGGCACTCTCGCAGTGCTGGTCGATCAGTCGGTGCGCCGGGTTGAAACTCGCCGCCGCGGACTGCGCCACGTAGGCGATGCGCGCGCCGAGCAATTCGCGATGCTGCGCTTCGGGCACCTGGCGCAGGTCGATGCCGTCGAAGAGAATCTCGCCGCCGCTGATACGGCAGCCGTCGCGGGTGTACCCCATGGCGGCGAGGCCGATGGTGGACTTGCCGGCGCCGGACTCGCCGACCAGGCCGAGTATCCTGCCGCGCTGCAATTGCAGGTCGATGCCGTGGACGATCTCGCTCCAGCCGTCCGCGCCGCCGGCCTCGATGCGCAGGCCGGTAATCTTTAGTAGGGGTTCGCTCATGCTGCGTGTCCTCGGACAATACGTGGGCAGGACGGTCATCGCCGCTGGGCGAGGAACCAGTCGGCAACGAAGTTGACGGCGATCGCCAGCACGCCGATGGCGGCGGCGGGGATCAATGGCGTCAGGTCGCCAAAGGAAATCAGCGAGGCGTTCTCGCGGACCATGCTGCCCCAGTCCGCCAGCGGCGGTTGCAGCCCCAGGCCGAGGAACGACAGCGAGGAAATGGTCAGGAACACGAAGCAGAAGCGCAGGCCGAATTCCGCCACCAGCGGTGCCCGCACGTTGGGCAGCAGTTCCACCGCCACCAGCCAGAACAGCCCTTCGCCGCGCAGCCGGGCAACTTCCATGTAGTCGGTCACCACCACGTTGAGCGACACCGAGCGCGCCAGGCGGAAGATACGCGTGGCGTCCACCAGGGCGATGACGAACACCAGGTTGGCGATGCTGGTGCCGAAGATGGTCAGCAACAGCAGCGCGCAGATCAGCTGCGGCACCGCCATCAGCACGTCCACCAGGCGTGACAGCGCGTTGTCCACCCAGCCGCCCATGGCAGCGGCGATCAGCCCCAGCGAACCGCCGATGAAGAAGGCCAGCGCGGTGGACAGCAGCGCGATGCCGATGGTGTTGCGCGCGGCGAAGATCACCCGCGAGAGCATGTCGCGCCCCAGGGCATCGGTGCCCAGCCAGTGCTGCGCGCTCCAGGGGTCGTATTCGCCGCCGACGATCTCGGTCTCGCCGAAGGGTGCCACCAGCGGGCCGAACAGCGCGAGGAAGGTGTAGAAAAGGATGATCAGCAGGCCGATGCGGGCGGTCCAGGTCATCTGCTTGAAGGTTGCGATCAAGGCATTCATCGTTTCGCCCTCACTGGCGATGCAGCAGGCGCGGATTGGTAACGATGGACAGCACGTCGGCGAGCAGATTGATGCCGATGTAGACCACCGCGAAGATGCAGCAACAGGCCTGGACCACCATGACGTCGCGCTTGATCACCGAGTCAACCATCAGTTGCCCGAGGCCGGGGTAGACGAACACCACCTCGACCACCACCACGCCGGTGATCAGGTAAGCGAGGTTCACCGCGATGACATTGACGATGGGCGCCCAGGCGTTGGGCAGCGCGTGGCGCAGGACGATCTTCAGCCGCGACAACCCCTTGAGCCGGGCCATCTCGATGTAGGGCAGCTGCAGCAGGTCGAGCACCGCGATGCGCGTCATGCGCATCATGTGGGCGGTGATCACCAGGGTCAGCGTGAGCGCCGGCAGGAAGGCCGCCTGCAGGTGCTCGAGCAGGCTTGCCGAGGCCGGTACGTCTGCGATGGAAGGAAACAGCGGGTGCTTCACCGCCAGCCAGAGGATCAGGATGTAGCCGATGAAGAACTCCGGCAGCGACACCGCCGCCAGGGAGACGATGTTCACCACCCGGTCATAGAACGAGTCCTTGTAGAGCGCCGCGAACAGCCCCAGCAGCAGCGCCAGCGGCACCGCGATCAGTGCCGTGTAGCCGGCCAGGAACAGCGTGTTCAGCAGGCGCTGGCCGATCAGTTCGGACACCGCCCGGCCGTTGGACAGCGAGGTGCCGAAGTCGCCCTGCAGGCTGCCCAGCAGCCAGTGCAGGTAGCGGCTCAGCGCGGGCTGGTCCAGCCCCAGCTCGTGGCGCAGGGCATGCAGCGCCTCGGGCGTGGCGGACTGGCCGAGCAGCTTCTGCGCCATGTCGCCGGGCAGCAGCTGCACCGCCGCGAAGATGAGTGCGGAGACGCCCAACAGGGTCAGGGCTCCGAGAAGAATGCGCCGCAAGAGAATGGGATAAATCAGAGCCATGGTATCGACCTGCTGATCGGTTGGGCAGTTGTTGTTCTTATGGTTCTGGGCGGTTACGGGGAGGGTTGGGCAGTGCCCACCCGCCTCCGGCGTATCGGCAGGCGTTAGTGCGAGGCCTTGTCCAGGAAGGCTTTCAGGTGGGGCACCACCTGGTCGCTCGCTTCGATCAGGATGGCGTGCTTGAGGTCCGGCAGTACCACCAGCTGCGAGTGCGGCAACGCCTCGGCGATCTGCCGGTTCAGGCCCGGATTGCAGCCGCCGTCGAACTCGCCGGTGAGCACCAGGCACGGTTGCTTCACTTCATGCAGCCAGGGCGCCATCTCGGTCTCCGCGTAGATGTGGAAGACGTTGAGGAACACCTCGGCCGGCGTGTCCATCACCTGCTGCTTGCGCCACTCGATGACCTCCGGATGCGCCGCGCAGAAGTTCTCGGTGAACCAGCGCTGGGTCAGGGTATCCAGCACCGGGCCGATGCCCTTTTCTTCCATGGCGCGGACCACCTTGCGCACGTTCTCGCTGTCCTGCGGCGAGCGGAATGCCGCAGTGGACAGCAGCCCGACGCTCAGCACGTGCTGCGGATACTTGTGCGCATAGGCGGGGCCGATCATCCCGCCGAGGGAGTGGCCGATGATGTGCATCTGCTCGATGCCCAGCCGCGCACGCAGCGCCTCCAGGTCCTCCACCAGCTCTTCCAGGCCGAAGCCCTCGGTCGGCAGCGGCGATTCGCCGTGGCCGCGCAGGTCGTAGCGGATGCAGGTGAAGCTGTCCTTCAGCGCCTCGGTGACCTTGTCCCATCCGGTCTTGCGCGCGCCGATGCCGTGCACCATCACCAGGGCGGGGCCCTGCCCATCCACCACATAGGCGCAATCGATTGCCTTGCTCATCACGCGCCTCCTCAGCCCTGGGCCTTTGCTTCTGCGATGATCTCTGCGTAGCTGCGGCCGCCTACGCCCCAGTCGGCCGGGTCCACCTCCTTGAGCAGGATGGTGACCGCCTGGGCCTTGCCGCCGCAGACCTGGAGGTAGGTGTCGGTCAGCGCCTGGATCAGCTCGCGCTTCTTTTCAGGGGTGCGTCCGGGGAAGAGTTCTACGGTAAGCAGGGGCATCAGCCGGTCCTCTTGTTCAGGTTGGGTTGGTTCGAGCGGGAACTGAAGTGCGGAATGACCTGCTCGCCGAAGCGCCGCATCATGTCCAGGCTGTCTTCCTGGGACTGGCCGAAGTTGGCGGTCATGATCACTTCGTCGATGCCCGCCTCGGCATAGGCGGAAAGCTGATCGATCATCTGCTCGCGGGTGCAGATGAGCAGGTTCCTGCCCAGCTCCTCGATGGACTGCTGGCGTGGCAGCGCTTCGATGCCACCGCCATGGACGATGCCCGGCCCGGTGAACACGTTGTCGAAACGGCGGTAGTACTCGTAGGCCAGTTGCAGCTTCTCGTGGGCGTCGGCTTCATCGCGGGCGAGATAGGTCGCGCGCTGCAACGACAGCCGGGCGCGCCTGGCGGATTTCACTTTCGCCTCGGCGTTGCCACGGCGGAAGGCGTTGACCTGGTCCAGCAGCATCCGGTGGTCGCCGCTCAGCGGCGTGGTCTGCACCGAGAAGCCCTGGCGCGCGCAGGCCTGGATGCCCTCGGGCGCCATGCTCGCCACCACCAGCGGAATCTCCCGCTCGGGGCGCGGCATCACGGTCAGCGGGCCGAACTGGTAGTACTTGCCGTCCCAGCTCACTTCCTTGCGCGTCAGCAGGGCCTGCAGCACGGCCAGGGATTCGTCGAAGCGCTCGCGGGTCTCGGCCATCGGCACGCCAAGCATCTCGATTTCGTACTTGAAGGCGCCCCGCCCCACCCCCAGCACCAGGCGGCCATCGCACAGGGCATCGGCCTGTACCACTTCGCCGGCGAACACGCGCATGTCGCGGATCGGCAGCACGGCGATGGAGGTGGCCAGCTCGATGTGCCGGGTGACCGCGGCGATCTTCACCGCCATCTGCAGCGGCGAGGGCACCAGCAGGATGTTGATCAGGTGGTGTTCGGGGATGGAGATGCCGGCGTAGCCGACCTCTTCCGCCACCACGGCCTGCTCGACCATGTGCTCGTAGAGCTGTTTGCCGGAGGCATCCGGATCGGGCAGGTAGGAACTGAGGAAATGGTTGAATTCCATGTTGTTGTCCACTCGGTGGTCTTAGTGTTTCCAGTCCAGCCAATGCACGGGCTTACCCGCGATGCCGGCGATTCGTCCGCCATCGGCGGTGTCGCAGTAGATGCCGAAGCTGTCGGCCTGCCGCTCGCTGAAGAAGCGGTGGAGCATGCTGATGCAGTAGTCGCCGCGGACCAGCAGCCAGGGTTCGTCTTCGGCACGGAAGACACGCACTTCCCGCCCGGCGTCGCTGGCCAGCGCCAGTTCGGCGCTGGCGTCCGCGCGAAAAATCACGCGGGTGAAGTCGTCGCCCGCCTCCTCGAACATCGAGTAGATGAACGACACCTCGCCCACCAGGCCGACCCGGCGGAAAACCTCATCGATGACCGCCTTCTGGCTCACCCCGGCCCGCCAGAACACCTCGGGGATGCTCCAGTGCTCCTGGCCCGGCTCGCGCACCAGCAGCACACCGTTGTCGCGGGCGATCAGGCAGCCGACCTTGAGTGCGCTGCCACGCTCCACCTGGATCGCCTTGGCGCCTTCGGCGAAGTCGATGTAGCTGCCGCGGAAGTAGCCCAGCGGGCTGCCCACGCTGCTGCGGTAGCGCTGCACCTCGCCGATCAGGATCACGTGGTCACCCGCTTCCACCAGGCTGTGGCGCCGGCAGCTGAGCACGCTGAGGCTGTCGGCCAGACACGGCACGTCGGCCTCGCAGGAGAGCAGTTCGACCCCGGCGAACTTGTCCGCCGAGCGCCCGGCGAAGCGGTTCGACAGCTCGCGCTGCCAGTCGCCGAGGATGTTCACGGCGAAACGTTCGGCGGCGCTGAACACCGCCAGGCTGCCGGCGCTCTTGGCGATGCACACCAGCACCAGCGCCGGACTCAGCGACACCGAGGTGAAGGAGTTCGCCGTGAAGCCGCGCGGCGTGCCGTCGGCCTCACGGGTGGTGACAATGGTGACACCGGTCATGAAGGTGCCGAAGACGTTGCGCAGGCTGCGCGTGTCGTCCGCGCTGACCGAATGCCAGTCGAGGTTGCTCATCCCGTTCTCCCGCTTCACGCCAGCGACCAGCGCTCGATGGCGCGCATGCCGTCCAGGGCCATGTCGCCGGCCACGGTCGGCGACGTCACCACGTCGTTGCCCATGCCCATGATGTGGTTCATGAACATCGGTACCACGGTGGCGCCCTCGTCGTGCAGCATCGCCTGCATGTCCCAGTAGATGGCCTTGCGCCGGGCCTCGTCGAGCTCGGAGCGGGCCTGCAGCATCAGTTTGTCGAAGCGCTCGTTGTTCCACTGGGTGTCGCCCCAGGAAGCGCCGCTGGCGTAGATCTGGCTGAAGATCCAGTCCGGCGTGGCGCGGCCGGTCCAGTAGCACATGCACATCGGCTTCTTCGACCAGACGTTGATCCAGTAACCGTCGTTGGATTCGCGCACCACCTTGAGGTTGATGCCGGCCTTGCGCGCGCTTTCCTCGAACAGCACGCCGGCATCCACCGCCCCGGCGAAGGCCGCGTCGGCGGCACTGATGCTGATATCCAGGCTGTCCAGCCCGGCCTGCTTGAGGTAGAAGCGCGCCTTGTCGGGGTCGTACTGGCGCTGGGCGAGCTCGCTGTTGAAGTACTTCTGCTGGCGGCCGATGGGGTGGTCGTTGCCGACGCTGCCGTGGCCGCGCAGGATCGACTTCACCCACTGTTCGCGGTCCACTGCGTGCTTGAGCGCCAGGCGCACGTTGTTGTCCTGGAACGGGCTGACCTTGGCGATCATCGGCATGGTCGCGTGGTTCAGGCCGGTGACCTCGGCGATGCGTACCTTGTTGCTGCGCTGCAGCAGCGACAAGGTCTTGATCTCCACGCGGTTGATGACGTTGACCTTGCCGGTGAGCAGCGCGTTCTGGCGCGCCACGGAGTCGGCGATGGCGATCAGCTCTGCCTCCTCGACGTGCGCCCGGCCCGGCTTCCAGTAGTTGGGATTGCGCACTACGAAGGCACGGACACCGGGGTTGTACTCCTTGAGCATGTAGCCGCCGGTGCCCACGCCGGAGCGCCAGTCCACCTGGCCGTCAGCGCCACGCGGCAGGATGCTCAGGTGGTAGTCGCTCATCAGCACGGGAAAGTCGGCGTTGCCGCCCTTGAGGCTGACGCGCACCGTCGAGTCATCGACCGCCTTCACTTCGTCGATCTGCGAGACGATCGATTTGGACAGGGACTTGGAGCCGTCCTTGCGGTGGTAGTCGAGCGTGGCCACCACGTCATCGGCGACGAAGGGCTTGCCGTTGTGGAACTGCACGCCACTGCGCAGCTTGAAGGTCCAGACCCTGGCGTCCGGCGAGGACTCCCAGGACTCGGCCAGTTCGGGAATGGCGTTGCCGCTGCTGTCGATCTCCACCAGGTTGCCGCGCAGCGCCTGGCTCAGCAGCATCATGAAGTCGTCTTCGGCCAGGCCCGGATCCAGGCTGTCGGTGGTCGACGCGCCGGCCAAGCCGAATACCAGTCGCCCGCCCTTCTTCGGCTCGGCGAATGCCGGCAGCGGCAAGCCGCCCAGCAACACGCCGGCCCACAAAAGCCCCATCGTCCCTTTCACCAGGTCACGACGGGTTACGCCGGAGGATGGCTCCCCAGGTTGCTTTTCCTTCATCCCACACCTCGCAAGACACTTGAGTTTTGTACGACCGTACAGGCCTGAAGCGAAGTTGGGCCTGGGGTCTTCTGTTTGTTTTTATCCACTCAACGCGACTGCCCCGGAGACTTCTATCGAATCACTTTTGGACAGTCGTACAGATTATTAACAACAAGAAATCCGCCATGCAAGAATTTTCTGTACAGACGTACAAAAGAATCTCGCAGGTCTTCAGTTTCAAGGGAGAGCAAAGCGCGGCCGAGGGTGGCCGCAGGGGAGGAAAAAGGCAGGAAGTACTGGCGCCCTGGAGGGCAGAGCGCCTTGGAACCTGACAGCAACCTGCAGCAGGTTCAGGGCCGTGACGACGGCCCTGCTCTCACTGCCCTGCCGTTGGCTTCCAGTCCAGCAGGTGATGGGTGAAACTGTAGCTGGCCGACTGGTAATAGCTGATCGCACGCGCCACCAGCGGGTCGTCCGCCTGCGCCGTCACTTCCGTGCTCGCCCCCAGGGCCTGGTTGTGCCGGCGCAGTTCGCCGCGCGGGCTGAGGATCGCCAGGTCCTGGCCGTCGAACAGGCCCAGGTGCTGGTAGTTGCCAATCACCACGCGCGGTGGCAAGGCGTTCGGCACCATCAGGTTGCGGCCGTAGAAGGTCGAGGTGTAGCTCAGGTTGAGGATCGACAGCAGGCTCGGTGCGAGGTCCAGCTGGCTGGCCAGCTCCGGGCGTTCCCCGGCCGGCAGCAACTTGGGCGCGTAAATGAACAGCGGGATCTGGTAGTTCGCCACGGGCAGGTCTTCCTTGCCGGCGCTGCCCGCGGTGTGGTCGGCGACGAACACGAACAGGGTGTTGTCGAACCAAGGCTTGCCCTTCACCGCCTTGAGGAACTGGCCGATGGCGTAGTCGGTGTACTTCACCGCGCCGTCACGCCCCTCGCCCGAGGGGATGTCGATGCGATCGGCCGGGTAAGTGTAGGGGCGGTGGTTCGAGGTGGTCATCAGTTGCAGCAGGAAGGGCTGCTGGCGCGCGTGGTCTTCGTCCGCGACCTTGATCGCCTGGGCGTAGAGATCCTCGTCGCTCATGCCCCAGGCGTTCTTGAAGTGGATGTCCGACTCCTGGACGCTGGACTGGTCGACGATGCGATAACCATTACCGCCGAAGAAGGCGTTCATGTTGTCGAAATAGCCGCGACCGCCATACAGGAACACGGCGTCATAGCCGACGTTCTTCAACTGCTGACCGAGGCTGGCGAAACCGCTCTCGCGGCCGACACGCTTGACGATGGAGCGACCCGGGGTGGGCGGGATCGACAGGGTGATGGCTTCCAGGCCACGGTCGGTACGGGTGCCGGTGGCGTAGAAGTTGTTGAAGTAGAGGCTGTTGCGACGCAGCTCATCCAGGTTGGGCGTGAGGTCGCGCTCGTCGCCGTTGCTGCCCAGGTACTTGGCGCTCAGGCTCTCGATGGTCACCAGGACGATGTTGTAGCGCTTGGGCGCCCCTTCGCTGGCGATGCTCCGGCGGATGTCCATCGGCCCGGTGCCGGTGAAGCGCGCATTGGGCTCGGCCAGTTCCGAACGGATGCGCTGCGTGACCTGCTCGGGCGGCAGGGTCGCGTAGAACTGCGGATAGTCCAGCTCGTTGTTTCGGAACGCAGCGAAGAACTGGTACGGCCCGTTGCTCGCCAGCTCGCGGGCGTAGGTATTGCCATCCTGGCCGCGCGGGGCATCCTGGTCGACCAGGACACCGGCCGCCAGCGCCATCGCCACCAGGCCGGCGCAACCCAGCAGGCGGCGCGACAGCGGCGGCACCTCGGCGTCACGCAGGCGACCCAGGACCTTGAACAGCGCGAGGGTCACGCTCAGCGAAAGCAGCGCCAGGATGCTCAGCCACAGGCCGATGGGATAGGACTCGAGGATGTTGTTCAGCACCTCGTCGGAATACACCAGGTAGTCGACTGCGATGAAGTTGAAGCGCACCCCGAACTCGTCCCAGAACAGCCACTCGGCCACCGCCGTGAAGAGCATCACGTAGACGCTGGTGAACAGCATCGCCGCCAGCAGCCAGCGCCAACTGGCGCTGCGCCAGACCCGAGCGGGCATCAGCAGGAGGACCACACCCATCGGCAACAGGGCGTAGACCAGGAAGCTGAGGTCGTAGAGCAGGCCAATGGCGAAGACCGCCACATGGGCCGCGCCCACCTCGGGCAGATGGCCGACCAGGAGGGCCGATCGGGTCAGGAAGAAGACGATCAGCCAGAGCAAGGCGACCAGCGCCAGGAAGCGCGTCGGAGCCGAGCGGAAGAGTTGCATGGGGTGTCCTTGTAGAAGTCTTTCCTGCGCAGCACAACGCGGCGCAAGTCGGCGCCGGTGCCGGCATCCGGGCGGGACACTACAAGGGGGAAGGAAAAGAAATCGTCAAAATAAGCTGCGGGATTCGTGAATTGTCCAGGATCCGGAACCGCTCGCCTGAATGCCCGGGCAACAGCTCACGAAAAATCCTCCTCCACGTCTTTTTCACATGTCCTTGACGAGACCTTGATCGCTCGATTCGACAATGGACAGTAACTGACGAGTCCCTATCCATGAACGATCCCCAGCGCCTGTTCACCCCCTCCTCCCGACACCAGACCGATGCCGCTGCCCGCGGTTCGTCCGGCGGCGGACTTTGCCAGCGGATTCGCCAGTGGCGGGAGAAGCGTCTGCTGCGCCTGGCCCTGCGCATGGCCGAGGAGCCCATCCTGATGCTGGAAGTCTCGCAGTCGCCCGGCGCCTCCTGGCCCGTGCTGCTGGAACACAGCAACCGCATCATCGTCGCGACCTGCCCGTCGGGCGACTCGCTGGCCGACGCCCACCGCAAGCTGCCCGAAGCGATGAAACGGCGGATCCGCGACCTGCCGGCGCCGCTGGAGGGCGCAGAACTGCGCAAGGGCTCGGTCGATTGCCTGCTGCTGCCGGAAATCCCCCGGACCGCCTGCAACAGCCGCAACGTCCGCTTGCTGAACCAATGGATTCCGGTGACGCGCGACAGCGTGATCCTGTTCGTCCGCATCGGCCATTCGAATTCGCTCGACGACACACAGCCCTGCCCCTGCGGCTCGGACCCGCACCCCATCGGCCCCGACTTCGCCAATGCGCGCGCCCTGGAACGTGAATTCCAGCGCCTGGGTTTCTCCCAGATCCACCATTGCAACGTGATCCCCGGCGTGGATGGGGTACGCATCTACGTCCTGCGCAAGTAAGCCCTCTCGCCCTCCACGGGCAGACCTGCACTTCGCCGCGGCCCTGGTTCTCCGCCGGCAGGTCATTCCACGCTGACGACCGGCCCAGGCCGTGCCATCATCCGGATTTCGCTCCCACCTCCGGATTTCCCATGCCGCTGACCCTGCTGCTGCGCTGCCACGACCTGGAGCTCACCCGCGAGCATTACCGCGACGTACTCGGCTTTGCCGTGACCGACTCCGCCGAGGGGACGCTCACCGTGCAGCTGGAAGACTGCCGCCTGCTGTTCACCGCGCAGGACCTGTGGGGCAGCGAGGCAGGTTGTTCCGGCACCCTCTACCTGCAACTGGCCGACATCCAGCGCTACTACGACGCGGTAAAGGAGCAGGCGCAGATCGCCTGGCCCCTGCAGGATATGCCCTACGGCTCGCGGGAGTTCGGCGTGCGCGACTGCAACGGCTACCACCTCGCCTTCGCCCAGCACAGCGCAGCCTGAACGGGGCCAGCCGACCGAGACAAGGCGCTGGTGTTCGATGCGCAGGCGCCGGGACGCCAAAGCCAGCGGGGGGATGTGGCGGCGATACTGTTCGGGCCTCGTGGATCACCGCCAGCAAAATACCGGGCGCCCGCGACCTTGCATCCCGCGTCAAACCGTGACGACTATCTTGCCCACCTGCTGGTTGGCTTCCAGGAAGCGATGGGCGTCCTGGATCTGCTCCAGCGGGAAGGTCCGCGCGATCACCGGGCGCAGCGCACCGGACTCCAGCCCCTTGACGATGAATGCCTTGGCGCGCTGCAGCGCCGCCGGGTCGGCGACGATCTCGGCGTACAGGTAACCCTTCAGCGTCAGGCTCCTGCCCAGCACGGTGAACAGCGGGAACGGCGTCGGTTCAGGGCTCAGCGCACCGTATTCGAGGAGGATGCCGCCGCGGGCCATGGCCTGGGTGAGCACCTCGAAACCGGGACCACCGATAGGGTCGAACACCACGCGGGCGCCCTGCCCGTCGGTCAGCGCCATGACCTTCTCGACGATACTTTCATCGTCGCTGACGATCACGTGATCGGCACCCGCCTCCAGCAGCGCCTGTTTTTTCGCCTGGGTGCGGGTGACGGCAATGGAGGTGGCGCCCACCATGCGGGCGATCTGGAAAGCGGCGAGGCCGACACTGCTGGACGCGGCGGTGACCAGCACGAACTCGCCCTTCGACAGCTTCGCCTGCTCCACCAGCGCGCCCCAGGCGGTGACGTACTGCATCCAGGACGCGGCGGCCTGTTCGAAGCTGAGGTTCTGCGGATGCTTCACCACCAGGTACGCCGGCACGTTGGCCACTTCGCCGTAGGTGCCCCAGCGGGCGATATCCAGCGGCGGGATCAGGCTCACCGCATCGCCCACCTCGACATTCTTCACGGCACTCCCCACGGCGCTCACCACACCAGCGGCCTCGTAGCCCAGGCGGCTGGGGAACTCGGCTTCCTGCAGGTAAGCGTGGTTGCGGAACATCACTTCGGCGCGGTTCAGGCCGAAGGCCCTGACCGCGATCTGTACCTCGTCCGCCGCTGGCGCGGGCACGTCCACCGCCTCCAGTTTCAGGACGCTGGCGTCACCGTATTGGTGGATTCTGACAATGCGGGCCATGACAACCTCTCTTCAGCGGGCCGGGACAAAGGCGCCGGCCGGAATGGGAGTGTAGGAAATCCGTGCGGGGTCGCCCGACCATTCGGACCGGGCGCGTCATCCGGCTGGCCAAGGGCGAGCGAAAAGCCGCAGACTGCTCGTCCGCACACAGGACCTCGACATGGATAGCCTGCCCACCCTGCGTACCGAGCGTCTGCTGCTCACGCCCCTGCAACTGGCGGATGCCGACGCCATCCAGCACCTTTTCCCGCACAGGGAGGTGGTGCGTTATCTGGATAGCCGCGTGCCCTGGCCCTATCTCGATGACGGTGCCTTGACCTACGTGCGCGACCTGGCGCTGCCGGCAATGGCGCGCGGCGAGGAGTGGCACTGGATGATCCGCCTGGCCAGCGCACCCGGCGACGCCATCGGCAGCATTTCCCTCTTCGACCAACCCGGCAATCACCGGGGGTTCTGGCTCGCGCCGAGGTGGCAAGGCCGGGGTTACATGACCGAGGCCTGCGAAGCGGTCACCCGCTACTGGTTCCTGACCCTGGAGCGGCCGCTCATGCAGGTGCCCAAGGCCATCGTCAACCAGGGCTCGCGGCGCATTTCCGAACGCGAAGGCATGCGCTGCATCGACAGCAGCGAAGGCCATTTCGTCAGCGGCGTGCTGCCGCGGGAAACCTGGGAGCTGACCCGCGAAGAATGGCTGGCACACCATGCAGCCGACTGAACGGGCCTGGCAAGGCGAGCTGTGGCTGGGCGCGGACTTCTGCCTGGTCGCCGGCACCACCGGCCACGCCCGCCCACACGCGCACTATGCGCATCAGCTGCTGATGGCTCGCACAGACGAGGTGCAGGCGCTGGTGGACGAGCAACCGCAGCGAGGATCGCTGCTGGTCATTCCGTCGAACCGGCGCCATGCCATCCAGGCCAGCGAGCAGCCCGTCATCACCCTCTTCGCCGAACCACTGGCTTTCGAACTGGCCGACCTGGAGCGCGTCTGCCGAGCCACCGGGCCGGACCTGCCAGCGCTCGCCGCGCAACTGCAAGCCCTGCCTCGCCGTGCACTCGACCCGCGCCTGGGCAAGGCCCTGCAACGCATCCGCGCCCTGGACGATGGTGCCCTGCCCGCCCAGGAACTGGCCGAAGAAGCCGCGCTATCGTTGAGCCAACTGGAGCGGCTGTTCAGCGGCACACTGGGGCTATCGGTACGTCGCCTGGTGCTCTGG
Organism: Pseudomonas sp. AU12215; assembly: GCF_001675465.2. Taxonomy (NCBI): domain Bacteria; kingdom Pseudomonadati; phylum Pseudomonadota; class Gammaproteobacteria; order Pseudomonadales; family Pseudomonadaceae; genus Pseudomonas; species Pseudomonas sp. AU12215. The sequence goes on from NZ_MACM02000014.1 coordinate 27,824, forward strand.
CAGCGGCTGCGCCAGGCGCTGCGTCTGGCCATGGCCGGCGACAGCCTGACCAGCGCCGCCATTGCGGCGGGCTTCGCCGACTCCGCGCACTTCTCCCGCAGCGTGCGCAGCCAGTTCGGCATTCGCGCCGACCTGACGCTGCGCCAACTGAAGCTGCGGCTACTCGACTAGCGCACGGCGCAGCTCTGCCGGCAATGGTGCCGGCGGGTGCGCTGCATCGGCGCGGCGGAACGGTTCGGCGAGCTGCGCGAAGTACGCCTGCGGGTAGTCCGGCCGGTCGCCGATGCCCAGGTCGTCCTCTGCCAACTCATAGCCGGGCAGGTACAGCGCGGTACCCAGCAGGCGATCCCAGAAGCTGAAGAACAGCGCGAAGTTGACGTCGCCCGCAGTGCCGTACTTCAGGTGATGCAGGCGGTGCAACGGCGCCCAGGCGAACACATGTCGCAGCACACCGATACGCATGTCGACGTTGCTGTGCTGCAGCAGCAACTGGATGGCGATGGCGAAGGCCAGCAACGCCGCAACCTCCACGGGAACACCGAGCAACAGCAGCGGCAGCGTGCCGCCCAGGGCTTCGAGCATCTGGTGCAGCGGGTGCTTCATCAGGCCGTTGAAGCCGTACATGCGCGTCACGCTGTGGTGCACCGCGTGCAGACGCCAGAGCAGCGCGGAACGGTGGCTGGCGTAGTGCACCAGGGTGATGCCGAAGTCAGCCATCAGCAGCGCCGCCAGCAATTGCAGCACCAGCGGCCAATCGCTTGGCCACAACCCGAAATGCGGTAGCCACAGGGCCAGCAGAGGAATCGCGGCAATGCCCAACGCGTTCAGCGTCTCGTTGACCAGCGCATGGATCAGGTCGCGGGCGCCATCGCCGTGACTCTCGTTCCAGCCCGCTCGATGCGGCCAGAATCGCTCGGCAACAAAGGCCAGCAGGATCGCCAGCGGCAACAGCGCCGGCAGACAGAGCAGCGAAACGCCTTCACCGACCAGGTACAGGGCCAGGCCGATGAAGCCGAAGAAGAACGCGGGGGCGTAGAGGTGTCGCATGGGGCAACTCCGGTGCAATGGGAATCACCAGTGTTCCCGTTGCCGCATCACCGGCGCTTGAACAATCCGCGCATCTCGCCGGCTCAACGCCGCCAGGCGCACCCCAACGCACTGAGCGCCAGTATCAGCGCCGCTCCGGCGTAGGCCCAGATCGCCGGCACCTGCGGCAGCAGCACGCCGGCAAGGATCGGCCCGAGCCCGGCGCCGATATCTCGCCAGACCGCATTGCCGGCCAGCGCCTGGATGCGCGCCTGCGGGTTGCGCTGCGCCACCAGCGTCACCACCAGCGGCAGTTGCAGCGCGCGCAACACCAGCACGAAGAAGGCGCCGACGAACAGCCAGTAGCTGCCGAACATCAGCAGCGCCAGCGAGGTGGCCAGCGACAGGATCACCAGCATGCGTAGCGCGCCGAAGCGGTCCGCCAGTCGCCCGCCGAAGGGGCTGAAGAGCATCTCGCTGAGATAACGCACCGCCATCAGGATGCCCGCCACCAGCACGCCGGTGCCGCCCAGGTGGGTCTGTGCGTAGAGCGACAGGCCGAAGATGAACAGGCCGTCCAGCGTCACGCCTTCGATGAAGGACCAGGTGGCGATGCTGTCCGGCAGGCGCAGGCGGCGACCGCTGCTGACGGGAATCTCGTGCCCCGTGGCCGGCAGCGCGCGGGCGCGCCAGAGACCGCACAGGGCAGCCACGCAGAGCACGAAGAACACGCTGCGCGGCCCGAAGGCCTGGGCCATCACCGCCCCCAGCGGCAGGGCCAGCATCGGCCCGATGGACAAGGTTGCCCGCGAGCGCCCGGCGCGCCGCGCAGCGCCTTGAGCCTCAGCGGTGGCGAGGGTCTGGGTGCTGAGGTTGAAGGTGGCGAAACACAGGCCCCAGACCAGGCGAAACACCAGCAATGTGGCAAACCCGGAGAGCGTCGCCGAGGCCAGCGCGCAGGCTGCCGTCGCCAGCGCCGCCAGGCTGCAGGCGGCACGGTCGCCATGGCGAGCGTAGAAACGCACCACCCAGCCGTAGCCGACGATGCGCACCAGGCGATTGGCTGCCAGCAGGATGCCCGCTTCCACCAGGGTCACGCCGAAGTCCGCCGCGTACATCGGCAGCAACAGGTAGAGCAGCACGTCGGCGGGCAGGCACAGGCCGAGCACCTGGGCGGAGTTGCGCGAATCTCGATCGGCGCGGCGCAGCAGCGCCTGCTCGGCAGCGGACGACATGACAGTCTCGTGACGGCGACGGGGCCCGCAGGATAACCCGGCCCCCGGCCCGCAAGACAAGCCTTACGCCCGCCCCGGCGGCTGTGCTATCGCGCGAGTGTGCGCAGGAAGGAGGCGATCACCTGGCTGCTGCGGCGCTCGGCCAGGTAGTACAGGTAGGTCTCGGTGAACACCGGGTCGCCGATGATGCGGATGGCCTTCAGGCGCGGATCGGCGATGTATTCCGCCTCGGACACCACGCCGATGCCGATGCCACGGATCACCGCCTCGCGCAGCGCCTCGCGGCTGCCGATCTCCATGGCGATGCGCGGTGTGACATCCGCCGCTTCGAGCACCCGCTCCAGGGCGACGCGGGTGGTCGAACCCTGCTCGCGACGCAGCAGCGGCTGGCCCTGCAGCGCCTGCACCGGCACCGCGTCGTGGCGGGCAAAGGGGTGTTCGGCGTGGGCGAAGAGGATCACCGGGTGCCGCGCATACAACTCGGCGACGAAGGCGGGATCGTCATGCAGCCCGGCCAGCACGCCGACATCGGTCACGTAGTTCTCCAGGTCGGCGAGCACCGACGCCGAGTTGCCGATACGGATCGATACGTCGATCTGCGGATAGTCCCGGCGATAGCGGTCGACCATCTCGATCACATGGAACGGCCCCACCGCGCCGACCTTCAGCTGGCCGCGATTGAGCTGGCCGGAATCGCGCAGCAGGTTGGTCGCCTCGGATTCGAGCATCGACATCTGCTGGGCAATGGGCAGCAAGGCGCGGCCCACGGCGGTCAGCTCGATGCGACGGCCACGGCGGTGGAACAGCTCGACGTTGAACTCGCGCTCCAGGCCCTGGATCTGCGTGGTCGCCGTCGGCTGGCTGAGGCCGATGGCCCGTGCGCCGGCGCTGAAGCTGGCGTGGCGGGCGACGGCGAGGAAGGTACGCAGGCGGGCGGTGGACATCCATAGCTCCTATCAATGGATTTGCGTGCAAACCCATATTGATCTGATGGCGTGACTGTCACATGACAGCCCTAGCTTTGGCGCTACCGAACACAACCTCCGGGTAACGCCATGACTTCGCTGACCAGACTGTTCCGCTTCGCCGTGCTGCCGCTCGCCTTCGCCTCCGCCCTGCTCTCGACTGCCCAGGCGCAGGACGCCCTCACCGTCGGCCTGATCCCCTCCGAGGATTCCCAGGCGATGATCAAGAGCAGCCAATTGGTGCTCGACCAGCTGCAGGAACGCCTGGGCATGCCGGTGAAGCCTTTCGTGGCCACCGACTACAACGGCGTGATCGAAGCCCTGCGCGCCGGCAAGCTGGATGTCGCCTACCTCGGGCCGTTCTCCTACGTGCTGGCGAACCAGGTGGCCGGCGCCGACGCCTTCGCCGTGGCGGTGACCAAGAAGACCGGCAGCAGCGCCTACCACAGCCTGATCATCGCCCGTAAGGACAGCGGCATCCGCAGCCTGGACGACCTCAAGGGCCACACCTTCGCCTTCGTCGACCCCAGCTCGGCCTCCGGCCACCTGTTCCCCAAGGCCGGCCTGGAGCAATCCGGGCATGACCCGAAGGCGCTGTTCTCGCGGGTGATCTTCTCCGGCTCCCACGACGCCAGCATCCTCGCCGTGGAGAACCGCAAGGTGGATGCCGCCGCCGTGGCCGACCGCATCCTCGCCGGCGCGATCAGCGCCGGCCAGGTGCAGCAGGATGACTTCCAGGTCGTCTGGACATCCGACGACATCCCCGAGTCGCCCATGGTCTGGCGCAAGAACCTCGACCCGGAACTGCAGAAGAAACTGGTCGCCGCGTTCGCCTCGATCAAGGACGTGCCGTGGGGCGACCAGGGCCTACTCAACGGCTTCCAGCCCACCAACGACGCCGCCTACAACGTCGTGCGCGACACCGCCAAGGTGCTCGATCTCGACCTGCGGAGCCTGAAATGATCCGCGTCGCCCAACTGACCAAGGGCTACGGCGACAACCCGGTGCTGCGCGGGATCGACCTGCGCATCGAGGCCGGCGAGTTCGTGGTGATCCTCGGCCAGTCCGGCGCCGGCAAGTCCACCCTGCTGCGCTGCATGAACCGCCTGGCGCAGGCCGACAGCGGTACGCTGCAGGTCGCCGGGGTCGATGCGCTGCTGCCCCGCGACCAGCGCGAACTGCGCCGCCGGGTGGCGATGATCTTCCAGCAGCACAACGTGGTGCCGCGCCTGTCGGTGCTGAAGAACGTGCTCACCGGGCGCCTGGGCTGCGTCGGCACCCTCGCCTCGGTACTGCAACTGTTCAGCCGCGAAGACATCGCCCTGGCCCGCGAATGCCTGCGCCGGGTGGAGCTGGAACACAAGGCCGATGCGCGCACCGATTCGCTGTCCGGCGGGCAGATGCAGCGCGTCGGCATCGCCCGCGCGCTGGCCCAGCGGCCGCAGGTGATCCTCGCCGACGAACCGGTGGCGAGCCTCGACCCGAAGACCGCGCAGCTGGTCATGCACTACCTGCGCGAAGCCACCCGCTCCCTGGGCATCACCGTGGTGTGCAACCTGCACCAGGTGGACCTGGCACGCGAGTTCGGCGACCGCATCGTCGGCCTGGCCAACGGCCGCGTGGTCTTCGACGGCAGCGCCGGGGAACTGGATGAATCGGCCCTGCAGCGGATCTACCAGCAACGCCCGAGCGGCGAGGCGACCGCCTACCAGGCGGCGGCTCGTGCGGTGTACACCAGCGGCACAGGAGTCGGCGCATGAACCTGCGAAGCCATCAGTGGATGGTCGAGACGCCACACAGCAAGCGCGGTTGGCTGACCACCGGCGCCGCCGTTCTGGCGGTGATCTACCTGCTGCACTGGAGCGCCGAGGGCGCGCAGCTGAGCTGGAGCGAACTGGCCAGCGGCCTGCCGCAGATCGGCGACTTCCTCAGTCGCTCGCTGCCGCCGGACCTGAGCATCCTCCCCAGCCTCTGGCGCCCGGCGCTGGAAACCCTGCAGATCGCCCTCTGGGGCACGCTGCTGGGCATCGTCCTGGCGGTGCCGCTGGGCTTCCTCGCCGCGCGCAACCTGCACGGCAACCGCTGGCTGTACCTGGGCACGCGGCAATTGCTCAACGTCATCCGCAGCATCAACGAGTTGATCCTCGCCCTGGTGTTCGTCTCGGCTGTCGGCCTCGGCCCCTTCCCCGGCGTACTGGCCCTGGCGCTGCACGGCGTGGGCATGCTCGGCAAGTTCTTCGCCGAGAGCATCGAGGAGATCGACCAGGGCCCCATCGAAGCCTTGCAGGCCACCGGCGCACGGCCGTTGCAGGTGATCGCCTTCGGCGTGCTGCCGCAGGTGATCACGGCCTGGATCGCCGTGGTGCTCTACCGCTTCGAGGTCAACCTGCGCTCGGCCACCGTGCTCGGCATGGTCGGCGCCGGCGGCCTGGGCTTCGAACTGGTCAGCAGCCTGAAGCTGTTCAAGTACCCGGAGACCGCGACCTGCATCCTCGTCATCACCGTCATGGTGGTGCTCGCCGACCTGCTCTCCAACCGCCTGCGCCACGCCATCCAGGGCAACGGCCGGCACTGACCCGCCCTCCTCTTCAACCCTGCCGCGTGCGCCCCCGGGCGCGCGCCGGGCAGGCTCATGCCTGGAGTTTTGCCAGATGTCCGCACCCGCCGTTATCGGTCAGGCCGATGCCCACCTGCGATCAATCGATTGGAACGAAACCGACGAGGCCCGGAGCATGGCCGCACGTTCAAACAACAACAAGGAACTGCCCATGCCTGCCCGATTCCACAATCCGGTCGCCACCGTTTTCGGCGGTGGCAGCCTGGAGCGCATCGCCGACCTGTGCCAAGGCAAGGTCGCCCTGGTGACCTTCCCCGAAGCCGCGCAACTGGGGCTGATCGAACGCGTCCGCCACCTGCTGGGCGACCGCCTCGCCTACGTCATCGACGACGTGCAACCCAACCCCGACGTAGCCTGGCTGCGCGACGTGCACGAGCGCTTCTGGCGTGAAGCGGGCGACTGCACCACGGTGTTCGCCCTCGGCGGCGGCAGCGCCATCGACACCGCCAAGGCACTGGTCGTCGGCACCGGGTCCGGGCGCTTCGACGAACTGCTCGACCTGCTGGCCGCCGGCAAGCCCTTCGTCCCGGCACGACACAAGACACTGGTCGCCGCGCCGACCACCGCCGGCACCGGCAGCGAAGTGACGCCCTGGGCGACCATCTGGGACGCGCAGCAACAGAAGAAGTACTCCCTGCACCTGGATTGCACCTGGCCGCAGGTGGCGCTGATCGACCCGGACCTGATGCTCAGCGTGCCCGCCGGGGTCACCGTGTCCACCGGGCTGGACGCGTTGTCCCACGCACTGGAATCGATCTGGAACCACAACGCCAACCCGATCTCCGACACCTTCGCCATCTCTGCCATCGAAGACATCCTCGACTGCCTGCCGCGCCTGCAGCAGGACCTCGGCAACCGTGAACTGCGCTCGCGCATGGCGCTGGCCGCGCTGAAGGCCGGTATGGCCTTCTCCAACACCAAGACCGCGCTGGCCCACTCCATCTCCTACGAGATGACCCTGCGCCACGGCCTGCCCCATGGCATCGCCTGCTCGTTCACCCTGCCGCTGGTGCTGGGCCTGGCCTGGGGCCGCGACGCCGACCGCGACCGCGTGCTGCAACGCGTCTTCGGCAGCGACCTGGAGGGCGCCCAGAAGCGCCTGCGTGAATTCCTCCATCGCCTCGGGGTCAAGACCGAGTTCGGCGACTACGGGGTGACCGCAGCCGAAGCCGAAGCGATGATCGACTTCGCCATGCAGGGCGCCCGCGGCCGCAACTTCATCGGCTCGCAAGCCGCCTGAGGTCGTCCTTTACCGGGCGGCCCTGGCTGCCGCCTTTTCCTGTTGCACCGAAAACCTATTGCACCGAAGAAGAGTGCCGACACGCCGAGCCTTGCGCCGGCGCGAGCGAACAAGAAGGAAAACAACCATGAACCGTGCACAAACCCTGCCTGGCCTTGAGTCATCCGTGTCGCCCTTCCGCGTGGCGCAGTGGCGCATGCTGCTCGCCGCGATGTTCTGCTACCTGTTCTTCTATACCGGCCGCCAGACGTTCGGCTTTGCCATCCCCGGTATCCAGGCCGAGTTCGGCCTGAGCAAGGAAACCCTCGGCTGGGCCTCCAGCGCCATGCTCTGGATGTACGCCATCGGCCAGGCCATCAACGGCAACCTCGCCGACAAGTTCGGCGGCCGGCGCATCATGAGCCTGGGCGCGGTGCTGTCCTGCGGCGCCAACTGGGTCACCAGTTTCGCCGGCGGCTTCGCCAGCCTGATCCTGCCGTGGGGCATCAACGGCTACTTCCAGGCCCTGGGCTGGGCGCCGGGCAGCCGCCTGCTGTCGAACTGGTGGAGCGCCGCCGAGCGCGGCAAGGTCTACGGCTTCTACGTGTTCGCCGCCGGCTGCGCCTCGGTGCTGTCGTACGTCACCTCGGTGGTGGTGATCGACGTGTTGCACCTGGAGTGGCGCTGGATCTTCCGCCTGCCGGTGCTGCTGATGCTCGCCGGCGGCATCGTGTTCTATCTGGTGGCACGGGAACGCCCGCAGGACATGGGCTTCGAGCCGCTGGCCGACACCGGCGTGGCGAATGTCGAGGACCGCTCCAGCGAAGCGACCCACGGTGAAGAGGAAAGCTCGACGCAGCGCTACCTGGCGGTGCTGAAGAACCCGCGCCTGCTGGTCGCTGCGCTGTCGCTGGGCTTCCAGAACGCTGCGCGCTACGGGCTGATCGTCTGGGTGCCGGTGCACTTCCTCGGCGCCGACTGGCAGAAGGGCCAGAGCTTCATCGACCCGAAGTGGATCACCATCGCCCTGCCGGTCGGCATGGCCGTCGGCGCACTGAGCAATGGCTGGGTGTCCGACCGCCTGTTCGGCAGCAAGCGCTACCGCGCGATCATGCTCTACATGGCGCTCGGCGCCCTCACCAGCCTGTGGATGTGGAGCCTGCCGGCGCACAGCAGCATCGGCCTGCTCGCGCTGTTCCTCTGCGGCTTCTTCGTCTACGGCCCGGCGTCGAGCTTCTGGGCGCTCTGCCCGGACCTGGTCGGCGCGCGCCGCGCCGGTACCGCCACCGGGATCATGAACTTCTCCTCCTACCTCTTCGCGGGTCTGGCCGAACCCCTGATCGGTCGCATGCTGGACACGACGGGCAATACTTCGCTGATCTTCATCGTGGTCACCACGGCCTGCGTGTGCAGCGCGGTGGTCGCCCTGTTCGTCCGGCGCTGAGGGCACGGCAATGAGCCAGGCCTTCCTCACAGAGAGACCTCATGTACCAGTACCACAAGTGGTTGCGCTCCTTTCACGCCGTGGCCCGCACCGGCAGCTTCACCCAGGCCGCGGCGCTGCTCAGCGTCGGCCAGCCGACCATCAGCGAGCAGGTCAGCGGCCTGGAGAAGCGCTTCAGCGTGGAGCTGTTCCATCGACGCGGGCGCTTCATCGAGCTGAGCCCGGCCGGCGAGCAGCTCTACGCGATCACCCAGGGCCTGTTCGGCCAGGAGGACGAAGCCTTGCAACTGCTGCAGAGCTTCCAGCAGCGCAAGCAGGGCATGTTGCGCATCGGCGCGGTGTCGCCGCCGATCGCCATGAGCCTGACCTACGCACTGATGCAGCGTTACCCGCACATCGAACTGGAGACCTCCTTCACCAGCGAGGCCGGCACCCTGGAGCGGCTGTACAACTTCGATATCGACGTGGCGATCCTCGCCCTCTCGGAGTTCGACCAGCGCCTGAGCACCCAGCTCTACCGCACCTGCCCGATCCTCGCGGTGGTACGCGACGACCACCCCTGGGCGCAGCAGGAATCGGTCAGCGTGCAGGAGATCGCCAGCCAGCGCGTGGTGTTGCGCGAGCCGGCCTCGCGCACCCGCCAGTTGGTCGAGGAAGGCTGCCGGCAACATGGCGTGGAGCTGGACTGCGCGATGCAGCTGAACAGCCGCGAGGCCATCGTCCATGCGGTGGTGCACGGCATCGGCGTGGGCTTCGTCTCGGCGGTGGAATACGCCGACCGGCCCGGCACGCGCTCCATCGCCTTCGCCGAGGACCCGTTCCACATCGACTACTACCTGTGCTGCCTGGGCATCCGCCGCAAGCGGCCGATCATCGCCGAGCTGTTCGACTCCACGGCCTGATTTTCCACCCGAACACCCCGTGACACCGCGAGCCTGCCATGACGCCGGGCGGGCCGCGCTCATCCTGCCTTTCACCAAGAATCCCCTCACAGGAGCACCGCCATGCACTACCAGCAACCCCAGCAACTGCAAGCCGCCATCCTCGACTGGGCYGGCACCGTGGTCGAYTTCGGCTCCTTCGCRCCGACCCAGATCTTCGTCGARGCCTTCGCCGAGTTCGGCGTGCAGGTCAGCCTGGMAGAAGCCCGCGGCCCSATGGGCATGGGCAAGTGGGACCACATCCGCACCCTGTGCGACATCCCCGCCATCGGCGAACGCTACCGTACGGCCTTCGGTCATCTGCCCACCGACGACGATGTCACCGCCATCTACGAACGCTTCATGCCGCTGCAGATYGAGAAGATCGCCGAGCATTCGGCGCTGATTCCCGGGGCGCTGGATGCCATTGCCACCCTGCGCAAGGGCGGGCTGAAGATCGGTTCCTGCTCCGGCTACCCGGCGGTGGTGATGGAGAAGGTCGTGGCGYTGGCCAAGACCAACGGCTAYGTCGCCGACCAYGTGGTCGCCACCGACGAAGTRCCCAAYGGCCGYCCGYACCCGGCCCAGGCGCTGGCCAACGTGATCGCCCTGGGSATCAAYGAYGTCGCGGCYTGCGTGAAGGTCGACGACACCTGGCCGGGCATCCTCGAAGGCCGCAGCGCCGGCATGTGGACCGTGGCGCTGACCTGCTCGGGCAACGCCCTGGGGTTGACCTACGAGCAGTACAAGGCGCTGCCGGCCGAGAAGCTCGATCAGGAGCGTCGTCGCATCGGGCAGATGTTCGAGGGCTCGCGGCCGCATTACYTGATCGACACCATCGCCGAACTGCCGGCGGTGATYGCCGATATCAATGCGCGSYTGGCGCGGGGCGAGATGCCGCAGGGCTGCTGATCCCGAGCGATAACAAAGAAGGCCCGCTTGATGCGGGCCTTCTTTCTTTTGGCTCTTGATGACTTCCAGCGAAACATCCGAGCACTCCGGACCGCCCCTTTCAGTAGGCCTCGTTGGATCGAAGTTTCAGGGGTTGAGCGACATGGATGTCGCGAGAGCCACGATGGGCCAGGGATGGCCCGTCGTGGCGTGCCCCTGAACCTTCGATCAAACGAGGGTATTTTTCGCACCAAGCGAAAAACCGGAT
>NZ_MACM02000015.1:0-982 GCF_001675465.2 Pseudomonas sp. AU12215
TCTCGGCGGCGCCGCCTTCCTGCGCGCGGATGCAGCCGGCGTAGTAGCGGAAGTGGTCGGCGGCCAGCGGCACGTCGGCGTTGAGGGTTTCGCGCACGGCCTTGCCGTTGTCCCAGGTCTCGGCGACGGCCAGTTGTTCCAGGTTCAGTTCGATGCGGTCGGCAATCTTCAGCAGGATCAGCGCGCGGTCCTGCACCGACGTGCGGCCCCAGCTGCCAGCGGCGGCGTGGGCGGCGTCCAGCGCCTTGTCGATGTCTTCGGCGGTGGAGCGCGGGAATTCGGCGATGATTTCGCCGTTCACCGGCGAGGTGTTGCTGAAGTACTGACCCAGCACCGGCGCAACGAACTCGCCGCCGATGTAGTTGCCGTAGCGCGGTTTGAGGGTGACGACGGCGCCGGGGGTTCCGGGTGCGGCGTAGATCATGGGGATGCTCTCCTGTCGGTTCCCGGCCTCCATCGGCCAGGTCATGGAGCGATCTTAGGCAGCGCCCTTCCCGGCTCGGAATGCCCCCATGGGAGCGGTGGGTTACTCATTTGGTAGTAGATGCGCCGGGCTGACCTGCGCCCTAGGCCATCGGTAACTCTGCAGGAACGTGCCATGCCCGCGATCGCGCCCGCAGAGTGCTCCTGCTGGCTTACCCTGGCGCTTGAGCTCTCGTAGGAGCGGAGCTTCTCCGCGATGCTCTTGTTCGTGCTTGGGCGTTTCAACGTCGCCTGGGAATGCACAGGCCTGTAGGAGCGAGCTTGCTCGCGAACCGCAAGGCACGGAGCTGAATGTCCTATGCCGCTTTGGCTTTGGAGTTTCTGCGCCGCTTCAGCGTGCGCTGAGATGCTTTGTTTCGCCCCCTCGGGCGAGTCCCTTTTGTCAAACGCCACAAAAGGAACCAAAAGGTCTCGCCCCTCCATCCGGTTTTTCGCTTAGGCGAAAAATTCCCTCGTTGGATCGAAGTTTCAGGGGCACGCCGCGAAGGGCCATCCCTGG
>NZ_MACM02000016.1:0-58850 GCF_001675465.2 Pseudomonas sp. AU12215
CTTCCGWTCTGCGGCTCGTCCATGACGTCCATCCACTTCGCCGCCGGGCAGATCCAGCTCGGCGCCGGCGATGCGTTCATCTGCGCCGGTGTGGAATCCATGACCCGCGTGCCCATGGGTGGCTTCAACCTGTCACCCAACCCGCACCTGCTGGCCGAATTCCCGCAGGCCTACATGCCGATGGGGCAGACAGCGGAAATCGTCGCCGAGCGCTTCGGCATCTCGCGCGCGGACCAGGAAGCCATGGCGGTGGACTCCCATGCCAAGGCGGCCCGTGCCCGCGAGCAAGGGCTGCTGGCCGCGGAGATCGTGCCCATCGACACACCCAACGGCGTGGTCAACGAGGACGGCTGCATCCGCCCCGGCACCAACCTGGAGGCGCTGGCGCAGCTCAAACCGGCGTTCGGCGGCAGCGTCACCGCGGGTACTGCCTCCCCCCTCACCGATGGCGCAGCGGCCGTGCTGGTGTGCAGCGAAGACTTCGCCCGTGCCCATGGGCTGGACATCCTGGCGCGGGTGAAAGCCGTCGCCGTGGTTGGCTGCCCGCCGGAAATCATGGGCATGGGCCCGCTCTATGCCACCCGCAAGCTGCTCGACCGCGCGGGTCTGCGCATGGCCGACATCGACCTGGTGGAAATCAACGAAGCCTTCTCCAGCCAGGCACTGGCCTGCCTGCGCGGGCTTGAGCTGGATATCGACCGCGTCAACCTGCACGGCGGCGCTCTGGCCATCGGTCACCCGCTGGGCGCAACCGGCGCGCGCATCACCGGCAAGGCGGCGGCGCTGCTGAAGGAAACCGGCGGGCGTTATGCCATTGCCACCCAGTGCATTGGTGGCGGGCAAGGTGTGGCGACGTTGCTGGAAGCTGTTCGCTGACGGTTACCGAGCGCTATTGACGTTTGTGGGAGCGAGGGGAACGCCTGGTCCTTGCTCGCGAACCTGGACCCGCTGCGGGGGTTCGTTCGCGAGCAAGCTCGCTCCTGCAACTCCATCCACACCTCTGCCCTGAATCACCTCTCCTCACCCACCCTGCGTTAGAATGTCACCCAGCATTCCATGCACCGCAGGAGACACCCGGTCATGCGTTACTCCGAAGACCACAAGGCCCAGACCCGCGAACGCATCATCAACGAGGCGGCACAGCGCTTCCGCAGCGAAGGCGTCGACGCCACCGGCCTGCAGACGTTGATGAAGGCGCTGGGCCTGACCCACGGCGGCTTTTACGCGCACTTCAAGTCCAAGGACGAACTGGTGGAAATCGCCCTGCAGCAGGCCGCCGAGCAACTGCGCCCGGTGGTCGACCAGCAGTTCGCCAAGGACGACCCGCTGCCCGGCTTCATCGACCAGTACCTCTCCACCGGCCATCGCAACACGCCGGGCAAGGGCTGCCCGTTGCCGACCATCTCTGCCGAACTGGGCGCCCGCGGGCATGCCAGCGCCACCACGGACGCCATCGTCCAGGCACGCATCAAAGCCATCGAGCAGGCGCTGCCAACCGAGCATGCCGAGGACCAAAGCGTCGCCCTGCTCGCCACCCTGATTGGCGCGCTCGTGCTGTCGCGCAGCGTGGCGGACACCGAGCTGGCCGAGCGCATCCTGGACAGCACCCGCCGGCACCTGAAGCGGGAAATCGGCGCGGCGGAATAAGAGACACCCGCAGGACCGAGGGGGACGCCCAGTCCATGCTCGCGAACCGCTTGGCAGCGTGCCTTGCAGGTTCGCGAGCAAGCTCGCTCCTACAAAGAGCCGCGCATAAAAAAGCCCCGGCGCAAGGCCGGGGCAAGCTTTTCGCCACTCAGTTACTCGGTTAGCCCACTGCAACTCCGTAGCGCTGCGCCGGCACGCTGCGCGAGAGGTTCGGCGCCAATTTCAGGCGCGCAGCGGTGAAGGCGTCGAACTCGCCGGCATCCGGCAGCGCCGGCAGGGTCACTACTTCGCCCTGGGCCAGGCCGGCCAGCGCGGCGTCGACCATGTGGTTCACGTCCATCAGCATTTCCGCCGGCAGTGCGGAGATATCGGTGCCAGCGCGATCCCAGATTTCAGTGCGGGTGGCACCCGGCAGCACGGCCTGGATACGCAGGCCCTGCGGCGCCAGTTCCTGCTGCATGGATTGGGTCAGGTTGAGCACGAAGGCCTTGGTGGCGCTGTAGCTGCCGTTGAACAGCTCCGGCGCCAGGGCCAGCACCGAGGCCACGTTGATGATGGTGCCGCGCCCGCGCCCGGCGAAGGCCTTGGCGGCAGCGCCGGCCAGGCGCGCGGTGGCGGTGACGTTCAGCTCGATCATGCTTTCCAGGCGGTCCAGGTCGGTCTCCAGCAGGGTGCCGTTGATGGCGACACCGGCATTGTTCAGCAGCAGGCTGATGCTGCTGTCTTCGGCCAGGCGCGCTTCGACGCGGGCACGATCCTCGCGACGGGTGAGGTCGGCCTTGAGCACATCCACGGAAACGCCGTACTCCTCGCCCAGCCGTGCGGCCAGGGCCTCCAGGCGTTGCTGGTCGCGGGCCACCAGCAGCAGGTCGTAGCCCTGGGCGGCGAAGCGCTGGGCGTAGGTGGCGCCGATGCCGGAGGAAGCACCGGTGATCAGTGCGCGGCCCAGTTCGGATTTGGCATTCATGGTTCTGTCTCCAGTGAGGCGGTTGCCCCGCATGCAAGGTGGGTAGGGCCGATTGGCCGTCTGGAATGTCCGACCCGATTCAGATTATGGCCGTCATCTGAAGGTGAATATTATGCTCATAATATTAACTGTCAAGGTCCATTCCCTGAGGGTGACGAGTGGTAACCGGCGTGGCGACAGACCGCACCGCACAGGCCATGAAGGCCATTGGGCGGTTTAGATTGCCCATTCTAGAGCGCTCGCGAGAACCTCTCGGGCGTCTCCACACAAGAACAAACCGGGAGCCACACCTGCACCTTTCTGCCTGTCTCAACACCGGCGTTGCCGGAGGAGGACACATGCGATTGCGCTGCTTTTTCCTGGGCTGTGTTTGGGATGAAGGGAATCTGACCGAGATCGGCCATGTGCCGATGCTGTGCCAGCGCTGTGCGCGCTGCGGGGCGCAGCGGTACCTGAGGCCCGCTCCGGAAATCTGAGCCGGGATTGCGGGCCGGAAACGAAACTGCCCGGAGTACGCAAGTGCTCCGGGCAGTCCGGTACAGCGAAGGTGAATCAGTTGGCCACGAAGGCCTGGCTGGTGGTGATCGCCATGTCGCCGCCGGGCAGCTTCAGATCGCCGATGCGCTCCAGGCTGTCGGCATCGTAGATCGCCACGTCGTTCAGGGTGCCGGTCAGGTACAGCTTGTTGCCGGCCTTGTTGGTCGACAGGCAGTAGTAGGAGTGGTCCAGGTTCGCCGCCTTGACCAGCTTCTGCTCCTTGATGTCGTACTTGGCCAGGCGGTTCAGCACGCCGTAGATGACATTGCGGTCCTTGGCCGAGCGAATACCGCTGAAGTACACCTCGGTGACCGGGCCGAAATCGACGGTCTCGGTCTTGCCGGTGGCCAGGTCGATGTTGAAGAAGCCGTAGAGGAAATCGGCCGTGGCCATGTCCTGCTTGGCGTCCTTGAACTTCGCCGTGGTGTAGAGCAGCGAGAAGTCACGCGGGTAGGTCTGCTGGTTCCACACGTAGAGCACATCTGGCGGCGCGTAGTTGGGGCGCTTCCAGTTGCGGCTGGGGATGATCACGTCGAACTTGCCGGTCTTCACGTCCACCTTGTAGATGTCCGGGCCCGCCACGTAGAGGGTGCCGTCATCGCCGCTCTGCATGATGGTCAGCTGGCGCGGCGCCGGGAAGGTGCGCACCGGCTTGGCGCCCATGCCGTCTGCCACCGAGTAGACCTGCAGGCGCGGCTGCTGCACTTCGTAGTGTTCGGAGAGGATCAGCGTCGGGTTGGCGATGGCGTAGATCTCCTTGCCGTCGTGGCTGACGGTCATGGAGAACATCGCCCGCGCGTTCTCGCCCGGCTTCTGCGCGATGGTGGCGTGGAACACCGGTTTGCAGTCATCGAGCTGGATGCCGTAGATGTCCGCGTAGTGGTTGCTGAGGATGTAGGCGACCTTGCGATCCGGCGACAGCTGGGTCATGCCCGGGCCATAGGCGCCGGGGATCGCGCAGGTCTTGTAGAGCTTGTCGGTCTGCATGTCGATGACGTGCAGGTTGTTCGGGTAGTTGGTGCTGATCAGGTACTCGTGGCCACTTTCCAGCGCTTTGCCGGTGTCGGTGCCGGCATCGGCGGCGACGGCTTGCAGCGCGCAGGCCAGCGAGAGGCCACCGAGCGCGGCGGCGAATGCTTTTCTGGACATGCAGGTTTTCCTCTTGTTCTTCTGGTCCATGCTCTTTGGGCCGATATTCGTCAGTCCGGTCATTTGTCGTCCGGGAATACGGTGCCGAGGTTGCGCCAGTTCTCGGCCGAGGCCTGCGCATCCTTGTTCCAGTCGGGGTAGGTGCTCATCATGTCCGGCACCTGGGCCGGCCACCAGCAGGGGTCGGAGCAGCCGTAGAGGTCCGCTTCCATCGGCTGGCAGAGCGAGGACACGCCGCCGAACACGTCGACTTCCCAGCCCGGGTCGGTGGTGGCCGCGCAGCCGGCCACGGAGTTCATCGCCACCACGTCCTCGATGCGATCCTCGGCGGCGGCCTGTTCGAGCTTCTGTGCTTTGGTGTTGATCGCTTTCAGATGTTTCATGTCAGTGCGCCTTCCGCGGAGTGATGTGGCGGTCGATGAAGCTGGGGTTGGAAGCCATGATCCGGCTGTAGACCTCGATACCGAAATCGACCCAGTCCCTCATCAGTTCGCAGTAGTGGTAGGTGGGGTGCGCCGGGTCGCCGTAGCGCGCATAGCTCTCGTGGTAGCAGCCGCCGGAGCAGAGGTTGCGGATGTGGCAGCTGGCGCAGCCGGTGTCGGTGCGGTCCAGACGCTGGGAAAGGAAGTCGTTCAGCTCGGCCTGCTTCACCCCTTCATGGACGTTGCCGAAGGTCGGCAGCGAGGAGCCGGTGAAGCGATGGCACAGGTTCAACTCGCCCTTGTGGTCCACCGCCAGCATCTTCAGCCCGGCGCCGCACGGCAGGGCCTTCTTCTGCCCTTCGTGGATATCGGTGATCAGCTGGTGCAGGTTGGAGAAGCCAATGTTGCGCCCTTCCAGCGCCTCGTCCAGGTAGCGCCGGCCGAGGGCCTTCATGCCGGCGAAGACCGCCTTCAGCTCGTCTCCGGTGAGGTTGTAGCTGCTGATGTCGCCCGAGGTGACCGGGGCGAAGCCGACTTCGGCAAAACCCATCTCGTTGAACAGGTGGTTCCAGATGGTCTCGACATCGGTGACGCCGGTGGTCAGCGTCACCCGCGCGCCGACCGGCCGCGCGGTGTAGCGCGACAGCAGCATGTCGGCCTTGCGCCGCACTACGTCATAGGTGCCCTGCCCGCCCACGGTGATGCGGTTGCGGTCATGCACCGTCTTCGGCCCGTCGATGCTGATGGACAGCCCGAAGCGATGGGCGTTGAGCCAGTCGACGATTTCCTCGGTGAGCAGCGTGGCGTTGGTGGTCATGACGAAGTCCACCGTCTTGCCCAGGTCGCCGAAACGGCGCTCGCAGTAAGCGACCATGTGCTCGATCAGCGGGCGGTTGGACAGCGGCTCGCCGCCGAAGAACACCACGGTGTAGCGCTGCTCGTCGGGGGACTCCTGGATCAGCATTTCCACCGAGGCCTCGGCGGTTTCCGCACCCATCTTCTTGCCGGCGGAAGGCTTGTCCAGGTCTTCCTTGTAACAGTAGGTGCAGCTGAGGTTACAACCGGTATTGACGTTCAGCACCACGGTATTGAGTGCGGTGCGGTCAACCTTCTTGATACCGATTTCAGGGGTCAGCGGCGAGCCGTCGCTGACCAGCTCCAGCGCGATCAGCTCGCGCAGGGTCTCGTCGATTTCCTCGGCGCCGAAGCGCCCGGCCAGGCGTTGGGTCAGCTCGTCCGGCGAGCAGGCATGCCCGCGCAGCGCGTCGATGATCCCGCCGGTCAACTCGTCGCTGGCGAACAGCGAGGAGCTGGGGATATGGAACAACAGGCGGTCGGCGTCGACCTGCACTTCATGCAGGTTGCGTTCGACCAGATTCAAGATGGCGCCCATGGCGACCTCCCGGAACTTGCTTGCCAATCCCCGTCCGAAAACGGGGCTCAAGGGTTCAGTTCATCCGATCCCGCATCACGGAATCGGCGGGTTGTTCCAACGCTGCACGGTGACGATCATGTGCCCTTCGCCCTTGTGCGACTGGCCGGCGTCGTCCACCGCGGCGATTACCTTCAGGTTGCCGGCATTGTTGGTCATCATCTTGCGCGCCGGGTTCGGGCCGGCGTCACCCGGCGTGAAGATGCCGCTGTCGGCGTCCATCACCCCGGCGTACTTCACGTCCTGGTCTTCCTTGGCGCGGTCGTCGAACGGCTCCACCGACCACTGCGCGGGGAACACGCCGATGCGGAACGGTTTGCCGTCGGCACCCTTGCCCCAGGCCTCGGCGTCGAAGCTGCCCTGGACCTTGGGCGTCGAGCCGCCATTGCCGCCGATGCGGGAGATGGAGAACTCCGGCACCACCTTCACTTCGGCGATGTCCTTGTACACCGCGAGGCTTCCACCCTTGGCGCTGCCCACGGCAACATCGCGCTCGCCGACGGCAGCGGAGTCGGCAGCCTTGACCTTGACGGTCACGCGCTCGGGCGTCGCGGAAACCACCGACACCACCTCGACGCCCGGGCCGAACGACGGCTTGCCTTTCAGGCCGCTGCCGATGACGCTGACTTCGGTCTCGGCGCCCGCCTTCAGGTACGCCGGCTGCACGCCCAGGACGCGGCTGGTGCCGTTCTGTGCGGCGACGAAGTCCAGGCCGCGCTCGTCGTGGGCCTTGTCGAACATGCGGCCCTGCATCTGGCCGTTCAGGGCGGCGAACACCTGGCGCATGGTGACGTCACCGACCTTCACCGCGCCGCGCCATTCGTAGCCGTTGTAGAGCACAGCGCTGCCCTCGCCATCGAACGGCGAACCGTCGGCATACTTGCCGGTCACGCTGACCTTGAAGGCGTCGTCGCCGTCCTTTGCCACTTTCATGCTGCCGGCGACATCGCCCTTGCCCGGCATGTGCCCGGCGAAGCTCCATTCGCCAGCCAGTGTCTCGGCCTTGGGCCGGTTCTTCTGCCAGTCGCTCCAGGCCTTGTCTTCCAGCGGGAAGCGTTTGGCCAGCTCCGGGACCATCTCCTTCTTCGCCAGGTCGAACCAGTCACGGTCACGGGCCAGGGCCTGGTATTCCAGCGACGGCCAGCGGCCGAGGTGGAAGTTCACCAGCTTCTCCCACTCCGCCGCCGGGCGGCGCTGCAGGGCGATGCGCGCGCCCGAGTGGCAACGGGCGCACATCTGCTCGAAGTTGGTATCGAATGTCTCGACAGTGTTCAGCCGGCGCTCGAGGGCGTAGCGCACGCCTTCGGTCTCGCTGGGCGCCAGGCCCTGCTTGTCGGCGAGGAACTTGACCACCGCACGACGCTCCTCGTCGGTGATCTTCAGGCCGTACATCACCTGCATGCGGCCGATGCTCATCAGCCAGCCCTCGGGGGTCTTCCGCTGATGACTGATACGGCTGAGGGAGTTGTTGCCTTCGGGCGTGTGGCACGCCTGGCACTTGGCGTTGATGATCGCCTGGCCCTCGGGTGCGGCCTCGGCCGTCTGGTGCAGCGCAAGGGCCATTGCGGCCAGGGTTCCGGCACCCAGATAGTGCCGAAGTCGTGTCATCTTCAAGGTCAGGCCTCCTCGGTATTCTTGTTGGTTATTGGCGCCCACCGATGGGCTAAGAGCGAGCTCTTGAAAGCGGTTTAGCAGGTTGTGTGCCACTCCTTTGCAAACCCCGCCTACTCAGGCTTCCGGCGGTACTTGCCGGCACGCCCGGCGGGTGGCAGCGGGGTTGCGACGTCACATTTCGCGATTGCTGTCTAACTCTGAGACAGGGCCTGTGAGACACCCTGCGAAGCAGTATGGTCCTGCCTGCGCAAAGTGCCGCCCGCCGGCAGCATCAGGGCGCCGAACAGCATGGTGAGCAGGCCGATCCAGACCAGCGAGAGGAACGGAAAGCGGCGCACCACCACCACGCTCTCAATGTCGTCGCCGGGCTGGTTGAGCAGACGCGCCGAGGCTGGCACCCATATCTGCAGATCGCCCCTCCAGCCGCGAACGATGAAGGGATGCAGCACGTAGCCGCGGTCCGAGGCGAAGCGCGCGTAGTGGTAGTCGAGGATTTCGCAGAGTTGGCGGACCGGGCCCTGGTAGGCCGGCGGGTTGCCGCGGCTGTCCTGGAACAGCGCGTGGCCGGCCAATGTGCGCTCGCCGTCGCGCAACTCGACCTTGGCCACCGCGTGGTAACCGGAGAAATCCGGGCGGCTGGAATCCGGCGAGACGCGCATCTGCATGCCGCCGATCACCGCGTGCCACTGCTCAAAGGACGTGCCCGGCGGGATGCTGATCTGCTGGTAGCTGTTCAGCGCCGTGGCGGCCAGCCCGCCCACCAGCGCAATCACCGCGCCGCCGTGCACCAGCGCCAGCCCGCCGCTGTAGCGCAGGTTGCCTAGGCGTCGGCTGCGCCACAGGCTCTGCACGCCCCACAGCAGGCAACTGCCCATCAGGAAGGCGCCCCCCAGCAGCGCCGCGTCCAGCCAGGGCAGCACCTGCACGATATTCTGCGAAAGCATGCCGTCGCCGTTGTAGCCGCCGCTCAGCCAACCGCCGCGCCAGCCGGTCCAGAGCATCAGGGCGGCCATCAGGGCAGTTGCCAGCAGCGCCGGCCGCGGTCGTCCACATCGACGCAGGAAGCTGTAGCCGCCCATCAGGCCGAGGGCCGCCAGCAGCGGCACCACCCAGTGCGCCAGGCCGTAGCCGTTGACGTCCCACTGGTCGAAGGCGCGACGCAGGCTGTCCATCTCGGCGGTGGTGGCCCAGGCGGTCAGGGTTTCGAAGAAGGGTTTCAGCTCGCTCGGCCGCTCCATCCCCAGCCATTCGTAGAGGTGCGCCTGGAGCAGCACGCCGAGGGCCAGCAGGCCGGTGCCGGCGAACAGGTAGATGGCCACGTCCAGCGTCCAGTCCGAGGCTCCGCGCCGCCGCCCTGCCCGCTTGCGGGATCGCCATCCGGCCAGCAGGTGGAACGCCGCCAGGGCCAGCAGGATCGCCGCCAACGCCAGGTGGCTGAGCCAGGACGTGGTGCCGATGTAGCGGTGCGAGCTGGCCAGCAGCGTGCTGCGGGTCACCGCCATGGCGCCGCAGGCCATGGCCGCCGCCAGCAGGCTGAGCACCGGCAGCAGACGTGCGTAGGCGCCGTCAGCGCGCCAGCGACGGGCGCCGTGCAACACCGCGCCAAGCAGCGCCCAGATGATGAAGGCCGAGGTCTGCACCGGGTCCCAGTGCCACAGCTGGCCGTAGGTGAAATCTTCCATGGCCCAGGCCATGCCGACGCCGATACCGGCACTGAGGATCAGCCAGGCACGACGGCTGTAGCGCGGCATCACCCAGGCGTAGGCGTGCCCGCCTCGCCCCAGCGCTTCGAGCGCGGCCCCGGCGGGCGCCAGCACCCAGGCGTAGGCGCAGAGAATCAGCGGCGCATGCAACGACATCCAGAACGTCTGCAGGTGCGCGTTCATGCCCTGGCTCGGCTGCGCCGCCAACCAGTCAGCCGGCGTCGCACTGAACGGTCCGAGCCAGGCGGCGGTGGCGGCATACCAGGCAGCGATCAGCGCCATGCCGCGCCCCGCCCAACCGGGCAGCGCGGCGCTTTTCAGGGCGATCGCCATGCAGAAGGTCGCCAGCAGCAGCACCGTGCCTTCGTCGCCACCCCAGAGATTGGAAAACTTCAGGTAGGCCGGCAGCCCCGCGCTGCTGTAGAGCCACGCATAACGCAGCTGAAAGTGGTCGGCCACCAGGTGCAACGCCAGCGCCTGGCAGGCGCCGCAGAGCGCACCGACGGCAATCGGCCAAGCCGGCCCTCGCCATTCATGGCGGATGGCGCCCAGGGCAATCAGACCCGCCAGCGCCCAGAGCAAAGCGTTGCCCACGCCGGGCAGCAACCACAGCAAAAGGCAGGTCAGCGCGGCGGCCGACGGCCCCGCCATCCACGGCAACGACAGATGCATCCTCTTCAAGCCAGGCCTCCTTGTGCAGCGCCGACGCGGCGCTTGGCGAAACCCAGCGCTCTTCACGTTGCGTGCCAGGGGGGAAAATCCTTGTGAAACAGCAGGCTGCGCTCACGCGATGGGCAATGCGGCGTGGCAGATCGCGACAGCTGTAGCAGCCTGAGACAGCTCCACCCGTTATAGACGATGGTCTAACAGCAGAAAGCCATCATCGAATACCGCTCCCGAGAAAGGCGCCAGCCAGACGCGTCACTTCCCACCGCTTGTCCAGAACAGGTGCCAATCCGCGCCAGCCGGGGCTTTTCCGGTGATGGCCAGTGGATATCCGCGGCAGGCCGATTATGCTTCTCATTGACCTTGCGACGTGCCGCAGGGCTGCCTGTATTCAAGCTTCGCGCAATCCGTACGACCTGACATCAGCCCTGGGCTCGAGTGCGGTAACGGTATTGAGGGACTCCGGCCCAACACAACAACAAGACGGAGACGAACATGGCACAGACATACAGCCCGTCCGCGGGCAACGCGCCTTCCACCGGAGTGACGAAGGAGGAGCGCAAGGTCATCTTTGCCTCCTCCCTGGGCACCGTTTTCGAGTGGTACGACTTCTACCTCTATGGCTCCCTGGCGGCGATCATCGCCAAGCACTTCTTCGCCGGAGTCAACGAAACCACCGCCTTCATCTTCGCCCTGCTGGCCTTCGCCGCCGGCTTCGCGGTGCGGCCCTTCGGCGCCATCGTGTTCGGCCGCCTGGGCGACATGATCGGGCGCAAGCACACCTTCCTCATCACCATCGTCATCATGGGCGTGTCCACCGCCGTAGTCGGCCTGCTACCGGCCTACTCCACCATCGGCGTCGCTGCGCCGATCATCCTCATCACCCTGCGCCTGCTGCAGGGCCTGGCGCTGGGCGGCGAGTACGGCGGCGCGGCGACCTACGTCGCCGAGCACGCGCCCAAGGGCAAGCGGGGCTTCTTCACCTCGTGGATCCAGACCACCGCGACCCTCGGCCTGTTCCTCTCGCTGCTGGTGATCATGGCCTGCCGCACCGTGCTCGGCACCGAGGCGTTCGAAGCCTGGGGCTGGCGGATTCCGTTCCTGCTGTCGATCCTGCTGCTGATCATCTCGGTGTACATCCGCCTGCAACTCGCCGAGTCGCCGGTGTTCATGAAGATGAAGGAAGAAGGCAAGGCCTCCAAGGCGCCGCTGACCGAGTCCTTCGGCCGCTGGGAGAACCTCAAGGTAGTGATCATGTCGCTGCTCGGCGGCACCGCCGGCCAGGCCGTGGTCTGGTACACCGGGCAGTTCTACGCGCTGTTCTTCCTGCTGCAGACACTGAAGATCGACCCGCAGACCGCCAACCTGCTGATCGCCGGCTCCCTACTGCTGGGCACACCGTTCTTCGTGTTCTTCGGCAGCCTGTCCGATCGCATCGGCCGCAAGAAGATCATCATGACCGGCTGCATCCTCGCGGCGCTGACCTACTTCCCGATCTTCCACGGGCTGACCCAGTTCGGTAACCCGGACGTGTTCGCCGCCCAGGAGAAGAACCCGGTGACGGTGGTCGCCGACCCGAGCGCCTGTGCCTTCCAGTTCGACCCGGTGGGCAAGGCTAAATTCGTCAGCTCCTGCGACATGGCCAAAAGCCTGCTGGCCAAGCGCGCGATCCCCTACGAAAACCTCAAGGCCGAAACGGGCGCCGTCGCCCAGGTGCACATCGGCGACAAGGTCATCGCCAGCTTCGAAGGGGCCGGCATGCCGGCGGCAGAGTTCAAGGTGCAGTCCGAAGTCTTCACCGCGCAACTGGCCGCCTCGCTGAAGGAAGCCGGCTACCCCGAGAAGGCCGACCCGGCGAAGATCAACCACCTGATGATGCTGGTGCTGCTGACCGTCCTGGTGATCTACGTGACCATGGTCTACGGCCCCATCGCCGCGTGGCTGGTGGAGCTGTTCCCGACGCGTATCCGCTACACCTCCATGTCGCTGCCCTACCACATCGGCAACGGCTGGTTCGGCGGCTTCCTGCCCACCGTCGCCTTCGCCATGGTGGCGGCCACCGGGGACATCTACTACGGGCTCTGGTACCCCATCGTCATTGCCGTGATGACGGCGGTGCTGGGCATTCTGTTCCTGCCGGAGACCAAGGACCGGGATATCACCCGCACCTGAGCCCGACGTCTCAGCCGCTGTCGCACAATGCGACAGCGGCTTTCCTTTTTCTTTTCCTCCATAAAAATAAAATCCTTTTAATTCATAAAGTTGCCTTCAATTTTCAGCCTTGGCACAGCCGTTGCGATATCCCGCCTCAACGTTCCTGGAACAGACAACAAGAGGCCACCGCAATGCTCGCTTCCCTGCCCATCAAGCCCGAATCCCGCGCCTTCCTGCAGCGCGCGCCGAAGATGCTCATCGGTGCCGACTGGACCTCCGCCAGCGACGGCGCCCTGATGGACCTGCGCAATCCGGCCACCGGCGAAGTGCTCTGCCAGGTGCCGGCCGGCACCGTCGACGATGTCGACCGCGCCGTGCGCGCCGCACGCCAGGCCTTCGATGACTCCGCCTGGAGCCGCACCCGCCCGCGTGAGCGGCAGAACCTGCTGTGGAAGCTCGCAGGCCTCATGGAACGCGACGCCGACCTGCTGGCCGAACTCGAGTGCCTGAACAATGGCAAGAGCGCCGCCGTCGCCCGCGTGATGGACGTGCAACTGGCCATCGACTTCCTGCGCTACATGGCCGGCTACGCCACCAAGATCGAAGGCAGCACGGTGGATGTGTCCATGCCGCTGATGCCCGACGGCGACTTCCACGGCTACATCCGCCGCGAAGCCGTCGGCGTGGTCGGCGCCATCGTCGCCTGGAACTTCCCGCTGCTGCTGGCCTGCTGGAAGCTCGGCCCGGCGCTGGCCACCGGCTGCTCGGTGGTGCTCAAGCCCGCCGACGAGACGCCGCTGTCCGCGCTGAAACTTGCCGAACTCGTCCTCGAAGCGGGCTACCCGGCCGGCGTGTTCAACGTCGTCACCGGCACCGGCATCACCGCGGGCGCCGCCCTCTCCCACCACCCGCTGGTGGACAAGCTGACCTTTACCGGCTCCACGCCGGTGGGCAAGCAGATCGGCAAGGCGGCCATGGACAACATGACCCGCGTGACCCTGGAGCTGGGCGGCAAGTCGCCGACCATCGTCATGGCCGACGCCGACCTGGCCACCGCCGCAGCCGGCGCCGCCCAGGCGATCTTCTTCAACCAGGGCCAGGTCTGCTGCGCCGGATCGCGCCTGTATGTGCAGCGCAAGCACTTCGACAACGTGGTGGCCGACATCGCCGGCATCGCCAACGGCATGAAGCTGGGCAACGGGCTCGACCCGAGCATCGACATGGGCCCGCTGATCTCCGCCAAGCAGCAGAAACGCGTGTTCGACTACATCGAACTGGGCCGCGACAAGGGCGCCACCATCGCCTGCGGCGGCGAGCAGTTCGGCCCCGGCTACTTCGTCAAGCCGACGGTGATCGTCGACGTCGACCAGAAGAACCCGCTGGTGCAGGAAGAGATCTTCGGCCCGGTGCTGGTCGCCCTGCCCTTCGACGACATCGAGGATGCCCTGCGCCTGGCCAACGACAGCCCCTACGGCCTCGGCGCGAGCGTCTGGTCCAACGACCTGGCGGCGGTGCACCGCATGGTGCCGCGCATCAAGTCCGGCTCGGTGTGGGTCAACTGCCACAGCGCTCTGGACCCGGCGTTGCCCTTCGGTGGCTACAAGATGTCCGGCCTCGGCCGCGAAATGGGCGCCGCCGCCATCGAGCACTACACCGAGCTGAAGTCGGTGCTGATTCGCCTGTAACTCTCCACTCGTCTACCTCATCCGCGCATCCTCTGTGCGGGTCTTGCATCCCCCGGACGCGGCAGCGCACGGGGGATTTTTTTGCGCTCAATCGCGATCCGGCGCTCCCAGCGGGAACAGTGTCCGCAGAGGTCGCGCATCCTCTACCGCGCGGGCGAAGGACGGGCGCGCCAGCAGGCGCGAACGGTAGGCGCGCAGGGTCGGGTAGCGGTCGCCGATGGGGTGGGTCCAGTCGGCGTAGAACAGCGAAGGTGCCGCAGCGCAGTCGGCCAGGCTGAAGCTGTCACCCGCCGCCCAGGCGCGCCCAGCCAGTTCCTCTTCCAGCCACGCATAGGCCAGTTCGAGCTTGCTCACCGCGTGGGCCAGGCCTTCGGCACGCTTGCTCGCCTCGCCACTCATGGCCCCCAGCACGGCGTGCTGCACCGGGGTCATCACGTGCCAGTCGAAGAAGCGGTCGAGGAAGCGCACGTCCAGCGCCTTCAGCGGATCGTCCGGCAACAGCCGCACTGGGCCGGGATGCTTCAGGTGGAGGTACTCGATGATGATGCTGGTCTCGGCGACGCTGTGCTCACCGTCGAGCAGCACCGGGAACTTCGCCAGCGGCCACAGGCGCAGCCAGTGCGCACCGTTGTCCGGCTCATCCGGGCCCAGGCCGCGGAACTCGAAGGGCGTGGCGTTCTCGTACAGCGCGATCAGCACCTTCTGCGTGTAGGAGGAAAAGAGATGGCCGAAAAGGACAAGGGACATGGCGGAATTACCTGGGGTGGACCAAAGCCTTGAGCCTAGCCCCGAATGCAGGGGAGCGACCGACGGCCCCGCCGACCGGCCATGTCGTTTTTGGCGATGCCCACGACGATGTCGAGTAACTCACAGCTCTGCCACTGCCTTAGCTTGAGTCTCACGGCGCCCCCATTCCCAGCCCGCCCACGGCCATCGGGCCGTTCACGGTTGACGCTTGCCCACAGGAGAACCGCCAATTGGTCGAACGCCGCCAGTTCAGTGGGGCCATGCAGAGGCGCAACCTGCGCTATCTCGACGGAGAGTCCCGGGAGCCCGGCCGTCTCGCGCGGGTAGGCTTCCTGCTGCTGGAGCACTTCTCCCTGCCGGCCTTCACCCAGGCTCTGGATACTCTGGTCACCGCCAACCTCATCCGCGCACAGACCTTCGCCACCCAGACCTTCAGCCTCGACGGCGAGTCGGTCACCAGCGACCTGGGCCTGGTGATCTGCCCCGGCGCGACACTGACCTCGGCGCAACTCGCCGAGCTCGACCTGCTGGTGGTCTGCGGCGGCTTGCGCACCTCGCTGCGCGCGACCCCCGAGCTGACGCGCCTGCTGCGGATCGCCGCCGACCGCGGCATCGCCCTCGCCGGCCTGTGGAACGGCGCCTGGTTCCTCGGCCAGGCGGGCCTGCTGGACGGCTACCGTTGCGCCATCCACCCGGAGAACCGCGCGGCGCTGGCGGAGATCGCCCGGCACAGCGATGTCACCAGCGAGAGCTACCAGGCCGACCGCGACCGCCTCACCGCCGCCAGCCCCACCGGCGCCTTCAACCTGGTGCTGGAGTGGATCAACGCGCGCCACGGCCGCGAACTGGTGGACGCCATCGTCGACATTCTGGCCTTCGAGGAGTCCCGCTTCCGCCGCACTCGCCCGGCACTGCACGAGAAGCTCAGCGAGCCATTGCGCGAGGCGATCAACCTGATGAGCGCGAACATCGAGGAACCGCTGAGCCAGGACCAGCTGTCGAACTACGTCGGGCGCTCCAAGCGGCAGATCGAGCGACTGTTCCAGGACCAACTGGGCACCACGCCGGTACGCTATTACCTGGAGCTGCGCATTACCGAAAGCCGTCGCCTGCTGCAGCATTCCAGCCTGCCGATGTACGAGGTGGGGCTGGCCTGCGGCTTCGTCTCGCCCAGCCATTTCAGCAAGTGCTACACGTCCTTCTACGGCTACTCGCCGTCCAAGGAGTCGCGCTTCGGTTGCGTGAAGGCGGTGCGCACAGGGGAGCGGTTGTAGAGGCACGCTTCGCCAACCGGGCCGGCGCCTGGTCGCTAATATGGCCCATTAGCACACCAGATCATCGAAAACGTCGCACCCAGCGCTTCTGGCAATAAAAAACCGCGCCCTGGGGCGCGGTTTTTCATCCTGCTGGAAGCAATCGACCGATCAGCCCAGCGGCGGCGTGCTCGGCGGCACCAGGCGCTTGGAGCCGGTGGCCTCGAAGGCCGCGGCAAAGGTCAGCAGCGCCGAGTCGTCATAGGCGCGACCGGCGAAGGTCAGGCCCACCGGCATGCCGATGTCGGCCATCACGCCCATGGGCACGGTGACGGTCGGCACGCCCAGGTGACGGATCGCCAGGTTGCCGTTGGCCACCCAGATGCCGTTGCTCCAGGCGATGTCGGCCGACTCCGGATTGACGTCGGCGTCCGCCGGGCCGACATCGGCCACGGTGGGGAACAGCACGGCGTCCAGCTTCAGCCCGTCCATCCAGTCTTCCAGATCGAGCTTGCGGGTCTTTTCCAGGCCGCGCAGGCCGTCGGGCAGGGTCTCGATCTGGTCCCAGGTCTTCAGGCCGCGCTTGGCCATGTTGACGTACTCGTCCATGCCGGCGGCCAGGTCGTCCTCGCGGTTGGGCAAGGTGCCCGGATCGTGCGGGAATATCTGCGGACCATCGACGTCGGCCAGCTTGTTCAGCTTGGGGTCGCCGTTGGCGCGCAGGAAGTCGTCGAAGCCCCAGCCGGACAGCTCCCACAGTTCATCGTGGAGGAACTCGGGGGATACGATGCCGCGGTTGAATACGGTCGGCGCGCCGGGACGGTCGCCCTCGCAGTTGGAGACCAGCGGGAAATCCACTTCGACGACTTCGGCGCCGGCGGCTTCCAGGGCCTTGCGGGCCTGTTCCCAGAGGTCGATGACCGAGGCGCGGGTGTTGATGCGCTGGCCGGTCGGGCCGCCGATGCCAGGCTTCTCGCTGGTGCCGGCCAGTTCGTCCTTGTTGATGAACATGCGCGGCACGCCCAGGCGCTTGCCCTTGAGGGCTTCGGGGCCGGCGGCGAGGTCCAGGTAGGACGCCGGGCGCACTTCGCTGACGGCGGGGATCGGCACCCACGGCTGCAGGCGCCACAGGTCGCCACGCTTGTCGGCGTCTTCGGCGACGACCACGTCGAGCACTTCCAGCAGGTCGGCCATGGTGCGGGCGTAGGGCACCACCACGTCCATGGTCGGGGTCAGCGGCCAGTTGCCACGCACCGAGATCACGCCACGGGACGGGGTGTAGGCGCACAGGCCGTTGTTCGAGGCCGGGCCGCGGCCGCTGGACCAGGTCTCTTCCGCCAGGCCAAAGGCCGAGAAGCTCGCGGCGGTCGCAGTGCCGGCACCGTTGGAGGAGCCGGAGGCGAAGGGCGCGGTGAGGAACTTGCGGTTGTACGGGCTTTCAGCACGGCCGTAGACGCCGCGCTGCATGCCACCGTTGGCCATGGGCGGCATGTTGGTCTTGCCCAGGCAGATGGCGCCGCCGGCGCGCAGGCGCTCGACGGTGAAGGCGTCGCGGTAGGCGATCAGGTCCTTGAAGGCCGGGCTGCCGGAAGCGGCGGTCAAGCCTTTCACCAGGTAGCTGTCCTTGGCGGTGTACGGAATGCCGTCCAGCGGGCCGAGGGTTTCGCCACGGGCGCGGCGGGCGTCGGAGGCTTCGGCTTCCTTCAGGGCCTCGGGGTTGCGCACGACCACGGCGTTGAGCTTGGTCGGGCCATCGTAGGCATCGATGCGCGCGAGGTAGGCCTTGACCAGTTCGACCGCGGTGGTGCGGCCCGACTCGAGGGCTTCACGCAGCTGCGCAATGGAAACTTCGGTTACCTCGATCATGCTTTCACCGTCGGCTGAAGGTTGGTGGGAAGGGGCAGGTCTGCGTCGCGAAGGACCCAGACGGCGCAAGTCGGAAAATGCGTGTTCATCTCGATTCTCTTGTACTTCTGTTACGCGACGGGAGTGAGTTTACCGTCGGCCGGCGGCGTCGTTCAGCGCCCGGCGGACAAACCGGATGCGCATCCTGGGCAAGGCAGGGCGAATACAGCCGCCAGGGCGCACACACTGGCATGTCCGATCAGAATACACAACACGCGTAAATTAAAAAAAACGCCCGCCGAGCGCGGACTCGACGGGCGAGATACGGGTGCCGGGGGAAGCACCCTTGGAGAGTGAATCAGCGAAAGCCCGAAGGCAGACGCTGGCGCAGGCTACTCGCCGCCTGCCGGCGCTGGGCGGGTCGCTGGGGGGAGCGATCCGCCCGAAGACGTATCAACCTCTACAGATCATCAACCGTGCTGCGAGCACTGGTAGGCGGCGTCCAGCAACTCGCCCTTGTCCTGCCAGGCGCTGCGCTGGAAGGCGCTGAAATGGTTGCCGCCGGCGATGGGGGTCACCTGGACGATGCCGCTGGCCTGCAGCGGATCGGCGCTGCCGGTGAGCAACTGGCGGGTGGTGCCGCGGTCGCTGACGAACGTGGCGGTGCCGGGAGTCAGCCTGCCGTCGACGCAGTTGAGGTAGGCGCTGCTGTCCTGGGCAGTCATGCCACCGAGGCTATCCCAGCTCAGCTGGCTTTCGGAGGTCGCCGCGCAGCCGGTCAGGCTTGCCAACGCCAGCAGCAGCGGACCAAGGGCGATACGGGCAGCCGGGCGATTGGCGGTGGGGCGCTGGGTGTTCATCGATTCTGTCCCTTGCTCGGTTCATCGATCTCGTGGGGCAGATAGTCAGCCGCGCCCGGCCCGCGCACCACTCGATTGCATCGATAGTGAAGCTCGACGGCATTGATGGTTGCGCGCCGCTGCGCAGGAAGTTCGAACCCTCCCCGCCCTGGCCGGTCGCAAATCAGGAAGCCCCCGACTTTCCAACCCCGGAGGACATGCCATGAGCTACGACTGGGACCTGATCGAACGCCTGCTGCTGCGCGCCCAGGAATGCGCCGACCAACCCTACAAGGCTCGCGAATGCGGCGAGGAAGTGGCCGAGCAGCACCGGCTGCAGGGCGAGCCGGTGGAGGGCAGCACGGATCATCTGAAGAAGGTCGCTGGCGACCTGGAGGGCGATCTCTACGCCAACGGCTATATCCAGGAGCGCCCGCGCGAGCACGGCGGCACCGGCAACAACTTCGAGCTGACCGAACGCGGCACCGAGCTGCTCACGCTGATCAGCCGCAGCTTCCCGGACCACCTGGTATTCCGCCAGCTGCTCGACGAGCAGGGCGAGGCGGCGCTGCTGCCGGAATCCTTCGACCGGCTGGCCGAGCGCGCCACCCGCGACCGGGTGAACGATCGACCGGAGCGCTGAAGGCTCAGGCGGCTGGCAATTCCATGACCATCTCGTGCCACGCCATGCCGCCATGGTCGGACGCCGACGGCTTGACGTAGCGGTAGCCGAAGCGCTCGTAGAGCGGCACATGGCGGTCCTTGCACATCAGGTGGATGGTGCGCTTGCCCAGGCCCGCCATGCGTTCGACGAAGGTGCGCATCAGCAGCGACGCATAGCCCTTGCCCTGCTGCGCCGGGTCGATCACCACCGACATGATCACCACGTTGGGCGCCGCCGGATCATGGCCGATGAGTTCCTTGAAGCCCTCGTCGGACATCACCACGTCGAACGCGCAGCCACTGTTGATGAAGCCGATGATCTCGCCGTCCAGCTCCATGATCAGGAAGCCTTCGGGATATTGCGCGATGCGCGTGGCGATCTTCTCGTGCGTCGCCGCCTCGTCGCCCTCGTAGGCGGTGGTTTCGATCGCGAAGCAACGGTCGGTGTCGGCGGGAACGGCGGTGCGGAAGGTCGGAGCGGTCATGGGGAAATCCTGGCAGGGCAAAACAGGACGGCATGGTAAAGAAACCCGGCCGTCCCGTCTCGCCGCCCTGCCCTGCGGCCGGTTTCAGCCCTGTGGCAGGCGCGCGATCACCTTGATCTCGAAATCGAAGCCGTAGAGCCAGGTCACGCCCACCGCCGTCACCGTCGGATAGGGGGCTGCGCCCCAATAGTCGGCGGCGACCTGCCAGGCGCGCTCGAAATTCGCCTGGGGGTCGACCATGAAGATCGTCACGTCCATCACGTCATCGAAGCTGCAACCGGCGGCGTCGAGGATCCCGTTGAGGTTTGCGAAGGCGCGCCGCACCTGGGCATCCAGCCCGGCCTCGGGCGAACCGTCCTCGCGGCTGCCAACCTGACCTGAGACGAACAGCAGGCCGTTGCTGCGGATCGCCGGGGAATAGCGGTTGCGTTCATAAAGAGCCTGGCGGCCGGAAGGGAAAACCACGTCACGTGTACTCATCTGCTTGCTCCAGCGAGGGGCGCGATGGCCCCGGTTCAACGATGGAGGCAGGTTACGGCGCGCGGGGGCAGCGATAATCGGGCAACACTGGTCAGCATTGTTTGTAGAATCCAAACAATCAGCCCCTCTCAACGCAGGTCAGCCGGAGCCGCCATGGACCGTTTCGATGCGATGCAAGCCTTCGCCCGCGTGGTGGAAACCGGCAGCTTCACCAAGGCCGCCGACACCCTGCACATGAGCCGCACCAGCGTGACCCAGCTGATCCAGCAGCTGGAGGCGCGCCTGCGCGTGCGCCTGCTCAACCGCACCACGCGCAAACTCAACCTCACCGCCGACGGCGCCGCCTACTACGAGCGCGTGGTGCGCCTGCTGGCGGACATGGACGACGCCGAGACCAGCCTCTCCAGCGCCGCCGCCCTGCCTCGCGGGCGCCTGAGGGTGGACGTGCCCAGCCCGCTGGCGCGCATCCTGCTGATCCCCGCGCTGCCGGACTTCCACGCGCGCTACCCGGACATCCAGATCGACCTGGGCGTCAGCGACCGCATGGTCGACCTCATCGATGAGAATGTGGATTGCGTGGTCCGCGGTGGCGAACTTACCGATCAATCGCTGATGGCCCGGCGCGTCGGCGACCTGCAGTTGGGGGTCTTCGCCGCGCCTTCCTACCTGCAGCGCGCCGAAATGCCGGAACACCCGCGTGACCTGGGGAACAGCCAGCAGCGCATCGTCGGTTACCTCTGGGCGCGCACCGGCAAGCCGTTGTCGTACGCGCTGCACAAGGCGGGAGAGACCGTGCAGGTCCAGGGGCGGCCGGTGCTGACCGTGGACGACGGCAACGCCTACCTCGCCGCCGGTATCGCCGGCATGGGGGTGCTCTGGCTGCCGCGCTACATGGCCGACGAGGCCGTGGCGCGCGGCGAACTGGTGGAGCTGTTCGCCGGCTGGACGATGGAAACCATGCCGCTGTTCGTGGCCTTCCCGCCCAACCGCCACGTCAGCGCGAAGCTGAGGGTGTTCATCGACTGGATCGTCGAGCTGATGGCGCGGCACGCGCCGGTGGCCCAGCCCCAGCTCTAGACAGCGCAACTTCAACCCAGGCGCATGGACAATTCCACGTCATCGGCAAACGGAATCGACAGGTAGCGCCCGCCCGGCAGGCGGACCTCCGCCAGGTACTCCGCGCTGTAGTCGGCGTTGTCGGCGATGACCAGCGCACCGGGCCGCAGGCGGTTTTCCACCAGGGCGAGGACTTCCGGGTAGAGCGCCTTGGCGCCGTCGAGCAGCAACAGGTCGATGCTCTCAGGCAGGTCGCGGGCCAGCGTCTGCAGTGCATCGCCCTCGCGGATTTCCACCAGGTCGGCCACGCCACCCGCGACCAGGTTGGCCTGGGCGCGTGCCACTTTCGAAGGCTCGAACTCGCTGGTGATCAGCCGGCCGCCGCCGTTGTCGCGCAAGGCAGCCGCCAGGTGCAGCGTCGAAATACCGAAGGAAGTGCCGAATTCGACGATGTGCCTGGCGCCGATGCTGCGCGCCAGCATGTACAACAGCGCAGCGGTTTCCCGCGAGACGGGCAGCGGCTGGTCCCTGAGCTGGCCGTAGAGCTCCCGATACTGGGTCTTGCTCTGCATCAGGCGCGTCAGCGCGGCCTGGTCGAGATTGGCGAAGGCCGGGCTGGACTGGGGAGAGGCCGCATCAGCTTCCTCGAAGAGGCGTTGCAGCAGGGGTGCCAAGGGGGCAGAAGTGAGGGTCGTCATGCTGGTCTCCGGATAGGGGATTGAGCGCGAAAAAGCGCCCGACTAGAATGCGACTAATTCGTCATGTTCCACTATTCGCATTGCCGGAGAGCCCCATGCCCGAACGCCGCAGCCCGCGTATTTCCACGCGCAAGGAGCCGAAACAGGCGCGCTCCAACGACCTGGTGACGGCCATTCTGGATGCCGCTGTTCAGGTTCTGGAGAAGGAAGGCGCCTCGCGTTTCACCACCGCGCGCGTGGCCGAGCGCGCCGGGGTCAGTGTCGGCTCGCTGTACCAGTACTTCCCGAACAAGGCGGCGATCCTGTTCCGCCTGCAGAGCGACGAATGGCGGCAGACCACCGAGATGTTGCGCGGCCTGCTGGCGGACGAAACGCAGGCGCCATTGCAGCGCCTGCGCAACCTCGTCCATGCCTTCATCCGCTCCGAGTGCGAAGAGGCGCGCATGCGCATCGCCCTGAGCGATGCCGCCCCGCTCTACCGCGATGCGCCGGAGGCCCGCGAAGCCAAGGCCGCCGGCGAGGGGATTTTCCAGGCGTTCATCGCCGAAGCCCTCCCGCTCGCTCCCGAAACCCAGCGCACGCTGGCTTGCGAGTTGATCACCACGACGCTCGGCTCAGTGGGCAAGCAGTTCTCGGAAAGCCCGCGCAGCGCCGAGCAGATCGACGCCTTCAGCGATGCGCTGGCAGATATGTTCTGCGCCTACCTGAAGAGCCTCATGCAGTAGAGGCTTACTCCCGGCACTCCACCAACTGCGCCTCGGCCTTGGCGCCCGGCATCATCTCTTGCAACCCGGCGATCAGTTGGTCGCCCGCCTCGCGCAGGGCTTCCAGCGGCATCTGCGGCAGGCTTTCGAGGATGAACCACATCCGCTGCGCTTCGGCGTCCAGGCGGGTGCGCACGCCCTGCCGCCAGTTCCAGCGGCGACAGGTGACACTGAGGTCGTCACGCCAGATGACTTCGCCGGATTCGGGCGATTCGTGGGCCGGCGCGCCGTCCTTCATGGTGTCGAAGAGTTCGTTGCCGTCGGCGATCACCAGGCGCGGGGTTCCGGCGTAGGCGGCGAGGTTCTCCCCACCCACCGGAATCGCGAACTGCACGCTGATGGCGTTGTACAGGTCCACCACCGGATTGATGACCGGCAGACTGCCGTCACGCAGTACACGCTTGCGCAGCGCCTCCGCCGAGCAGGGCGTGCGCTGAGGCTTGGCACCAAAACGGCGGAACACGTCGGCCCACGCCGCCAGGTGTGCCTCGGCCCAGGCCGGCTCGCCCGCCAGGAGAGCCGCGCAGGCTCGCTGCAGGGCCTGCTCGGCCACCGCCGGGTGGCGGATCGGCGCGGCCTCGACCGTGATGCTCAGGGCCCGAAAGCCGGGGGCGATGGCGGCGATGGCGGGGGCAATGCGAGGCGTGACGGGATGCATGACGAAATCCTTGGTGTACAGCGAATGCGGACGATCAAATTGCCCATCTCAGCGGTGGACGAAGTTGCGCTTGTGGTAGTCGCCCCAGGCAACGGACAGGGTTTTCAGCAGGCAAAGCAAAGTGGTCCATCTGGACTTCATGGGAATGTCTCCGGAATCGGTGGGCACGAAGGCGCCGGGCAGCAAGCCTGGCCAGGCTATTTCTACCGGGAAGGCGCCGACGCTGCCATGAAATCCCCGAATGAAGTATTAGCCAGGCTTATGCAAGCTCTCAAAAATCAGCCCAGCTAATCCGCAATGCTTTAGTCGAACTGAACTGTCGGGCAACAGAAATCGTGCATTGAAGTGCGCCCCTGCCAGCGGTGAGATGGAGAAGGACATCAGCATCCTGACCGACATCCAGTTCACGGATGGGCGCGGTTACGGCTACTGAGGCCTGCGCCCAAGCCGCCTTTTGCAGACTCACCCAAGCCACAGCGCTCCCGGGTTGAGCACTACTCACCAACCGACAGCAACCACTCGATGAACGCCCGGACCTCCGGGCGTTCCCGCTTCGCCTCGGGGCAGACCACGTAGTAGTTGTGCACTGCCGCCACCGAGATCGGCGCCGGACGCACCAGCCGGCCTTCGTCGAGGTCGCGCTGTGAAACCGTCTCGTCGCTGAGCGCCACGCCGAAGCCAGCGCGCTGGCCACGCTTTTCTGCAGCGCTCGCCCACTGGCGGTCAGCACCAACTGGCGGCCGCGCTTCTCGAACAGCTCCACACCCAGGCCGGCCTGCAGCGCCTTGACCGGCTGGCTGACCGCGCCGCTGGTCACGTGCAGTTCGATGGCAGCCGCCGCCAGGCTGCCCAGGCGGGCCACGCTTTCGAACACCCTGAAACTGTGCAGTGGCGGGAAGGCCATCTTCTGAAGCAATCCTGCGCAAATCGTGACGGACGGTTATAGCAGGAGCGGCCTTCACCCGGGAACGCAACGCGCTCCAGGCACCTCTGGCCCGCAATTTGCGAAGTCCTGTGTCCAGGTGGGTGCAAAGAAGCTTGCGGCGCTTTGCATGCAGCCAACTGGTGCTTTTGGATTCAAGAATGCACACATTTTGGGCAGAGCATACCGAGTCAGGATTTCATGCATAACGCTGATTACAGAGCCATCTCAACGGAAAAGGCACCTAACCACCCGGTCAGATTCCGGACCATTGGACGCGAAAATGTATACAAACCAGTGGATATTTCCCACGAACTTTGTCTACAGTGGCCGCACAACAAAAACAAGCGAGTCCTCAGCCATGAATGATCGTTCAGCTGTAGCGTCCGCCGGAGCACGCCCGGAAGACGAGAACCTCGGAATCGGCGCCAACCTGGCGTACGGCCTGCAACACGTTCTGACCATGTACGGCGGTATCGTCGCCGTACCCCTGATCCTCGGCCAGGCGGCCGGGCTCTCCCCCAGCGAAATCGGCCTGCTGATCGCCGCCTCGCTGTTCGCCGGCGGCCTCGCCACCCTGCTGCAGACCCTCGGCATCCCGTTCTTCGGCTCACAGATGCCGCTGGTGCAGGGCGTATCCTTCGCCGGCGTCGCCACCATGATCGCCATCCTCGGCGGCGGCTATGAGGGCGGCGGTCTGAATGCCGTGCTCGGCGCAGTCATGGCCGCCTCGTTCATCGGTTTCCTGATCACGCCGATCTTCTCGCGCATCACCAAGTTCTTCCCGCCGCTGGTGACCGGCATCGTCATCACCACCATCGGCCTGACGCTGATGCCGGTGGCCGCGCGCTGGGCCATGGGCGGCAACCCCAAGGCACCGGACTTCGGCAGCATGGCCAACATCGGCCTGGCCGCGCTCACCCTGGTGATCGTCCTGCTGCTGAGCAAACTGGGCAGCGCGTCGATCTCGCGCCTGTCGATCCTGCTGGCCATGGTGATCGGCACCCTGATCGCCGCCGCCCTGGGCATGACCGACTTTTCCCGCGTGGCCGAAGGCCCGATGGTGGCCTTCCCGGCGATCTTCCACTTCGGCATGCCGACCTTCCACATCGCCGCGATCCTGTCGATGCTGATCGTGATCATGGTGACCCTGGTGGAGACCTCGGCGGACATCCTCGCCGTGGGCGAGATCATCGGCACCAAGGTCGACTCCAAGCGTCTGGGCAACGGCCTGCGCGCCGACATGGCGTCGAGCATAGTGGCGCCGATCTTCGGCTCCTTCACCCAGAGCGCGTTCGCCCAGAACGTCGGCCTGGTGGCGGTGACCGGCGTCAAGAGCCGCTACGTGGTAGCCACCGGCGGCCTGATTCTGGTGACCCTCGGCCTGCTGCCGGTGATGGGTCGGGTGATCGCCGCGGTGCCCTCCTCCGTGCTGGGCGGCGCTGGCGTGGTGCTGTTCGGCACCGTGGCGGCGAGCGGCATCCGCACGCTGTCCAAGGTCGACTACCGCAACAACATGAACCTGATCATCGTCGCCACCTCGATCGGCTTCGGCATGATCCCGATCGCCGCGCCGAGCTTCTACGAGCACTTCCCCAGCTGGTTCGCCACCATCTTCCACTCGGGCATCAGCTCGGCGGCGATCATGGCCATCGGCCTCAACCTGCTGTTCAACCACTTCAAGACCGGCAACTCGGACCAGCAGTCGGTGTTCGTCGCCGCCGAGGAACGCACCCTGCGCTACCGTGACATCGCCGCGCTGAACGAGGGTGACTACTTCCAGAACGGCAAGCTGTTTGACGCCGAGGGCAACGAAGTACCGGTAATCGTCGACGATCACGACCACGACGAGCACCACGCGCCAGCGACCAGACCGCTCAAGCGCGAGACGGTGAACAGCAGCGCCTGATACTCGGTCAGACGTCCATGAAAAAGGCCCCTTCCGGGGCCTTTTTCATTCAGGGCGCCTGTTCCTGCTGCAGGGCCTGATCGATCAGCCGCCAGGTCTTCGGCCCCACTATGCCATCGGCCACCAGCTCGTGGCGGCGCTGGAACTCCCGCACCGCAGCTTCGGTCTTCGCGCCAAAATGGGCGTCCTCATCGGCACCACAGGCACGCTGGACAAGGCGCACCAGGTCACCTACCGCACCGCGCCGCAAGGTCGGCCGCGGTAACTGACCAGGCACCGTATCCGGCTCCAGGGCCGGGATCATCGGACGCAGGATCGCCTTGCCATCGAGTATCTCGCGCACCCTCGTGCGAAATGCCTCCATGTCGAAGGTCGGATCGTTCTTGCGCCCATGCGGCAGGGCGTACTCCTTGTGGCCGGCGCAGGCCTGTTCGTCCTGCTTCAGGTGCTTGAGAATGGCCGCGACACCGCGCTGGTAACTGTCCATCTGTACATCGCTCCAGGCTTCGTCGAGCCCGGTATTTTCCGCCTCGATGCCGATGAAGCTGCTGTTGCCGGAACTTAAGCCTTCCCAGCTTCCCTTGCCGGCATGGTTGCAGCGGCCGGCGGCGATCACGTAGTAGGTGCCGTCACGCCCGAGCCCCAGCTGGGCCAGTGGCCCACTGAGGTCATGGCGCCCCTCGATCAGGGTCTTCAGGCTGGGCATATTGCCGCGCAACGGGCCAGCGGTGTGATGGCAGATCACGCCATGCACCTGCCCCATATCACCCACCCCGCGACTGCTCCAGCCGTCCACACGGGCGACTTTCAAGCCGGCGGCTTCGAGCACGTCCGGCAACCAGGTCAACGCGTAGTTCATGCTTGGACTCCTCCGGTAGCGGCGGGCAGGTCCTCGTCCGCGGTTTCCTCTTCGATGGGGCAATCGCAACCGTCGATCTCAACCTCCGGGTGCAGCATGACGACGCCAGGCGCCGACAGCCCCACCGGCGCCGCGAGCGGCGGCGCGGCAGCCTCCAGCAACGGCAGCATCAGCGGCGCCGAGGCGCCTCCCCCCGGAGGCGGATTGACTACCACCAGGCTCAGTTGGCGGCCCGTCAGCAGGTCCTCCTCCAGCAGCTGCACCGCCAGGCGAGTGCTGTCGCTGACGGTGGTTTCACGGCTCACGCCGTTGACCTGGACGACGGCGCCGCGCACGAAACCGCCGCCCTGCAGGCAGACATGGAGGGACTGGGCATCCACGGCGCCAGGCTGTGCGTCGGTCAAGGTCGGCACGGGGTTGCCCAGACCGTCGCGGCGCTTGTCGCTTTCACGGGTACGGAACAGGGTGTCGAACAGCTCGCCCAGCTTGTCGGTGGCCTGCTTGGCGAACATACCGGCAAGGCATGCCATGCCCACCAGGCCGTAGAGGTTGACGTTGACCACACCGTCATCGGCAGCCGCCGTGGTGCCGACGGTGAGGAATCCGCCGCGGATGACCAGGTAGAGCATCAGCGCGAGGATCATGCCGATAAAGGGCTTGAGGATGTACCACCAGATCCAGCTGGCCATGAAGCGGTCGTTGCCGACGAAGTCGCCGAACGACTTGGCGATATGCACGAAGCTGCCCAGGCCGCCCGCGACCATCACCATCACCAGCAGCCGGGCATCTGGGCCAGGGCACCAGCCGAGCAGGCATTGCGCGCCAGCATCGCCTTCGACACCGGCCAGCGGGAACTTCGGGTAGTGCTGCGGCCACAACGACACCAGCAGCCAGGCCAGCAGAAGGGAAAGGAAGATCAGGCCAGCGCCCATCGTCCATATCTGCAGACGATTCGCGCGACGGGTCCGGGGGCGTGTGTCCATAGTGGCTCCGGGCAACGAGGGATGGAAACGATCCCTGTCGCGAAGCGCCACGGCATGCGCCCAATGCTCCAACCACGGGCGCCTTCCGCGCATTCGCACGGCTGACAGTCCAGCTCACGTTAGCGCAGCGCAAAGGCTCTGCAAGGGGGCTTTGCGGATAAATTCGAGCGTATTGCCACCGTTACGTTGCAGCGCTGAAACAGCTGCTGTTTCAGCGCTGAAATCAAGCCGCTTCGGTTTCCGCGCCCGGCGCGTCCAGTAGCTCGATAAAGGCCCGCAGCGCCGGCGTATCGGTGCCGCGCCGCCAGAACAGCCAGGTCGTCGCATCGGCATGCTGCGGCGCCAGCCGGTGGATCGCCACGTTGCGACCGCCGGCCAGGCTTTCGAACATCCCCCGCGGGATGATCGCCACGCCGCCGCCCGCCGCGATGCAGGCGAGCATGCCGTGGTAGGACTCCATCTCGACGATCTTGCCCGGCACCACCCGGTGTTCGGCGAACCAGCCCTCCAGGCGCTTGCGGTAGGAACAGGTATCGCGGAAGGCGAATACCGTCTCCCCCGCCACGTCCCGCGCGTCATGCACCGGCGCATGGTGCTTGGCGCTCATCAACACCAGCTCTTCTCGGTACACCGGCTGGCCGTCCAGTTGCGGGTGGTTGGCCGGGCCGTCGGCGAAGGCGGCGATGAAGCGGCCGGAGAGCACGCCGTCGATCATCTCGCCCGACGGGCCGGTGGACAGGTCCAGCTGTACCTTGGGGCAATTCTGGTGATAGCGAGCGAGCATCTCCGGGATGCGCAC
The DNA here is from genome assembly GCF_001675465.2 of Pseudomonas sp. AU12215. Lineage (NCBI taxonomy): Bacteria > Pseudomonadati > Pseudomonadota > Gammaproteobacteria > Pseudomonadales > Pseudomonadaceae > Pseudomonas > Pseudomonas sp. AU12215. Next base: position 28,937 of record NZ_MACM02000016.1, read on the forward strand.
CGCCGCCGTGCTTTCCATCGAGCCCAGGGAGAACCCGCCGTGCGGCTCGGCGCCCACCGCGACCTGCCTGGCTTCCTCCACCAGATCGAGGATGCGCTCGGCGTAGTCGAGAAAGCTGCGCCCGGTTGGCGACAGACGCAGGCGCAGCTTCTCGCGGATGAACAGCTCGGTGCCCAGCTCCGCTTCCAACTGCTTGATCCGCGTGGTCAGGTTCGAAGGCACGCGGTGCAGACGGGCCGCAGCGACGGTGATGCTGCCTTCGGTGGCGACGGCGCGGACGATTTCCAGCTGGGTCAGGTCCATCATTCTCTCCTGGAGAAAGAGTCTTTCTTGATTATTCATTTTACATGAATGGTTCGACATCTTAATTTCAGCGTCATTCCGGAGCCAGTGCGACCGGACGAACCGCCTCCTACAGAACAAGCAGGACTCACCATGAACCAGATCGCCGCCATCCCCGCTGCCATCTCCCGCAGCCCCGCCACCGGCCAGGAACTGGCCCGCTACACCTTCGAAGACGCCGCCCAGCTGGAAACCGCGCTGGCCCGCACCGACGCCGCGTTCCGCCAATGGCGCGACACCGGCATCGCCGAACGTGTCGCCGTGCTGCGCAAGATGGCCGAGGTGCTGCGCGCCAACGTCGAGCCGATGGCTCGCATGGAAGCGCAGGAAATGGGCATGCCGGTCACCCAGGCCCGGGGCGAGATCAACAAGTGCGCCAACCTCTGCGAGTGGTACGCCGACAACGGCCCGGCCATGCTCGAAGACGAGAAGACCAGCATCGACGGCGCGTACATCTCCTATCTGCCGCTGGGCCCGGTCCTGGCCGTGATGCCGTGGAACTTCCCCACCTGGCAGGTCATGCGTGGCGCGGTCAGCATCATCCTCGGTGGCAACACCTACGTGCTCAAGCACGCGCCCAACGTCATGGGCTGCGCCTATCAGCTGCGCGACGCCTGGCTGCAGGCCGGCCTGCCGGAAGGCGTGTTCGAGGTGCTGAACGTCGAGCCGCCGCTGGTCTCCAAGGCCATCGCCGATGACCGTATCGCCTCCATCGCCGTGACCGGCAGCGTCGGCGCGGGCGCCGCCATCGCCTCCCAGGCCGGTGCCGCGCTGAAGAAGTGCGTGCTGGAACTGGGCGGCTCCGACGCCTTCATCGTGCTCGCCGACGCCGACCTCGACGCCGCCGTGAAGGCTGCCGTCGCCAGCCGCTTCGGCAACTGCGGCCAGGTGTGCATCGCCGCCAAGCGCATGATCCTCGAAGAATCCATCGCCCCGGCCTTCACCGAGAAGCTGCTGGCTGCGGTGAAAGCGCTGAAGATCGGCGACCCGCTGGCAGACGACACCTTCGTCGGCCCCATGGCCCGCTTCGACCTGCGCGACGAGCTGGACGGCCAGGTACAGCAAGCCATCGCCGACGGCGCCACCCTGCTGCTGGGCGGCCACAAGCTCGACGGCGAAGGCAACTACTACGCGCCGACCGTGCTGGCCAACGTGCAGCCGGGCAACACCGCGTTCAAGAAGGAAATCTTCGGCCCCGTCGCCTCGCTGATCGTCGCCCGCGACGCCGAGCACGCCCTGGAACTGGCCAACGACAGCGAGTTCGGCCTCTCCGGCGCGATCTGGACTGCCGACAAGGCCAAGGCCCAGCACATGGCCCGTCGCCTGGTCAGCGGTGGCGTGTTCATCAACGGCTTCTCCGCTTCCGATCCGCGCGTACCGATCGGCGGCGTGAAGAAAAGCGGCTTCGGTCGCGAACTGTCGCACTTCGGCCTGCGCGAGTTCACCAACCCGCAGACCATTTGGATCGACCGCAAGTAAGCCGCTCTGAAAGCAGAAGGCCCCTCTATCGCCAAGCGGTAGCGGGGCCTTTTTCATGGGCGATGTGCCGTGCGTTTCGTTCAAGGCAGAAGGGCCTTTGCAGGGGCAGACTTCTTGCTCGCGAACCGGACCGAAGTCCGTCATCAAGCCGTAGGGCGCATAACCTGGAACAGGTTATCCGCCGGCTCATCCTTCGGCGGATAACGCTTGCGCGTTATGCGCCCTACAAGAACTTGAGGCGCTTCTGCATCAGGGCTTGGCCGCGCCCTTCTTCAGCTGCAGGAGCTCACGGGTGCTATGCCGGAGATTCTCGGCCAGGCTGCCCTGCTCGTTGAAGCAGTCCTCGACGAGCCAGCCGCCTGACGTGCGATGCAACAGCAGGCCAAGGTCGCGGTCCTCCCCGGTCAGTGCATCCTTGAGCACCACCCGGGCCTTGATTCGCTCATCGTCCACCGGCGCAAACTCCAGCGACTTCACCTTGATATCGCCCCAGTCCTGGCAATCGCATAGCGGGTCGCCACCCAGGTAGCCCAGCTCGCCATCGGCGGCGTCCTGGTCGGCCTTCATCAGGGCGATCAGCGAGGCATCGTAGACGTCCTCTTCCTTCAGCGACGGGTTCGGCACGCCCGGCCCGTCCGGCGAATAGCTGGCGTACAACTGGCGCAGGAAGCGTTCCGCGCTGGCGGTGTCGACCGCCGACGTCGAAGCCGCGAGCGAGGTATCGAAGAGCGTCAGCAGGATCAGCGACAGGGCAAAGGCGGATCGCAGGAAGGCCATGGGATTCTCCATCGGGCAGCCGTACATCATCGCCCGGCGCAGCCTCGAAAATCCGTGAAGTGGTTAAAGCTGCGGGCGATAGCCCTGGGCGAGCAGCCAGCCCTGGAAGGCTCGACGCCGTTCCGGCGGCAGGTCCGCCAGCACCTGGGCTTCCGGCTCCGCGCGCAGCCGCCGTAGCCAGGGCGCCAGTTCCAGGCCGTCGAGGTGCCAGATGCCCAGCGGCTGATCGGCGCTGACCACCACTTCCGCCTCATCGACGAACTCGCCCTTCAGGACCGGTGCACGCTCGATGCGCAGGCTGGCGAAATCCGCAGGCACGTGGCTCGGCTGCTCGTCCGGCCACCCGCGGCGAGCCTGCCAGAACGGCTGGCCACTCCATTGTTCTTCGCTGGCATAAAAGTCACGGCCAACGCGGGCGAAGCGCAGGAACAGCTGCTCGACCCGTTGCCGGTGGAAGCGCTTGGCCAATTCAGCCCGCTCCGGCGCGCGCAGCAGCGTGTTGATCACCAGCGGCGCCTGCAAGGCCGAGGACAGCGACTGGAAGATGCCATTGCCCGACAACGGATCCACCGCCATCGCCGCATCGCCCACGCGAATCCAGTTATCGCCGCAAGCCTCCAGGCAGAGGATCGCCGTGCTGCTGCGGGCGTGCAGGTCCAGTTCGCGCTCCTCGGCATCCCCGAAAAGTTGCCGGACCAGCCTCGACGCGCGGCGGCGCTCGCGGCAGTAGTCCAGCAGTTGCTCGCGGGGCGGCAGTTGGCTGCTGGCGACGTCCAGGGTGAGCTGCCAGTAGCAGCGCCCATCCTCCAGCCGCGCCATCCACGCCCAGCCGTCGGGCAGACTCTCCACCGCTGTCGCCAAAGGACCGGGCTCGCCCCGCCAGCGATTCAGCAGGCTGAGGGTTTCCGGGCCGCGCCGGGCCTTCTGGCCCTTTTGATTCAATGGTGCCTGGCGGCCGCGGGCTTCGACGAGGAAGGCGCCCTGCACTACCCGGCCGTCATCCAGCGTCACGCGCCAAGCAGCGCCGTCTTTCTCCACTGCCAGCACCTGCGCTTCGATCAGCTCGACACCGGCTTGGGTCATGTCCTCGCGCAGCCCGGCATCGAAGCGCGGACGGTCGAGGATGCATTCGATATTCTGCGCGCTTTCCACGCCGTTCCAGTGCACGCGACGCTGTGAGGGTGGCGCGGCGCACTCCAGCGCATGCCGCAAGCCGGCATTGCGCAGGCCTTCGAGTACGCGCTGGGAGACACCTTCGACGGCGGCGAAGCGGCGCCATTCGCTGATCACTGTGACGGGATGACCGAGACGGCGCAGGCCGAGGGCGACGGCGGCTCCGGCGGGGCCGGCGCCAAGAATCAGGATCGGGCGTTCACTCATGCTACGGAGGCCCTCACCCTAGCCCTCTCCCAGAGGGAGAGGGGACTGATCGGCGTGCATGGGGATTTCTGTTCACGCCGAGGGCTGCAGCAAAGTCTCAGAACTGAACGCCTGCAGAGGACGGCTCCCTCTCCCTCCGGGAAAGGGTTGGGGTGAGGGGAAAGAACTCGACCATGACTCACAAACTCACCTTCCGCTCGATCCCCCGAAAAGCTGCCCGCTCCCGCATCAGCTCAATGAGCTGCACATTGGAAAGCTCCGGTCGTTCCACCAGCAATGCCGCCAGATGCCCGCAAAAAGCCGCACACCCCAGGCTCGCCCCGGAACGCCCGCCGACCTTCACCGCCGCGCCAAAATCCGCCTGCGGACTATCCAGCCAGGACCACTCGCCTTCACCGCAGCGCGCATCACCCGTCACGCGAATCACACCCGGATAACCTGCCGGAAACACCGCTTCCCCCCGCGCCGGGCTGGACGCGCAAACGATCAGGCCGGCTTCGACCAGTTCCGCCACGGCATCACGCAGGATCGGCCGATCCTGGCGCACGCCCAGGCTCAGGTTGATCACCCGCACACCCTGCTCGCCGAGCCAGTGCAGCGCAGCGGCGATCTGCAGCGGGCTGGTCACGCCGCGTTCATCGAAGACCTGTGCGACAGACAGGCGAGCATCCGGCGTACGGGAAAGAATGGCCTCGCAGACAGCGCTTCCGTGGCCAAGGGCATCCACCTGGGGTTCGCTTCCAGCATGGCCGGTGTCGGTGAGGAAGAAACGGCGCGCAGCGCTGACACTCGCTGACTGCGACTCGGCAAAACCGCTATCGACCACCCCAACCCGCAGCTCAGGCCTCATGTCGCTGCACCGGCTGCGCTGCGCGCACGCGCATCTGCCCGTCCTGCAATTCCAGGTACAGGTCGGCGGCGGCCAACGTCGAAGTACGGTGGCTGATCAGCAATCGCGTACGCCCGGCAAACAACTGGTCGATGGCCGCGATCACCTCGCGTTCGGTGCTCTCGTCCACTTGCGAAGTGGCCTCGTCCAGCACCAGGATCAGCGGGTCCTGCAGCAGCGCGCGGGCAATGGCGATGCGTTGCTTCTGCCCACCGGACAGCTGCTGGCCGCGCTCGCCCAGCGGGCTGTCGAGGCCTTCGGGCAGGCTGGCGATCAGGCTGTCCAGCTGCGCGGCGCGAGCGGCCTTCTCGATGGCCTCGCGGCTCGACTCGGGTGCGCTGTAGGCCAGGTTGTCGGCGAGGCTGCCGCGGAACAGCACGATGTCCTGACTGACCACCGCCACGCGCCGGCGCAGGGCTTGCAGGTCGAGTTCGCGCAGGTCCACGCCGTCCAGCAGGATGCGCCCCTTGTCGGGGTCGTAGAAGCGTTGCAGCAAGTCGATCAAAGTGCTCTTGCCGACGCCGGACGGGCCGCTCAGCGCGACTTTCAGGCCGGCAGGAATCACCGCCTGTACGTCCAGCAAAACGGCTTGCGCACGGCCCGGCCAGGCGTAGCTCAGGTTCTCCAGGCGCAGCTCGCCAATCGCAGGCATGGCCCGTGGAGTGACCGGTGAAACGATGCTGGCTTCCTCGCCGCGCAGTTCCATCACCCGGCCAAGGCTGACCGTCATGCGCTGCAACGCGACATACAGGCCGAGCAGGCTCTGCACCGGCCCGATGGCCATGCCCAGGTACGTGGAAAAGGCGATCAGCGAACCCAGTTGCCAGGTGCCCTGCACCACCCAGTAGCCACCGACCAGGAAGGCGCAGGCGCGGGACAGCGACATCAGCGTGCCCGGCACGGCCTGGGTGAAGAACTCGGTGAGTTGCAGGCGCAGCAGCTGGCCCAGATAGCCCTGCCCCAGGCCTTCCAGGCGCCCGGCTTCGCGGTTCTGCTGGCCGGCGGACTGGATGAACTTCATTGCCGGCAGGGTCTCGACGAAGAACGACGAAAGGTCCGCCGAACGCTCGCGCAAACCGCGCGCCTCGCGCTCGACCTTGCGCCGCATCCAGCGCAGCCAGAGCACGTCCAGCGGAATCAGCAGCGCCACCAGCAGCGACAGTTTCCACGACAGGGTCAGCAACAGCACCAGCGCGCCAACCAGGCCGATCACGCTGGAGACGGCGGAGAACAGCGAGTCCACGGCGAAGCGCTGGATTTCCGCGACATCGCCATCCAGCCGGGACATCAGGTCGCCGATGCGACGGCGGCCGAAGAAGCTCGGCGAAAGCGTCTGCAGGTGGCGGTACAACGCATCGCGCAAGGCGAACAGGATGCGCCCGGACAGCCGCGTGTGCAGGTAGCGGTTGAGGCCGGACAACGCCGTACCCGCCAGGCCGACGATGATCATCGCCACCGCCACCGTCACCAGCACCGGGAAGTTCTTCGCCAGCAGGCCGTCGTCGATCAGCGTCTTGGTCAGCCAGGGCTGCGCCAGCACCAGCAGGGATGCGCAGAACGACAACCCGAGCAGGCCGGCGATGGCCGCCTTGTGCGGCCTCACGAAGCCGTACAGCCAACGCAGCGAAGCCTTGAGCGCCTGGGGATCGTCGCTCTCGATCAGGCGGGTGAAGAACATCAGCCCACCTTGAGTTGTTTGAGCTTGCGGTACAGCGTGGCGCGGCTGATGCCCAGCGCATCGGCAGCGGCGGAAACGTTGCCCTGGTGGCGCTCCAGCGCCTGGCGGATCAACTCCAGTTCGTTCTCGCGGATGCTGCCGCTCTGCGGCCGCTCGCCGGCGGCGAGTTCGTCGAGAGTGCTGTCGGGCAGATGGTCGAGGCCAAGTTCCTCCTCGCCCTCCTCGCGCATGGCCAGCGCGGTGCGCAGGACCATCTCCAGCTGGCGGATGTTGCCCGGCCAATGGTATTCGCGCAGCAGGCCGAGCAGTTCGGCGGAGAGTTTCACCTTCGGCGCGCCCAGGCGTGCCAGTAGACCTCTGGCGAGCTCGGCGAGGTCGTCGCGTTCGCGCAGCGCCGGCAGCTTCACGCTGATGCCGTTGACGCGGTAGTAGAGGTCCTCGCGGAAGTGCTTTTCCTCCACCAGGCGCTTGAGGTCGCGGTGGGTGGCGCAGATCAGCGCGACGTCGATGTCCTGCTCTTCGCCGGCGCCCAGCGGCGCCACCTTGCGCTCCTGCAGTACGCGCAACAGCCGCGCCTGCAGGGCCAGGGGCATATCGCCGATTTCATCGAGGAACAGCGTGCCGCCGTGGGCCTGCTGCAGCCGTCCGACCATGCCGCCGCGCCGAGAGCCGGTAAAGGCGCCGTCGCGGTAGCCAAAGAGTTCGGACTCGATCAGGCCCTCGGGAATCGCCGCGCAGTTCACCGCGACGAAGGGCTTGTCGCTGCGCGCGCTGGCCTGGTGCAGGGCACGGGCCACCACTTCCTTGCCGCTGCCGGTTTCGCCCAGCAGCAGCACGGGCAGTTCGTTCACCAACCCCTGGCGCGCCATGCGCAGGGCACGGGCGTAGCGGGGGTGATTGCCGGCCAGAGCTTCGAGTTCGGGACCGGCCGCCGGGCGCGGTGCACGCGTACTGACCGGCACCGCATGGCTGCGCAGCGGCGCTTGCAGGGTCTTGTAGAACAGCTCGCCCTTGGGCGTCTGCAGGCTGCCCACGCCGCCCTGGTATAGCCGCGCGATGAGCTGCTCACCGCGCACGCCGAGGAAATCTTCACTGCGCCGGCCGACGAGGGCTTCGCGGTTGGCGCCGAGCAACTGGCAGGCCTGGCCGCTGACGGCCAGCACCTTGCCGTCCAGCCCCAGCGCCAGCAGGCCCTGCCAGGCGGAATCGAGGTACTGGCGGCGGTAATGGAAGGCGATCACCACCTGTCCCGGATGGCTGACGGCGAACAGCCGCGCCTCGATCTGGAACACCGCGAGGCTGAGCAGCGAGAGGCTTTCCCGCGGACCGGAAAGCGGCCCTTCGCGGGTCATGTCGAGCACACCGAGCAACGTGCCTTGCGGCCCCTCGATGGGCACCGAGGTGCAGGAGAAGCGGCTCAGGCGGTCGAGGAAGTGTTCGCCGCAGTCGATCTGCGTGGCGCGCTTTTCCACCAGCGCGGTGCCCAGGGCGTTGGTGCCGCGGGAAGCTTCACTCCAGCAGGCGCCCTGGACGATATCGGCCAGGCCCTTGCTCTGCATGCGCTCGCGCGCGCCTTCGACGGACAGGATGGTGGCGTCGGCGTTGGCCAGGATGATCACGCCGTCGTGGCCCTGGCGCTGCTGCAGGTAGTCGAGCTCGGGCGTGGCGGCGTCGAGCAGTAGGCGATTGCCGGCCAGCAGCACGTCGGGCTTCACCCGCGTGTCGAGGCCGTGCTCGGTGCCGCTGGCGCAGTCCAGGCCGTGGCCGAGGCTGCGTCGCCAGGAGGCGTCGATTTCCTCGCGGAGCACGCCGTTGGGCACTTCGCCCTCCTGCTGCAGGTGTTCACGGGCAAGGTGGGCTTCGCGCAACAGGTTGCTGCTTATTGTTCTTGTCGTCATGCATCGCTCCGGTAGGTTCCGCGCCCTCTTTCAGGGCACGGAACTCGCAGGCTGGTCAGGGCTGTGTACACCCGCCGGCGGCGTCCGTAAAGGGGAAGCCCCTGGTGGGAAAGGTTAGAGGCGACCACGAGGCAATTCCCGCGCCATCCACCTTTCCTACGCCGCCTGCGAGGTGTGTTGACAGTGACCCAAGGCAGGTTTACGTTAACGTAAAGGTAAACGACCGAGCAAGAAGATTCCCATGCCCACGACCTACACCATCTCCGAGCTGGCCCGCGAACTGGACGTCACCACCCGCGCCATCCGCTTCTACGAGGAGCAAGGCATGCTCAGCCCCGAGCGCCGTGGCCAGGAGCGCATCTACAGCGCCAAGGACCTGGTAGCCCTGAAGCTGATCCTGCGCGGCAAGCGCATCGGCTTCTCGCTGGCCGAGTGCAAGGAGCTGATCGACCTCTACGACCCCAGCAGCGGCAACACCAGGCAGCTGCAGACCTTCCTCGACAAGATCACCGCGCGCCGCGCGCAGCTTGAGCAACAGTTGCTCGACATCGAGCAGATGAAACTGGAACTGGACACGGCCGAGGAGCGCTGCCTGGCGGCCATGGCCGAGACCGACAAACCCCGCAAGCAGCGCGCCACGAGTTGATCTCGCCGCCCTGCCCGCCCTCTCATCCGCATATAAATACAAGTACAGGTGATTCCATGAGCTACCCCTCCCTCAACTTCGGCCTCGGCGAAACCATCGACATGCTGCGCGAGCAGGTGCAGGGCTTCGTCGCCAGCGAACTGGCCCCGCGCGCCGCGCAGATCGACGCCGACAACCTGTTCCCCATGGACATGTGGAAGAAGTTCGGCGACATGGGCCTGCTCGGCATCACCGTGGCGGAGGAATACGGCGGCGCCAACATGGGTTACCTGGCCCACGTCATCGCCATCGAGGAAATCAGCCGTGGCTCGGCGTCGGTCGGCCTGTCCTACGGGGCGCATTCCAACCTGTGCGTCAACCAGATCAAGCGCAACGGCAACGCCGAGCAGAAGGCTAAGTACCTGCCCAAACTGATCAGCGGCGAGCACATCGGCGCCCTGGCCATGAGCGAGCCCAACGCCGGCTCCGACGTGGTGTCGATGAAGCTGCGCGCCGAGAAGCGCGGCGACCGCTTCGTTTTGAACGGCAGCAAGACCTGGATCACCAACGGCCCGGACGCCAACACCTATGTGATCTACGCCAAGACCGAACCGGAAAAAGGCGCCCACGGCATCACCGCGTTCATTGTCGAGCGCGACTGGAAGGGCTTCAGCCGTGGCAGCAAGTTCGACAAGCTGGGCATGCGCGGCTCGAACACCTGCGAGCTGTTCTTCGATGATGTGGAAGTGCCGGAAGAGAACGTGCTGGGCGCGGTCAACGGCGGCGTGAAGGTGCTGATGAGCGGCCTGGACTACGAGCGCGTCGTCCTCGCCGGCGGCCCAATCGGCATCATGCAGGCGTGCATGGACGTGATCGTTCCCTACATCCACGACCGCAAGCAGTTCGGCCAGAGCATCGGCGAGTTCCAGCTGATCCAGGGCAAGGTCGCCGACATGTACACCCAGCTCAACGCCAGCCGCGCCTATCTCTATGCCGTGGCCCAGGCCTGCGACCGTGGCGAAACCACCCGCAAGGACGCCGCCGGGGTGATCCTCTACACCGCCGAGCGCGCCACGCAAATGGCCCTGGACGCCATCCAGATACTTGGCGGCAACGGCTACATCAACGAGTTCCCCACCGGCCGCCTGCTGCGCGACGCCAAGCTCTACGAGATCGGCGCCGGCACCAGCGAAATCCGCCGCATGCTGATCGGCCGCGAGCTGTTCAACGAGACCCGCTGAGCAGCCTGAGAGCACCCTCACCCTAACCCTCTCCCGGAGGGTTAGGGAACTGAGCGGTGCCGGCTGAACCTTCAGCGTTCCGATTGCGCCCCCTCTCCCTCAGGAGCGGGGCGCGCAGCCAGGGTCGGGGTGAGAGAAAAGCCCCGGCACCGAGCTCAACCTGATGGAGCCCCCATGGCCATCCTGCACACCCAGATCAACCCGCGTTCCCCCGACTTCGCCGCCAACGCCGCGACCATGCTGGAGAACGTCCAGGACCTGCGCGCCGTCCTCGGCCGCGTCCATGAAGGCGGCGGCGCCGCCGCCCAGGCCAAGCACACCGCGCGCGGCAAGCTGCTGGTGCGCGAGCGCATCAACCGCCTGCTCGACTCAGGCTCCCCTTTCCTCGAAGTCTCCGCCCTCGCCGCCCATGAGGTGTACGGCGAAGACGTCGCCGCCGCCGGCGTGGTCGCCGGCATCGGCCGCGTGGAAGGCGTGGAGTGCATGATCGTCGGCAACGACGCCACGGTAAAAGGTGGCAGCTACTACCCGCTGACCGTGAAGAAGCACCTGCGCGCCCAGACCATCGCCCAGCAGAACCGCCTGCCGTGCATCTACCTGGTGGACTCGGGCGGCGCCAACCTGCCGCGCCAGGACGAGGTGTTCCCCGACCGCGAACACTTCGGCCGCATCTTCTTCAACCAGGCCAACATGAGCGCCCAGGGCATCCCGCAGATCGCCGTGGTGATGGGCTCCTGCACCGCCGGCGGCGCCTACGTGCCGGCGATGAGCGACGAGACCATCATGGTGCGCAACCAGGCCACCATCTTCCTCGCCGGCCCGCCGCTGGTGAAGGCCGCCACCGGCGAGGTGGTGAGCGCCGAGGACCTGGGCGGCGCCGACGTGCACTGCAAGACCTCCGGCGTGGCCGACCATTACGCCGAGGACGACGAGCACGCGCTGGCCATCGCCCGCCGCTGCATCGCCAACCTCAACTGGACCAAGCAGGGCCAGCTCAACACCCGCGCCCCGCGCGCGCCGCTGTACGCCGCCGACGAGCTGTACGGAGTCATTCCGGTGGACAGCAAGCAGCCTTTCGACGTGCGCGAGATCATCGCCCGCCTGGTCGACGGCAGCGAATTCGACGAGTTCAAGGCGCTGTTCGGCACCACCCTGGTGTGCGGCTTCGCTCACCTGCACGGCTACCCGGTGGCGATTCTCGCCAACAACGGCATCCTCTTCGCCGAGGCCGCGCAGAAAGGCGCGCACTTCATCGAACTGGCCTGCCAGCGCGGCATCCCGCTGGTGTTCCTGCAGAACATCACCGGCTTCATGGTCGGCCAGAAGTACGAGGCCGGCGGCATCGCCAAGCACGGCGCCAAGCTGGTCACCGCGGTGGCCTGCGCCCAGGTGCCGAAGTTCACCGTGATCATCGGCGGCAGCTTCGGCGCCGGTAACTACGGCATGTGCGGCCGCGCCTACGACCCGCGCTTCCTGTGGATGTGGCCCAACGCGCGGATCGGCGTGATGGGCGGCGAACAGGCCGCCGGCGTGCTGGCCCAGGTCAAGCGCGAGCAGGCCGAACGCGCCGGCAACGCGCTGTCCGCCGAAGACGAGGCAAAGATCAAGGCACCGATCCTCGAGCAGTACGAGCGCCAGGGCCATCCCTACTATTCCAGCGCCCGCCTGTGGGACGACGGCGTGATCGACCCGGCGCAGACCCGCGACGTGCTCGGCCTCGCCCTCTCCGCCTCGCTCAACGCGCCTGTCGAAGCAACCCGCTTCGGCGTCTTCCGCATGTAAGGCCGCAGCCATGACCGACTATCAGACTTTCTCTTTTGAGAGCATCGAGCTCGATATCGACCCGCGCGGCGTCGCCAGCCTGTGGCTGAACCGCCCGGAGAAGAACAACGCCTTCAACGCACAGACCATCGCCGAGCTGATCCAGGCACTGGACACCGTGGCCAACGACGACCGCGTACGCCTCGTCGTGCTGCGCGGCCGTGGCCGCCACTTCTGCGGCGGTGCGGACCTGGCGTGGATGCAGGAGTCCGTGAAGCTGGACTACCAGGGCAACCTGAACGACGCCCAGCAGCTCGCGGAGTTGCTCTACAACCTGCACCAACTGAAGAAGCCGACCCTCGCCATCGTCCAGGGCGCGGCGTTTGGCGGCGGTGTCGGACTGGCCGCCTGCTGCGACATGGTGCTGGCCGCCGAGGACGCGCAGTTCTGCCTGTCCGAAGTGCGCATCGGCCTGATCCCGGCCACCATCGGCCCCTTCGTCACCAAGGCCATCGGCCAGCGCGCCGCCACCCGCTACGCCATGACCGCCGAGCGCTTCAGCGGCATCCGCGCGCGAGAGTTGGGCCTGGTGGACGAAACCTATCCGGCGGCCGAACTGGACGACGAGGCCGAAGCGTGGATCGCCAACCTGCTGAACAACAGTCCGGCGGCCCTGGTGGCCTGCAAGGCGCTGTTCCACGAAATCGGCGCCGGCGAGCTCACCCCCGAACGCCGCCACTACACCGAAGCCGCCATCGCCCGCATCCGCATCAGCCCCGAGGGGCAGGAAGGCCTGCACGCCTTCCTGGAAAAACGCAAACCGGCCTGGCAGGAGCAAGTCTGATGAAGAAGATCGATACCCTGCTGGTGGCCAACCGCGGCGAGATCGCCTGCCGCGTGATGCGCACCGCCAAGGCCCTGGGCCTGACCACCGTGGCCGTGCACAGCGGCACTGACCGCAACGCCCGCCACGTCGAGGAGGCGGACATCGCCATCGACCTGGGCGGCGCCAAACCCGCTGAAAGCTACCTGCGCGCCGACGCTGTGCTGGCCGCCGCGAAAGCTGCCGGCGCCCAGGCCATCCACCCCGGCTACGGCTTCCTCTCGGAGAACGCCGGCTTCGCCCGCGCCTGCGAAGAGGCCGGGCTGATCTTCCTCGGCCCGCCGGCCAGCGCCATCGACGCCATGGGCAGCAAGTCCGCGGCCAAGGCGCTGATGGAAACCGCTGGCGTGCCGCTGGTGCCCGGCTACCACGGCGAAGCGCAGGACTACGCCACCTTCCAGCGCGAAGCGCAGCGCATCGGCTACCCGGTGCTGCTCAAGGCCGCCGCCGGTGGCGGTGGCAAAGGCATGAAGGTGGTCGAGCGCGAGGCCGAACTGGCCGAGGCGCTGGAATCCGCCCAGCGTGAAGCGCAGTCCGGCTTCGGCGACTCGCGCATGCTGGTGGAGAAGTACCTGACCAAGCCGCGCCACGTGGAAATCCAGGTGTTCGCCGACCAGCATGGCCACTGCCTGTACCTCAACGAGCGCGACTGCTCGATCCAGCGCCGCCACCAGAAAGTCGTCGAGGAAGCGCCGGCTCCGGGCCTCTCCGCCGAACTGCGCGCCGCCATGGGCGAGTCCGCCGTGCGCGCGGCCCAGGCCATCGGCTACGTCGGCGCCGGCACCGTGGAGTTCCTCTACGACGAAGGCAGCGGGCAGTTCTTCTTCATGGAAATGAACACCCGCCTGCAGGTGGAACATCCGGTCACCGAAGCCATCACCGGCCTCGACCTGGTCGCCTGGCAGATCCGCGTCGCCCGTGGCGAGCCGCTGCCGATCACCCAGGAACAGGTGCCGCTGAACGGCCACGCCATCGAAGTGCGCCTGTATGCCGAAGACCCCGAAGGCGGCTTCCTGCCCGCCAGCGGCCATCTCGCGCTGTACCGCGAACCCGCCGCCGGCCCCGGCCGCCGCACCGACAGCGGCATCCGCGAGGGCGATGACATCTCGCCGTTCTACGACCCGATGCTGGCCAAGCTGATCGCCTGGGGCGAGAACCGCGAAGAAGCGCGCCAGCGCCTGCTGTCGATGCTCGCCGAAACCGCCGTTGGCGGCTTCAAGACCAACCTGGCCTTCCTGCGCCGCGTGCTGGCCCATCCGGCCTTCGCCGACGGCGAGCTGGACACCGGCTTCATCGCCCGTTACCAGGACACCCTGCTGCCCGCTCCGACCGCCCTGCCCGAGCGCTTCTGGCAGCTGGCTGGCGAAGCCTGGGTGCAGAGCGAAGCCGCCCGCGTGCGCGGCGATGACGCCCATTCGCCCTGGTCCGCCCAGAGCGGCTGGCGCAGCGGCCTGCCGGGCGAGACCGACCTGCACCTGCTGGCCAAGGGTGAGTCGCACGTGGTGCGCCTGCGCCATGCCGACGGGCAGCGCATCGCCCAGCTCGAGGGTCAGTGGCTGGATGTGAAGGACGGCGAGATTCGCCGCCGCCATCAGGTGATCCGCCGTGGCGACAGCCTCTACCTGGAGTGGAACGGTGAACTGGTCAACGTGCAGCGTTTCGACGCCATCGCCGAGGCCGAAGCCGCGCATTCGCACCAGGGCGGCCTGGGCGCGCCGATGAACGGCAGCATCGTGCGCATCCTGGTCGAACCGGGGCAGAGCGTCGAAGCCGGCGCCGCACTGGTGGTGCTCGAAGCGATGAAGATGGAACACAGCATTCGCGCGCCGCACGCCGGCGTGGTGAAATCGCTGTATTGCAGCGAGGGCGAACTGGTGTCCGAAGGCACCGCGCTGGTCGAACTGGAAGAAGCGCCGGCCTGACGCCGGCTCTTGTAGGGCGCATAACGCGCCAGCGTTATCCGCCACCAGGCAACGGCGCATAAAGCGTTCCGCTTTATGCGCCCTACTTGGCCGAAAGCTCCTGCGCCCTTCGCCCAAACCCAACGAGGACATTTCATGACACTGCCAACATCCGTCCGCCTGGTCGAAGTCGGCCCGCGCGACGGCCTGCAGAACGAGAAGCAACCCATCGCCGTCGCCGACAAGGTGCGCCTGGTCGATGACCTCACCGCCGCCGGCCTGGGCTACATCGAAGTCGGCAGTTTCGTGTCGCCCAAGTGGGTGCCGCAGATGGCCGGCTCGGCCGAAGTCTTCGCCGGCATCCGGCAGAAGGCCGGCGTCACCTACGCAGCCCTGGCGCCGAACCTGAAGGGCTTCGAAGCCGCGCTGGAGTCCCAGGTGAAGGAAGTCGCGGTATTCGCCGCCGCCTCCGAGGCCTTCTCGCAGAAGAACATCAACTGCTCGATCAAGGAGAGCCTGGAGCGCTTCGTGCCGGTGATGGAAGCGGCACGCCAGCACGGCGTGCGCGTGCGCGGCTATGTCTCGTGCGTGCTCGGCTGCCCCTATCAGGGTGAAGTGGACGCAGAGCAGGTCGCCGCCGTCGCCGCGGAACTGCACGCCATGGGCTGCTACGAAGTCTCCCTGGGCGACACCATCGGCGTCGGCACCGCCGGCGCCACCCGGCACATGTTCGACGTCGTCGGCCAACGCGTGCCGCGCGCGCAACTGGCCGGGCACTTCCACGACACCTATGGCCAGGCGACGGCGAACATCTACGCCAGCCTCCTGGAAGGCATTGCGGTGTTCGACAGCTCGGTCGCCGGCCTGGGCGGCTGCCCCTACGCCAAGGGCGCCACCGGCAACGTCGCCACCGAGGACGTGCTCTACCTGCTGGGCGGCCTGGGCATCCACACCGGCGTCGACCTGGACCAGCTGATCGATGCTGGCCAACGCATCTGCGCGGTGCTGGACAAGCCCAACGGCTCGCGGGTGGCCAAGGCGCAACTGTCCAAGCGCTGACGTCGACCGATCCTACAAGAGCCCCTCACCCTAACCCTCTCCCAAAGGGAGAGGGAACCGTTCGGCGCCGGCTGACACCAATGTGTCAGCCGGCACGGACTGCCCCCTCTCCTCGGGGAGAGGGCTGGGGTGAGGGGGAGCCGGCGACGCCGATTCACGGGGCTGCTCGCCGGCACACTCCCAGAACGTAGGGCGCCTGAAGCAGCGCGCTTCATCCAGCGCCGAGCCATCGGTGGATAACGCCTGTGGCGTTATTCGCCCTACCGGCTGACCTGATCTTCGCATCCCGGTACAGTGCGCCCTCTGCCTCCCCGCGCACGGCCTGACCATGACCGACACCCACAGCCTCAAGGACTACCCCAGCGTCCGCCAACTGGCGATCCGCTCGCTGTTCGAGATCTTCGAGCAGTTCAGCGAGGGCACGGTGATCGTCGACCGCGAGGCGCGGATCGTCTGGATCAACCAGCGCTATGCGCAGCGCTTCGGCCTGGACAGTGCCGAGCAGGCCGTCGGCCGCCCGGTAGAACAGGTGATCCCCGGCAGCCTGATGCGCGAAGTGGTCAGCAGCGGCCGGCCGATGCTGCTGGACATCCTCGACATGGCCAAGGACCCGCTGGTGGTCATGCGCGTGCCGATCCGCGACGATGCGGGCGAGGTCATCGGTGGCATCGGCTTCGCCCTGTTCGACGAACTGCGTGCGCTGTCGCCCCTGCTCACCCGCTACCAGCGCATGCAGGCCGAGCTGGCCTCGACCCGTTCGCTGCTGCAGGCGCGCCAGGCGAAGTACAGCTTCGGCCACTTCATCGGCACCAGCCCGGCCAGCCTGGAAGTGAAGCGCCGCGCCCGCCGGGGTGCCGCCAGCGAGGCACCGATCCTGTTGCTGGGCGAGACCGGCACCGGCAAGGAACTGCTGGCCCACGCCATCCACGCGACCTCGCCACGCGCCGACAAACCCTTCGTCAGCCTCAACGCCGCCGCCATTCCCGAGTCCCTGCTGGAAGCCGAGTTCTTCGGTACCGCGCCGGGCGCCTTCACCGGCGCCGACCGCAAGGGCCGCGCCGGCAAGCTGCAGATCGCCCAAGGCGGCACGCTGTTCCTCGACGAGATTGGTGACATGCCGCTGACCTTGCAGAGCAAACTGCTACGGGTGCTACAGGAGAAGGAGTTCGAACCGGTCGGCTCGAACGAAGTCCTGCGCAGCGACATCCGCCTGATCGCCGCCACCTCCATCGACCTCGCTGCGGCCGTGCGCGAGGGACGTTTCCGCGCCGACCTGTTCTACCGCATCAACGTCCTGCCCATCGAGATTCCGCCGCTGCGCGAGCGCCTGGAGGATTTGCCGGCGCTGTGTGAAGCCATCCTCGACGGCCTGCGCGACGACCGCCAGACACTTTATGAACTGAACACCGATGGCCTCGCCCTACTCGCCCGGCACTCCTGGCCGGGCAACGTGCGCGAGCTGCGCAACCTGCTGGAGCGCACCGTGCTGCTGGGTGATCGCCCGCAGATCGACGCCGCCGCGCTGCGTTCGGCACTGGGCGAGTTGCAGCCACTGCCCGCCGCCTCGACGACACCGGGAACCCGTCTGGCCGAGGGGCAGGACTTCTACGCAGCACGGGATGCCTTTGAGCGCGAACTGATTGCCAACACCCTGGCCGAGCATGCCGGCAACGTCGATGCGGCCGCACAACGCCTGGGCCTGGGGCGCTCGACGCTGTACAAGAAAATGGCAGCGCTGGGCCTTCAGTCCTGAAAAAGAGACAAGTCTCAAAAAAGAGACAAACACTCCAAGCTCTTGAATGATGGCCCCCAGGCGATTCAATCCGTCGCCTTGTCTCCAGTTAGAGACAAACCGCTTCTCCCAATTCACGAAAATCTCAAAATAAGACTTATAAATCAAATAGTTACAATCCTGGCACGGTCCTGGCTATGTCGCCTCTCGCGGCCTTCGCGCCGCACAGCCGACATAACAACAATCAACGCTGCCCGAACGCGAACAGACCCCAGCGGACACCACGGCTAGTCCCGCTTCGCATACGGCGCCGCGCCAGGAGATCACCCGATGAGCCGCTCCACGCTCAATCATGCCGCCGTCATCACCGCCCTCGGTTCCACCCTCGCCCTTTCGCCCCAGGCCTTCGCCGAATTCCTTGCCGACAGCAAGGCCAGCGTCGAACTGCGCAACTTCTACTTCAACCGCGACTTCCGCCAGGACAACGCCGCGCAGTCCAAGCAGGACGAGTGGGCGCAGGGCTTCCTGCTGCGCTACGAATCCGGCTTCACCGAAGGCACCATCGGCGTGGGCGTCGATGCTATCGGTCTACTGGGCCTAAAGCTGGACTCCAGCCCCGACCGCGCCGGGTCCGGCCTGCTGCCACGCGACAAGGACAAGGTCAACGGCGCGCCGGACGACTACAGCGAACTGGGCCTGACCGCCAAGCTGCGCGCCTCGAAGAGCACGCTGAAGATCGGCACCCTGCTGCCCAAGCTGCCCACCGTGCTGGCCAACGATTCGCGCCTGCTGCCACAGACCTTCGAAGGTGCGCACCTGAATTCCGCCGAGTTCGCCGGCCTGACCTTCGACGGCGGCCGCCTGCGCCAGGTGAGCCAGCGCGACTCGTCCAACCGCGAGGACATGACAGTCACCAGTGGCAGCGCGCGCGGCATCGTCGCCACCGACACCAGCGACCAGTTCGACTTCGCCGGCCTCAGCTACAAGTGGACGCCGCAACTCACCACCGGCTACAGCTACGCCAAGCTCGACGGGCTCTACGACCAGCACATCGTCAACCTGGTGCACGTACTGCCCATCGCCGCCGGCCAGTCACTGAAGACCGACCTGCGCTACGCCCGCTCCGACGACGACGGCCACAGCAACGTCGACAACCGCGCCTTCGGCGCCATGCTCACCTACACCCTCGGCGGCCACGGCTTCGGCGCCGGCTACCAGAAGATGAGTGGCGACACCGGCTTCGCCTACATCGGCGGCACCGACGCCTTCCTGGTCAACTTCGTGCAGATCGGCGACTTCGCCAACCGCGACGAGAAATCCTGGCAGGCGCGCTACGACTATGACTTTGCCGCCCTTGGCGTGCCCGGTCTGACCTTCATGACGCGCTACCTGTCCGGCGACAACATCGAACTGGGCGCCGGCAAGCCCGAAGGCAAGGAGTGGGAGCGCGACACCGACATCAGCTACGTGGTGCAGAACGGGCCGCTGAAGAACTTCGGCGTGAAGTGGCGCAATGCGACAGTTCGCTCCAGCCACTTCGGCAACGACCTCGACGAAAACCGCCTGATCCTCAGCTACGTGCTGCCGCTGTGGTGATCATCTGAGCGTCAGGCAATCCCACTACAACAAGAACGACGCGCGGCCCGGAGCCGCGCGACAACTGGAGATACTTCGATGAGCGTGGTCATCGCCCTCGCGGCCCTCGCCCTGCTGATGCTCGCCGCCTACCGCGGCTACAGCGTGATCCTCTTCGCCCCCATCGCCGCGCTGCTGGCAGTGCTGCTCACCGACCCTTCCGCCGTGGCACCGGCCTTCACCGGGGTGTTCATGGAGAAGATGGTCGGCTTCGTCAAACTCTACTTCCCGGTGTTCCTGCTCGGTGCGGTGTTCGGCAAGCTGATCGAGCTGTCGGGCTTCTCGCGCTCCATCGTCGCCGCGGCCATCCGCCTGCTCGGCACCCGCCAGGCGATGCTGGTGATCGTGCTGGTCTGCGCCCTGCTCACCTACGGCGGCGTGTCACTGTTCGTGGTGGTGTTCGCGGTCTATCCGTTCGCCGCCGAGATGTTCCGCCAGAGCAATATCCCCAAGCGACTGATCCCGGCGACCATCGCCCTGGGCGCCTTCAGCTTCACCATGGACGCCCTGCCCGGCACCCCGCAGATCCAGAACATCATCCCCACTGCCTTCTTCAACACCACCGGCTGGGCCGCGCCCTGGCTGGGGGTGATCGGCAGCCTGTTCGTGTTCACCGTGGGCATGCTGTTCCTCCGCCGCCAGGCCGGCAAGGCGCGCGCGGCCGGTGAAGGCTACGGCAACGAACTGCGCAACGAGCCGGAAACCGCGGACGACATCCGATTGCCCAACCCGCTGCTGGCGCTCTCGCCGCTGGTGCTGGTGGGCGTCGCCAACCTGCTGTTCACCCACTGGATTCCCCAGGTCTACGGCAAGACCCACAGCCTGCAACTGGCCGGCATGGCCGCGCCGGTGGCCAGCGATGTGGCCAAGCTGACCGGCATCTGGGCGGTGCAGGCGGCGCTACTGCTGGGCATCCTGCTGGTGCTGGTGACCAGCTTCGCGGTGATTCGCAGCAAGATCGCCGAGGGCAGCAAGACCGCTGTTTCCGGCGCGCTGCTGGCGGCCATGAACACGGCTTCGGAATACGGCTTCGGCGCGGTGATCGCCTCGCTGCCGGGCTTCCTGGTACTGGCCGAGGCACTGAAGAAGATTCCCGATCCGCTGGTCAATGAGGCCATCACCGTCACCACCCTGGCCGGCATCACCGGCTCCGCGTCCGGCGGTATGAGCATCGCGCTGGCGGCCATGTCCGAACAGTTCATCGCTGCCGCCCACGCCGCCAACATCCCGCTGGAAGTACTGCACCGGGTGGCGGCCATGGCCTCCGGCGGCATGGACACCCTGCCGCACAACGGCGCGGTGATCACCCTGCTCGCGGTCACCGGCCTGACCCACCGCGAAGCCTACAAGGACATCTTCGCCATCACCCTGATCAAGACCCTCGCGGTGTTCGTGGTGATAAGCACCTTCTACGCCACCGGCATCGTCTGAGAATCCGCTTGTGGCTAGCTGCGCGTCGGCATAACTGCGTCAAAAGCAGGCGATGACTGCTCATTGACTACACGTCAACTCCGCGTCCTCGCCTGCTTTTTCCTTGTTCTGCTCTAGCTCGCAAGGCCACAAACGAATTCTGGGTATTCCAATGTTTTGATAGTCGCAGCGATGCGGCTAACCCGTTCCAGAGGAGATTTGCATGACACTCAAGGGCAAGACCGCACTGGTCACCGGCTCCACCAGCGGCATCGGCCTGGGCATCGCTGCGCGCCTGGCCCAGGCGGGCGCCAATGTGGTGGTCAACGGCTTCGGCGACATCGACGCGGCCGTGCGCGAGCTGTCGGTGCACGGCACGCGCATCGGGCACCACGGTGCGGACATGGCACAACCCGAGCAGATCGCCGAGATGATCACCTACGTCGAACGCGAGTTCGGCGGCCCCGACATCCTGGTCAACAACGCCGGCATCCAGCACGTTGCGGCGCTGGAGGACTTCCCCGTGGAGCGCTGGAACGCGATCCTCGCCATCAACCTCTCCTCGGTGTTCCACACCACCCGCCTGGCGCTACCGGGCATGCGCCAGCGCGGCTGGGGGCGCATCCTCAACATCGCCTCGACCCACGGCCTGGTCGCCTCTGCCGGCAAGAGCGCCTACGTGGCGGCCAAGCACGGGGTGATCGGGCTGACCAAGACCACCGCCCTGGAAACCGCCACCACGGCCATCACCTGCAACGCCATCTGTCCCGGTTGGGTGCTGACGCCGCTGGTACAACAGCAGATCGACGCGCGTATCGCCGCCGGCGCCAGCCCCGAACAGGCGCGCCACGACCTACTGGCGGAGAAGCAGCCGTCGCTGGACTTCGTCACCGCCGACCAGCTCGGCGAGCTGGCGCTATTCTTGTGTTCTGAAGCTGCCGCCCAGGTCCGCGGCGCCGCCTGGAACATGGATGGCGGCTGGGTCGCCCAGTGACTTGAGGGTTCTTGCGGCGCTTCGTGACATGCTGCGCAGGCACCGTTCGTCGGCGGTGCCTTCCGCCCCACACGAATCAGTTGGAGTCGTAGTCGATGAACCAGGCGCTCTGGAGCCCCTCCCCCGAACGCATCGCCGCCACCCACATGGACGCCTTCCGGCGCAAGGTAGCGCAGCAGCACGGCCTTGACCTGCCCGATTACGCCGCCCTGCACGCCTGGAGCATCGCCGAGCGCGAGGCCTTCTGGCTGGCCATCGTCGACAGCTTCGACGTGCAATTCCACGAGGCGCCCACGGCGGTCCTCGAGGAAGGCCCGGAAATGCCCGATGCGCGCTGGTTCCCCGGCGCCACCCTGAACTTCGCCGAACACCTGCTGCGCCGCCGCGACCACAAGCCGGCGTTGATCGCCGTCAGCGAGGATGAACAGCGCGAAGTGCTCAGCCACGCCGAACTGGCCGCCCAGGTCGCCGGCCTGCAGCGCGCCCTGCGCGAAGCCGGCGTGGGCGTCGGCGACCGCGTCGCGGCCTTCATGCCCAACACCTGGCAGACCGTGGTCGGCATGCTCGCCACCACCAGCCTGGGCGCCACCTGGTCGAGCTGTTCACCGGACTTCGGCACCCAGGGCGTGATCGACCGTTTCGGCCAGATCGAACCCAAGGTGCTGATCGCCTGCGCCGGCTACCGCTACGCCGGCAAGGTGCTGGACCTGACCGCCAAGCTCAACGAAATCCTCGCCCAGTTGCCGAGCCTCGAACAGTTGCTGATCGTCCCCTACGCCAACGGCCATGCGCGCCGCACGGACTTCCAGACGCCGGCGCGGGTCAGCCTCTGGCAGGACTTCTTCCACAGCGGCGGCGAGCCCGTATTCACCCCGGTTCCCTTCGATCACCCGCTGTACATCCTCTACTCCTCCGGCACCACCGGCGTACCCAAGTGCATCGTCCACGGCACCGGCGGCGTACTGCTGCAACACCTGAAAGAACACGGCCTGCACGTCGACCTGGGGCAGGACGACACGCTGTTCTACTACACCACCTGCGGCTGGATGATGTGGAATTGGCTGGTCTCCGGCCTGGCCGTCGGCGCCACGCTGGTGCTCTACGACGGCTCGCCCTTCCACCCCGGCCCCGAGCGCCTGATGGACCTGATCGATGCGGAACACATCAGTGTCTTCGGCACCAGCGCCAAGTACATCGCGGCGCTGGAGAAAGCCAGTGTGCGCCCGCGCCTGACCCACTCGCTGGAGCGTCTGAAGACGCTCCTCTCCACGGGTTCACCGCTGGCCCACGAGAGCTTCGACTACGTCTACCGCGAGGTGAAACCCGACCTTTGCCTGTCGTCGATTTCCGGCGGCACCGACATCGTTTCCTGCTTCGCCATCGGCAATCCGACTGCGCCGGTCTGGCGCGGGGAAATCCAGTGCAAGGCGCTGGGCATGGCAGTTGAGGTCTGGGACGAGACGGGTAAAGCGGTGCACGGTGAAAAGGGCGAGCTGGTCTGCGTGAAGCACTTCCCATCGATCCCGGTGGGTTTCTGGAACGACGATAACGACGAGAAATTCCACGAGGCCTACTTCGCCACCTTCCCCGGCGTGTGGGCCCACGGCGACTACGCCGAAGAAACCGAGCACGGCGGCCTGGTGATCCATGGTCGTTCGGATGCCGTGCTCAACCCCGGCGGCGTGCGCATCGGCACCGCGGAAGTATACCGCCAGGTGGAAAAGGTCGAGCAGGTGCTGGAATCCATCGCTATCGGTCAGGACTGGCAGGGCGACGTGCGCGTGGTGCTGTTCGTGCGCCTGCGCGACGGCGTGGAACTGGACGAGACACTGCAGGAGCGCATCCGCCAGACCATCCGCAGCAACACCACCCCGCGCCACGTGCCGGCGAAGATTCTCGCGGTCACCGACATCCCGCGCACCATCAGCGGCAAGATCGTCGAACTGGCGGTGCGTAACGTGGTGCACGGCCGGCCGGTGAAGAACACCGATGCGCTGGCCAATCCGCAGGCGCTGGAGTTGTTCAGGGATCGCAAGGAGCTGGAGAGCTGAGTCTCTCCAGAGTCGTGGGAGCGGCTCTTGATCTCATGGGAGCGGAGTTTCTCCGCGAGACTCTCCCGCTCGGAATATCGCAGGGTCGTAGGGCGGACGAGCATCAGCCAATCAGGCACCGCCCGGATGCGTGGTCCGGGCGGCGCTGAATCAGGCGTCGTCCAGCGACTCGGTACCCAGCTCGTCCCACACCGCCTCGGCGAGGTGGAAGGTGGCGTTGGCGGCGGGGATGCCGCAGTAGATAGCGCTCTGCAGCAGCACTTCCTTGATCTCTTCGCGGGTCACTCCATTATTGCGCGCGGCGCGCAGGTGCAGTGTGAGTTCGCCCTCGCGGTTCATGCCGATCAGCATGGCGATGGTGATCAGGCTGCGGGTGTGGCGCGGCAGGCCGGGGCGGGTCCAGATGTCACCCCAGGCGTGGCGGGTGATCATTTCCTGGAACTCTTCGTTGAAGGCGTTGCGCTTGGCCAGGCTGCGGTCGACGTGGGCATCGCCGAGTACCGCGCGACGCACCTGCATGCCGGCTTCGTAGCGTTCTTTTTCGTCCATCTCAAACTCCAAATCGGAACCTTGTAGGAGCGAGCAATTACGCGCGCAGGAAGGAAAGCACGCGCTGGCTGAAGGCATCCCCCGCCTGCACGTTGGACAGGTGCGCGGCGCGGAACTCCACCAGCTCGGCGCCGGGAATGCGCGCCTGCAGGAAGCGGCCGTCCTCGGTAGTGGTCACCGGGTCAGCTGAGCCGCAGACCACCAGGGTCGGCGCGGTGATCGCACCGATCTCGCCACGGAAATCGGCATCACGCACGGCTGCGCAGTTGGCCGCATAACCTTCCGGCGACGTCTGCGCCAGCATGCCGACGATGGGCTCCACCTTGCCCGGCTCAGCCTCGGCAAAGTCAGCGGTGAACCAGCGCGAGATCGACGCGTCACGCAAGTTGCGCATGGCCTCGGCACCACCGCTGAGTACGGTCTCGATGCGCGAGTTCCAGACTTCCGGGGTGCCGATCTTCGCGGCGGTATTGCACAGCACCAGCCGCGAGAGGCGCTCCGGCGCATGGATGCCCAGCCACTGACCGATCAGGCCGCCCATGGACAGACCACAGAAATGCGCGCGCGGAATGTCCAGCGCGTCCAGCAGCGCCAGCACGTCGCGGCCGTTCTGCTCGACGCTGTAGGGGCCGGGGGTGACCAGCGAAGCGCCGTGGCCACGGGTGTCATAGCGCAGCACGCGGAAGTGTTCGGCGAAGGCCGCGACCTGTGCGTCCCACATGTGCAGGTCGGTGCCCAGGGAGTTGGACAGCACCAGCACCGGCGCACCGGCCGGGCCGTCCAGTTGGTAGTTCAGGTCGCCATCGGCGAGACGTACGGCAGGCATGCAAGGCTCCTATCGGGATTCTTTGCGCAAGGAAAGTTCTTGGTGTTCGGCCAGCGCGCGTTCGACCCAGCGGCGCGCCTGACCCAGGTAATGGGCAGGATCGAGCAGTCGATCCAGTTCCTCGGTATTCAGTTGTGCAGCGACTTCGGCATTGGCGCCGAGCACCACGCGCAGGTGCGCGCCCTCCTTCACCGCCTGCTTGCAGCACTTTTCCACCAGGTGGTGCGCGGCATCGCGGCCGATACGCTGGGCCAGGGCGATGCTCACTGCTTCGGCGAGCACCAGGCCGCGGGTCAGGTCGAGGTTGGCGAGCATGCGCTCGGCGTCGACTTCCAGGCCCGGCACGAGGGACAGCGCCTGTTGCAGGGCACCCGAGACGAGACAACACAGCTCCGGCAGGCTTTCCCACTCGGCGTGCCACAGGCCAAGGCTGCGCTCGTGTTCCTGGGGCATGGCGGCGAATAGCGTCGAGACCAGCCCCGGCGCACGGGTGGCCGCACCGATCAGCACGGCAGCGCCCACCGGATTGCGCTTGTGCGGCATGGTGGAGGAACCACCCTTGCCCGGCGCGGATGGCTCGAAGACTTCGCCGGCTTCGGTCTGCATCAGCAGGCTGAGGTCGCGGCCCAGTTTGCCGAGGCTGCCGGCGATCAGGCCGAGCAGGCTGGCAAACTCCACCAGACGGTCGCGCTGGGTGTGCCAGGGTTGCTCGGGCAGTTGCAGGTCCAGCTCTTCAGCCAACGTCTCAGCCACGGCAAAGCCCTTCTCACCCAATGCGGCGAGGCTGCCGGAAGCGCCGCCGAACTGCAGACAGAGCAGGCGCGGCTTGAGTTCATCCAGGCGTTGGCGGTGGCGGGTGATCGCGCCCAGCCAACCGGCGATCTTCATGCCAAGGGTGACCGGCGTGGCATGTTGCAGCCAGGTGCGGCCGACCATGGGCGTACCGGCGTGGGCTTGTGCTTGAGCGACGAGCGCGTCGGCCAGTCGAGCGAGATCACTCTCCAGAAGCTCGATGGCAGCACGCAGTTGCAGGACCAGCCCGGAGTCCATGACGTCCTGGCTGGTGGCGCCCAGATGCACGTAGCGCTCGGCCTCGGCGTCCTCAGCGGCGATGCGCTTGCCCAGCACCTTCACCAGCGGGATCGCGGAATTGCCGGCACTGCAGATGGCCTGGGCCAGTGCCTCGAAATCGTAGAGCTCGGCGCGACAGGCAGCGGTGATGGGTGCCACCGCGTTCGCCGGGATCACGCCAACGCGGGCCTCGGCACGAGCCAGGGCGGCCTCGAAGTCGAGCATGCCCTGCACCCGGCCGTGGTCGCTGAAGATCGCGCGCATGGCGGGCTGGGTGAAGTAGGCGTCGAACAGAAGGTTGGTGCTCACGAGGCAGCTCCGGAGATCGGCGGGCGTTGTCGGGACAGTATGGCGCGTTGGGCGGCCCTCACCACAGCCCTCTCCCAGAGGGAGAGGGAGCCGTTCGCAGTGAGAAGATATTCCGCCATGCATCCTGACACTTCAGGATGCGCACGCAATCACCGCCATGACGGACAATCCCCTCTCCCTCCGGGAGAGGGTTAGGGTGAGGGGCTCTTGGGATCACACCCGCTCGACCACCAGCGCCACACCCTGCCCTACGCCCACGCACATGGTGCACAGACCGAGCTTGCCGCCCGTCTTCTGCAACTGATGCACAGCAGTGAGCACCAGCCGTGCACCGCTGGCGCCCAGCGGATGCCCAAGGGCGATGGCGCCGCCGTTGGGGTTCACCCGCGCATCGTCATCGGCGACGCCAAGTTCACGGGTCACCGCCAGGCCCTGCGCGGCGAAGGCTTCGTTCAGCTCGATGACGTCGAACTGATCCATCGACAGATTCAGGCGCTCCAGCAGCTTGCGCACCGCCGGCACCGGGCCGATGCCCATCACCCGCGGGGCGACGCCGGCGCTGGCCATGCCGAGCACTTTCGCACGCGGTGTCAGGCCGTGTTTCTTCACCGCTTCAGCACTGGCGAGAATCAGCGCCACAGCGCCGTCGTTGACGCCCGAGGCGTTGCCGGCGGTGACGGTCTTGCCCTCGCCGTTGACCGGCTTGAGCTTGGCCAGCGCTTCCAGGGTGGTATCCGGGCGCGGGTGTTCGTCGGTATCGACGACGGTTTCGCCCTTGCGACCCTTGATCACTACCGGGACGATTTCCTCAGCGAAGTAACCGGAAGCCTGGGCGACGCCGGCGCGCTGCTGGCTGCGCAGGGAGAAGGCGTCCTGGTCGGCGCGGTTGACGTTGTAATCGTCGGCCACGTTGTCGGCGGTCTGCGGCATCGCGTCCACGCCGTACTGCGCCTTCATCAGCGGGTTGATGAAGCGCCAGCCGATGGTGGTGTCCTCGATCTTCTGCCCACGGCCGAAGGCGCTGTCAGCCTTGCCCATCACGTAGGGGGCGCGGGACATGGACTCCACGCCACCGGCGATGACCAGTTCGGCCTCGCCGCTGGCGATGGCGCGGAAGGCGGTGCCCACCGCGTCCAGGCCCGAGGCGCAGAGACGGTTGAGGGTCACGCCCGGCACGCTCTCCGGCAGGCCCGCCAGCAGCAGCGCCATGCGCGCGACGTTGCGGTTGTCCTCGCCGGCCTGGTTGGCGCAGCCGAGGTAGACCTCGTCCAGCGCGGCCCAGTCGACCTGCGGATTGCGCTCCACCAGCGCCTTCACCGGCACGGCGGCGAGGTCGTCGGCGCGCACACCGGCCAGCGCGCCGCCGAAGCGGCCGATGGGCGTGCGCACTGCGTCACAGATGAAGACCTCGCGGCTCATTCCTCACCTCCCTGCTGACCGTGGGCGGCAGCGGTGCGGGCCTCCAGGGCGCGCAGGGCTTCCAATTCGACCTCGGTCGGCGCGACGGTTTCGCTCACCTGCTCGGCGAAGCGAATCGCCCAGCCAGTTGCTTCCACGACCTGCTCGCGGGTCACGCCCGGGTGCAGCGAGGTGACGATGAATTCGTTGCTGCCGGCTTCCGGTTCCATGATGCACAGGTCGGTGATGATCGCCACCGGGCCTTTTCCGGGAAGGCCCAATTGCTGGCGGTGGTCGCCGCCCTCGCCGAAGC
This sequence comes from Pseudomonas sp. AU12215, assembly GCF_001675465.2. Classification (NCBI taxonomy): domain Bacteria; kingdom Pseudomonadati; phylum Pseudomonadota; class Gammaproteobacteria; order Pseudomonadales; family Pseudomonadaceae; genus Pseudomonas; species Pseudomonas sp. AU12215. The sequence continues at coordinate 57,138 of NZ_MACM02000016.1, forward strand.
CGACAGAGGTGATGAAGGCCAGCTTGTCGACGAAGGTGCGGTGGGACTGCTTCAGGATGATCAGCACTTCCTTGGCGGAACCGGCGATCTCCGGCGCGCCGCCGGCGCCGGGCAGGCGCACTTTCGGCTTGTTGTAGTCGCCGATGACGGTGGTGTTGATATTGCCGAAGCGATCGACCTGGGCCGCGCCGAGGAAGCCGACGTCGATGCGCCCGCCCTGCAGCCAGTAACGGAAGATTTCGCCGGTGGGCACCACGGTGTCGGCGGTTTCGGCCAGCTCGCCGTCACCGATGGAAAGCGGCAGCACGCTGGGCTTGGCGCCGATGGGGCCGGATTCATAGATCAGGACCACGTCCGGCGAGGCAGTCAGACGCGCGAGGTTGGCAGCCTTGGACGGCAGGCCGATGCCGACGAAGCAGACGGCGCCGTTCTTCAGGCGGCGGGCGGCGGCCACGGTCATCATTTCATTGGTGCTGTAGGCGCTCATTACTTGGCCTCCGCGAGCTTGGTACGAAACTCGCTGAAATCTTTCGTGCCACGGATGTAGGTATCGATCCAGGCGTTGAAGGTGTCACGGTCGCGGGCGATCGGGTCCCAGGCCTGGTAGAAGCGGTTGTCGCGCTCGGAGTAACCGTGGGCGTAGGACGGGTGCGAGCCGCCGGGCACCAGGCAGACGGCGGACAGCGCCCAGGTCGGCAGCACGCAGGAGTTCATCGGCGCTTTCAGGTCGTCGACGATTTCTTCCACGGTGACGATGCAGCGCTTGGCGGCCAGGGCGGCTTCCTTCTGCACACCGAGGATGCCCCACAGCAGCACGTTGCCCTTGCGGTCGGCCTTCTGCGCATGGATCACGGTGACGTCCGGGCGTACCGAAGGCACGGCAGCCAGTTGCTCGCCGGTGAACGGGCAGTTGATGAACTTGATGTTCGGGTTGACCTTCGGCAGGTCGGAGCCGGCATAAGCGCGCAGCACCGCGAACGGCAGACCCGAGGCACCGGCGACGTAGGAGTTGGCCAGGTCGGCGTGGCTGTGCTCGTCGATCTCCAGCTCGCGCGGCCAGCCCTTCTCCACCGCGTCACGCAGGCGATGCAGTGAACCGACGCCAGGGTTGCCGCCCCAGGAGAAGGTCAGCTTGCGTACGCAGCCGGCACCGATCAGCAGGTCGTAGACCAGATCCGGCGTCATGCGGACCAGGTGCAGATCTTTCTTGCCCTGGCGAATCAGCTCGTGGGAGGCGGCGGTCGGGATCAGGTGGGTGAAGCCTTCGAGGGCGACGGTATCGCCGTCGTTGACGAAGCGCTCGACCGCTTCGCGGAGAGTCAGGAGTTCAGCCATGGTCGGTCTCGTTGTAGGGGTGGTGCAGGTGGGAAAAAGGTACCGCCGGGGGGATGGGCAAACAATGCGATAATCGACTATTGGTGCGAATATCGAACACTTCTCTTAGGGGACTAACGGCTGCGCTGCGAGTGAGGATTGCCATTTGAGCGAGTGCGCGGGAGGCGCAGCCCCCTGCAGGAGGGAGCTTGCTCGCGAACCCGCCCGGCGCCGGAGCAGCCGGAGAATCCGTTCGCGAGCAAGGACTGGGCGTACCCTCGGTCCTACCCGGTCAGGCCTCCTGCAGCGCGCGAGGACGATTGCTGCGGTCTTCGGCTCCGGCAGCGACGGCCCGCTGCAGCTGGAAATCGAACTCGATCTCGGCGAAGCGCCCTTCCA
>NZ_MACM02000017.1:0-144224 GCF_001675465.2 Pseudomonas sp. AU12215
CCGACCGCGCAAGCGCTTCAATTGGAAATGCCCGATTGAGGTCATGACAGAGGTAGTGGCGTTGCAGCATGATGCACCTGCTTCAATCCAGTAACCGTGTTGCACTCAGCTTCTGCAACCGCCGTGCATAACCTGGAACAGGTTATCCGCCGATATCGATAAGACGGATAACGCTGGCGCGTTATGCGCCCTACAAAGAGCCCCGGCTTCTAGCCGCCAACCTTCACCTTGCGCCCCGCCATGTGCTTCAGGTAAGCGACGATCTGATCCAGCTCCTTGTCGCTGATCGCATCCGTCGCAAACCCTTTCATCCGCGCTTCCGGCCAGTGCCGCAGGCTCTGCGGGTCGCGGATGTACTGCTTGAGATAGCCCGCGGCGAAGTATTCGGTCGGGTTGTGCGGGATGTTCAGGTCCGGACCGAACTGCGAGTCCCCGGCACCGTTCAGGCGGTGGCAGGCCAGGCAGTTCTTCTGGAACTGGACAAAACCGTCCTGCACTGGCTTCGGTGCGCTCTTCGCCGGCAGCAGCGCCGGGAAGCGTTCGGCCAGCGGCTTCAGGTAACGGATGCTGGCAACCTGGAACGGCCACTGCTCCGGGCCTATGCCGGCGGCCTTGGGATCGCTCCACACAAGGTAGAACGGCCCGGCGGACGGCTTGCCGTCGCCGAGTTTCGGCCAGGGCCTATCGGCTTCCTCGATGGCCAGCCAGGCGCGCGAGCCTGTGTTCTCCAGCAGCGGCGCGGCTGGCAGCTCGGCGGCGAATCCATCGAGCGCCACTGCCTGCAGGTGATCACCGGGCTTCACGCCTTTGAGCAGCGCGGCCAGTGGCACCGCGCGGTAATGCATGGTGCGGTTGTAGGAAACGTCGGCGGGAATCTCGATGTCCTGCGCCTGGGGATCGGCCAGCAATTGCTCACTGGTCAGGCTGTGCTTGCCATCGGGCAGTTCGAGGGTGAGCGTCGCGGCGAAAGCGGTGGGGCAGAGCAGGAGCAGCGTCAGCAGCAGTGGGCGCATGGTCGCATCCGTGGCGGAGTGGGCCGCGGAACATTAGCAGAGGTGTGGGCGCCGCAGGAGATGGGTGGCTCCCGCGCTGCGTTGACCGTGGCGCGCGGATGGCGGCACGCGGTACGCAGCGACGGGGTAGCCGGGTGTTGGCCCTAGCCGACCAGACGACTCAGATTGGGGATGATCAGTACAACGGTGGTTGCGAAGACGATCAGGCTTGCCTGACGCCACTTTCTCGATTGTTTGTCCATGATGTCCTTCCGCCTTTCTTGTTCTTGGCACGGCCACCCACGGCCTGTTGATAGTGGCGCGCATGCCTTGGCTTCTGGTGACTCCCGCCGAGCCGGCAAAACCCGGCAACGGCACTTTTCGCATCATCTGCACACTTTTCATTCACTGCATAACGGAGTCTAAGCCTAGTGCCGCGCGGGCTTAGACCATCTTGCAGCAAGTGATGCAGCTTCAGGCATATTCCCTCTATATGACTGGAACGTGACAACGCGGTTCAGCTTTTCGACCGCTCGTCCGTTCCCGCCGAAACCCCCTTTCCAGAGCTTTCGGCTCGATCACCTCCGGTCGGTCGCTGAGCGTGGCGGTCAATTTCGCTGAGCGCTGCGGTCATTGCTCCCTGCCGATACGCCGCTAAGGTAGGCCGACACGCCACGCCTGCGTGACGACAACTCTAAGAGAGAACGCCATGACCGAAGCATTCATTTACGACGCGGTGCGTACTCCCCGCGGCAAGGGCAAGAAGGACGGCGCGCTGCACAGTGTCAAGCCGGTCAACCTGATGGCCGGCGTGCTGCGCGCACTGCAGCAGCGCAACCAGCTGGATACCGCCCAGGTCGACGACATCGTCCTGGGCTGTGTGACCCCGGTGGGCGACCAGGGCTCGGACATCGCCAAGACCGCTGCGCTGGTGGCCGACTGGGACGAGCAGGTCGCCGGCGTGCAGATCAACCGCTTCTGCGCCTCGGGCCTGGAAGCGGTCAACCTGGGCGCCATGAAGGTGCGTTCGGGCTTCGAGGACCTGGTGGTGGTCGGCGGCGTCGAATCCATGTCCCGCGTGCCCATGGGCTCCGACGGCGGCGCCTGGGCGCTGGACCCGGAAACCAACCTGCACACCAGCTTCGTGCCCCAGGGCATCGGCGCCGACCTGATCGCCACCCTGGAAGGCTTCAGCCGAGCTGACGTCGACGCCTTTGCCCTGCGTTCCCAGCAGAAGGCCGCCAAGGCCCGCGCCGAAGGACTGTTCGCCAAGTCCCTGGTGCCGGTGACCGACCAGAATGGCATCGTCCTGCTCGACCATGACGAGTTCATTCGCGGCGACTCGACCCTCGAAGGCCTCGGCGCGCTCAAGCCCAGCTTCGAGATGATGGGACAGATGGGCTTCGACGCCACCGCGCTGCGCAAGTACAGCTTCGTCGAGCGCATCGAGCATGTACACACGCCGGGCAACAGCTCCGGCATCGTCGACGGCGCCACCGCCATGCTCATCGGCTCCGAAGCCAAGGGCCGCGAGCTGGGCCTGAAGGCCCGCGGGCGCATCGTCGCCACCGCGGTGACCAGCACCGACCCGACCATCATGCTCACCGGCCCCGCGCCGGCAACCCGCAAGGCGCTGGCCAAGGCTGGGCTCAAGGCCGAGGACATCGACCTCTATGAAGTGAACGAAGCCTTCGCCTCGGTGGTGATGAAGTTCATGAAGGACATGGGCGTGCCGGAGAGCAAGGTCAACGTCAACGGCGGCTCCATCGCCATGGGCCACCCGCTGGGCGCCACCGGCTGTATGATCCTCGGCACCCTGCTGGACGAGCTGGAGCGGCGCAACCTGCGCTACGGCCTGGCCACCCTCTGCGTGGGCGGCGGCATGGGCATAGCCACCATCATCGAACGTATTTAAGGATCGATCATGGGCAACTGCGCTCGGCCATGCCGCGTTGGAAGCTCTCCGGGAATGCTCATTGGCTACAGCCAACTCCGCTTCCCGAAGAGATTCCGCCCTGCCTGACCTTCGCTCGTGACGCCCCTGAAGCGATCCCCCAGCATGGGAAGCAAACAAAAATGACTGACGCCATCCGTTACGAGAAAGGCCAGGACAACATCGTCGTCCTGACCATGGACATGCCTGGCCAGAGCGCCAACACCATGAACGGTGTCTATCGCGAGGCCATGGCCGCCACTGTCGCGCGCCTGGAAGCCGAGAAGGACTCGATCGCCGGCGTGGTGATCACCTCCGCGAAGAAAACCTTCTTCGCCGGCGGCGATCTCAATGAACTGATCAAGGTCACCAAGGCGGACGCCAAGGCCTTCTACGAAGGCATCCTGGTGCTCAAGGGCCAGCTGCGCCGCCTGGAAACCCTTGGCAAGCCCGTAGTTGCCGCCATCAACGGCGCGGCGCTGGGCGGCGGCTGGGAAATCTGCCTGGCCTGCCACCACCGCATCGCCCTGGACGAAAGCCACGTCCAGCTCGGCCTTCCGGAAGTCACCCTGGGCCTGCTGCCCGGTGGCGGCGGGGTAGTGCGCATGGTGCGCCTGCTGGGGCTGGAGAAAGCCCTGCCGTATCTGGCCGAAGGCAAGAAAGTGCGCCCGGACCAGGCGCTCAAGGCCGGCCTGATCCATCAGTTGGCCTCCAGCCGCGACGAGATGCTGAGCAAGGCCCGCGAGTGGATCGCCGCCAACCCGGCCGCCAAGCAGCCATGGGACAGCGCCGGCTACAAGATCCCCGGCGGCACGCCGTCCAGCCCGGCCGTGGCACAGATGCTCGCCATCGCCCCGTCCGTGCTGCGCGACAAGACCAAGGGCTGCTTCCCGGCACCGGAGAAGATCATGTGCGCTGCCGTGGAAGGCGCCCAGGTGGACTTCGATACCGCGCAACTGATCGAGGCGCGCTACTTCACCGAGCTGACCACCGGCCAGGTGGCGAAGAACATGATCGGCACCTTCTGGTTCCAGCTCAACGAGATCAACGCCGGCAAATCCCGTCCGCAAGGCATCCCGCCGCAGCAGACGAAGAAGGTCGGCGTCGTCGGCGCCGGCATGATGGGCGCGGGCATCGCCTACGTCTCGGCCGCCGCCGGCATCGAGGTGGTGCTCAAGGACGTTTCCGTCGAAGCGGCGGAAAAGGGCAAGGCGTACTCCGCCGGCCTGCTGGACAAGAAAGTCGGCAGGGGCCAGATGACGGCCGAGAAACGCGACGCCTTCCTCGCCCGCATCAAGCCGACGGCCAGTGACGCCGATTTCGAAGGCTGCGACCTGATCATCGAAGCCGTATTCGAGGACCGTGGCCTGAAGGCCAAGGTCAGCGCTGCTGCGGAAACCGCCGCGCTGCCGGACGCGGTGATCGCCTCCAACACCTCGACCCTGCCGATCACCGGCCTGGCCGAAGCCGTGGCGCAGCCGCAGAAATTCATCGGCCTGCACTTCTTCAGCCCGGTGGACAAGATGCCGCTGGTGGAAATCATCCGCGGCGCGAAGACCGACGACGCCACCCTGGCCCGGGCCTTCGACTACGTCCTGCAGATCAAGAAGACCCCGATCGTCGTCCACGACAGCCGCGGCTTCTTTACCTCCCGCGTGTTCGGCACCTTCACCAACGAAGGCCTGGCCATGCTCGGCGAAGGCGTGTCGGCGGCGATGATCGAGAACCAGGCGCGCCAGGCTGGCATGCCGGTAGGCCCGCTGGCGATCAGCGACGAAGTCTCCATGAGCCTGATGACCCACATCCGCGAGCAGACCCGCAAGGACCTGGAAGCCGAAGGCAAGCCATTGCCGAAGCATCCGGCCTTCGCCGTGGTGGACCTGATGGTCAACGAGTACAAGCGCCCGGGCAAAGCCGCCGGCGCCGGTTTCTACGACTATCCGGCCAACGGCAAGAAGCATCTGTGGACTGAGCTGAAACAGCGCTTCGAGAAGGCTGACGCGCAGATTTCCGCCGAGGACGTGCGCGACCGCATTCTCTTCGTGCAGGCTATCGAGACGGTGCGCTGCGTGGAGGAGGGCGTGCTGACCTCCACCGCCGACGCCAACATCGGCTCGATCTTCGGCATCGGCTTCGCGGCCTGGAGCGGCGGTGCGCTGCAGTTCATCAACCAGTACGGCCTGAAGGACTTCGTCGCCCGCGCCCAGTACCTGGCCGAGCAGTACGGCGAGCGCTTCCTGCCGCCGGCGCTGTTGCTGGAGAAAGCGGCGCGGGGCGAAAGCTTCTGAGTCGGTTCCTTCGAGAGCCCCTCACCCTAACCCTCTCGCGGAGGGAGAGGGGACCGTTCGGCGCAGGGTGAAACCGTGGCATCAGCCGGCACGATCCGCCCCCTCTCCCTCTGGGAGAGGGCTGGGGTGAGGGCAATCGACTTGCACGGACTTTCAACCGCTCTCTAAAACCGGCCCGCATGGCCGGTTTTTTCTCGTCTGCGCAGCCCATAGAATGGCGTCTTTCCGCCCATCAGGACCGCACCGATGACCGCTCCCGCCCTGTTGATCATCGATATGCAGAACGGCATGCGCACCAGCCCCGAGTCGCGCAACAACCCGCAGGCCGAACGGCGCATCGGTGAGCTACTGGCAGCCTGGCGCCAGGCTGGCTGGCCGGTGGTTCACGTGCGGCACATTTCCCGTACACCAGGCTCACCGTTCTGGCCCGGCCAGCCCGGCGCGGAATTCCAGCCGGAGCTGGCGCCGCTGAGGCACGAGCACGTGGTGGAGAAGAACGTCCCCGACGCCTTCATCAACAGCGCCCTGGAACGCTGGTTGCGCGTGCGCGGCATCGAATCGGTGGTGATCTGCGGCGTGAGTACCAACAACTCGGTGGAATCCACGGCCCGCACCGCGGGCAACCTGGGCTTCTCTACGCAGGTGGCGGCGGATGCCTGTTTCGCCTTCGACAAGCGCGATTTCAACGGCGTGCTGCACAGCGCAGAGGAGGTCCACGCCATGTCCCTGGCCAATCTGCAAGGCGAATACGCCCAGGTAGTGGACGCGAACTCGGTTCTGCGCGAGCGGTCATTGGACTGAATCCTTGCCAACCGGCCGTCACCCTTGTGCGCCGGTGCAATTGAAGGAAGTCGGTTTTTCCGGTATTTCCCCTGAAATTCCTGCACAAGAATCGGCTTCGGCATCTTGTGCGGTGAAAAAATAGGGCGTAATTTTCACGCGCGTTTCATCAGTGTCAGGATAACCACTCTTATCAGCCGCCAACCCCCCAGGAATCACCCCTGCATGTCGTTGCACATCTGCATTCTGGAAACCGACATCCTCCGCCCCGAACTCATCGATCAGTACAAGGGCTATGGCTGGATGTTCCAGCAACTGTTCGCCAAGCAACCCGTTCCGGCCGAGTTCAAGGTCTACAACGTGGTGGAAGGGCATTACCCGCCCGATGATGAGAAGTTCGATGCGTACCTGGTGACTGGCAGCAAGGCGGACTCCTTCGGCACTGATCCCTGGATCCAGACCCTCAAGGACTACGTGCTCAAGCTCTACCAGCGCGGCGACAAGCTGCTGGGCGTGTGCTTTGGCCACCAGTTGCTGGCGCTGGTGCTGGGCGGCAAGACCGAGCGTGCCAGCCAGGGCTGGGGCGTGGGTATCCACGACTACCGCATCGAGGAGCAGCCGGAGTGGATGAGCCCGTCGCTGGGTGATGGCCTGACCCTGCTGGTCAGCCACCAGGACCAGGTCACCGAGCTACCCCACGGCGCGCGCCGCATCGCTTCCAGCGATTTCTGCCCGAATGCTGCCTACGCCATCGGTGATCAGGTGCTGTGCTTCCAGGGCCACCCGGAGTTCCAGAGCGACTATTCCCAGGCGATCCTGGAACTGCGCAAGCACATCTTCAGCGAGCCGGTGTTCCAGTCCGGTATCGATAGCCTTGCGCGCCCGCACCAGGGGACGGCGGTGGGTGAGTGGATGATGCGCTTCGTCCAGCAGGGCAGCGACGAGAAGAAAAGAGCCGAGAAGAAAAGCGCGGCCTGATTTCTGCCGTGCTGACTGAAAACGCCGCTCAGATGAGCGGCGTTTTCGTTTGCGCAGATGTCAGGCTGAACAGTTTTTGTAGGATGGGTGGAGCGCAGCGACACCCATGCAGGCCGATGCGTACCATTCGATGGGTATCGCTGCGTTCCACGCCATCTTACGTTCCGCGTCGCCGAATGGCCGCCAATGGTCTCTATAGCCAATCCGCCTGCTTGAAGCTGATGTATAGCCCGACGCAGCCCAGCGCCAGCAGCCCCATGATCAGGAAGTAGCCGTAGTGCCAATGCAGTTCCGGGATGTATTCGAAGTTCATCCCGTAGATACCGGCCACGGCGGTGGGGAAGGCGAGGATGGCCGCCCAGGCAGCGAATTTGCGCTGCACCACGCTCTGCCGTGAAGACTCCAGCGCCAGCCCGACCTCGATGGTCTGGCTGGCGACATCGCGCAGGGTAGTGAGGTCTTCCAGCAGGCGGTTCACGTGGATCGCCACGTCGCGGAAGTAGGGGCGCATCTGCTTGTCGATGAAGGGGAAGTCCAGGCGCTGCAGTTCCTGGCAGATTTCCACCATGGGCGCGGCGTAGTGCTTGAGCTTGAGTACCTCGCGGCGCAGGCCGTAGATTTTCTCGATCTGCTCCTGGGTCAGTGACTTGCGCAGCACTTGTTGCTCCACTTCCTCGATCTCCTCGCGTATGGCCTCCACCACCGGTTCGTAGTTGCTCATCACGAAATCCAGCAGGGCGTAGAGCACGAAGTCGGTGCCATGGGCCAGCAGCAGCGGCCGGGCTTCGCAGCGTTGCCTGACCTGGGCATAGGACTGGGAGAAACCATGGCGTGCACTGATGATGTAGCCGATGCCGGCAAACAGGTGGGTTTCGACGAACATCAGCCGGCTATCGGCGCGGATCGGCGAATAGATGACGATGAACAGCGCATCGCCGAAGGTTTCCAGCTTCGGCCGGCTGTGCTTTTCCAGGGCGTCGGAGACAGCCAGTTCGTGGAGATTGAACTGCCGTTGCAGGTTGAACATTTCTTCCGGCGTTGGCTCCTGCAGGCCGGTCCAGACGAAGTGATCGGGCTGGCAAGCCCAGCGATAGCCGTCCTCAAGCGGGATGTCGGAAACCTTGCGGCCCTTGCTGTAGACGGCGGAAGCGATGACTCGGCCCATGCTGAAACCCACGCTGCTATCGGATCGGTCGGGAATCGTTCTGCAGGATTTGAGTGTTGGCCAGCCTGGCGAGACGCGCCAGTGACGTGCAGTCAGGAGTGGGGAGTGAGGGCGGCCTGGATACCTTGCAGCGCGACGGGCACCGCCTGGTTGAATCGCTCGAAGAGCCCGTTGCGGTCGACATTGTCCACTGGAGCACGGCGGGCGCCGTCGAAGCCGGCAGTGAGCGCCGTGACCACCAGGATCACGATGGTGTAGAGCCCCAGGGCAGCGAGGGCGCCGTTGCGGGCATAGCGGTGGGCTTGGCGGTTCATGCTGGCGACTCGGGTTCCGGGATGGGATGGCCCAGTGTCGCTTTGGTTATTTCGATTGAATAACGATGATGGTTGGTTCCCGGTATCAGGCGAATTGATAGATGGTGGTGCAACGGCCAGGCGCAAGGCTGCGGGTGGCGGGACCTCGTCGGATGTTTCCGGGACTCTGGCGGTCTTCATGGCTGCTTGACCCTCGTCAAGGAGGGGGAGGCTACCAGGCGTAGCTTGGAAATCAGGTGGTGGCGCGAAGCTGCCACGGACACCCCGGACGCAAGGAACTCCCCATGATTCGATACGTTGAAGGCGACATTCTGCTGAGCAAGGCCCAGGTCATCGCGCACGGCATTGCGCCGCAGGACCATTTCGACAGCGGCCTGGCGCTGGACTTGCGCGAGCGCTGGCCGTCGATGGTTCGCGACTACCGTCATGCGTCGCACTCGAATGCGCCCAAACCGGGTGCGATCTGGATCTGGTCGGGCGTGGACGCCGATGGCTCCACCCGCTGCATCGTCAACCTGCTCACCCAGGGCATGCAGGGCGAGGGGCGCGGCGCAAAGCCAGACGGAGCGACACTGGAGAATGTCAGCCATTGCCTGAAGGATTTGGCCAAATACCTGCAGAGCGAGCGCATCGAAAGCGTGGCTCTGCCCTGTCTGGCAACAGGGGTTGGCGGGTTGGAGTGGAAGGAAGTCAAGCCGCTGGTGGAGCGTTACCTGGGAGACCTGGCCGCCACTGTGTGGGTCTACGAGACCTACCGCCGGGGAGTCGAGGCCGCCGAAAGGCCCTGAGTCTGCGTCATCGACTCTGAAAAGCCCGGCTTCAGGCCGGGCTTTCGGCTTCGGGCTCGACTGCATGACGTCACCTGCTGCAGGCGGCTGGAGGGGCGTAAAGGTCTTAGCCCTGCTTGGCAGCGGCTTCGACATTCACCTTGCTGGCAGACTGCTCGGACTGTTGCTGCTGGATGGCGGCCTGGGTCATGTGAACCATGCGGTCCTGCATCAACGGGGACTCTTCGGCGAAGCTGGCTTGAGCGGCAAAGGCAGTAGCGGCGGCCAGGACGCTGGCGGCGATGATGTTGAGTTTCATGATGAACACCTCCGGTTGGTTTTGCTTGGGTTCATCTATAGATTAATGCGTAATAATTTTTGAAAAATAGCAAACAGGATTAATCAGTGTTGCTTTTTGGGTAATAATTTGGGCATGAAAAAGCCCGGCACAGGCCGGGCTTTGCGTTCTCGGGCGATCAGGCCAGGTGGTTCTTGTCCAGCTCGATGGACTTGTCGAGGGTTTCCAGCAACTGCTTGCGCACCTTCAGCTTGGTATTGCGGTGGGCAGTCATGTTCAGCTTCTTCAGGTGCTGTGCGGCTTCCAGGGCGGCGGCCTGGAGCTGTTCGGCCGGCACCACCTTGTCGAGGAAGCCGGCATCCACGGCGTCACGCGGGTTGAACATCTCGGCATTCACCACCGAGCGGGTGAAGGCGGAGCGGCGCAGGCGATCACGGGCCAGCTCAATGCCGACGTGGTGCATGGTCATGCCGATGGCCACTTCGTTCAGGCCGATCTGGAACGGACCATCGACGCCGATGCGGTAGTCCGCCGAGAGCAGAATGAACGCGCCTTTCGCTACTGCGTGGCCGGTGCAGGCGACGATGATGGGGAAAGGGTGGGAAAGCATGCGGCGCGCCAGGGTCGAACCGGCAGCGACCAGATTCACGGCGTTTTCAGGCCCGGAGGTCATCACCTTGAGGTCATAGCCGCCGGAGAGGATGCCGGGCTGGCCGGTGACGATGACGATGGCGCGGTCCTTCTCCGCCTGGTCCAGGGCCTGGTTGAAGGCTTCGATGACCGCGGGAGAGATGGCGTTCACCTTGCCGTTGTTCAGGGTCAGGGTGGCGATGCCGTCTTCGAATTGGTAGCTGATCAGCTCACTCATGGCAGAGAGTCCTGGGTTGGAGTCCGTGGGTTGAAGTGGGCCAGAACATACTGACGCGGACCTGGAGCGTAAAGCGTTTTGACTGACTGGTGGGTCATCCAGCGGCCACTAAATTCGGGCGATATCTGTGCGCTGTGCACGCAAATTCTCGCAGCTCTCATAGAGAGGTCGAGGGTGTGCTGTTAAGCTGCCACTATCCCTGCGCCCCGCTCTCGCACAATCCAGGATGTGCCTTCCATGTCGAAGATTCTCAAGTGGTCCCTCTTTGCCGTCGTCGCGATCGCCCTGATCATCAAGGCGTCGCTCTGGCTCTCTGTGCGCAGTGTGGTGAACGACGCAATCGCTCGTGTTTCGCCATTCATGGAGATCACCTACGGTGGCATTTCCTCGTCCTTCGACGGTCGGGTGGGGCTGCAGAATGTGGTGATCAGGGTGCCAATGGCCGGTGACAGCCTGAAGGTTTCCCATGCACAGTTGAAGTTCAATGGCCTGCGCGAACTGCTCAGCTTCAAGGAGCGCCTGGGCGAGGGCAAGCTGCCGGAGCAGATGGCGGTGGACCTGAAGGGCGTTGAACTGCAGATTCATGGCCCGTTCATGCAGTCGCTGTACGCCCAGCCGGCGGAGAAGAGCGCCTTCACCGCCATGAGCGAAGTGGCCTGCGGCAACGTACGCAACATCGGTGTCGATGAGTTGCTGCAGATGGGTTACCGCACCCTCGAATCGGACATCGAGTTCTCCTACCGCCTGCAGCCGGGCGCGCAGACCCTGACCTTCGACCTGCGTAGCGACACCCGCGACATGCTGGACATGCACACCAGCATGACGCTGATGAACGTCTCCGAGCGCCCGGGCGATATGCGTGTGAACCCTCCGCGGGTGTCTCAGGTCGTCGTCGAGATGAATGACAACCAGTACCAGCGCCGAGTCAGCGAATTCTGCCGGGGCAAGCTGGGCGTGGACCAGAAGGCGTATACCGCGCTTTCGCTGGAACAGTTCGACAAGGCGCTGCGCCAACAGCGTATCGCCCTGGACAAGCCGGTGCTCGAGGCTTACGGCCGTTACCTGGAAGACCCGCGCTCGCTGCGCGTTGAGCTGACCCCCAGTGAGGGTATGGCCTGGGACGGCCTGCAATTTTTCGAGCCCAAGGATGTGATTCAGATGCTGCATCCGGTCGTCTTAGTAAACCAGCAGTCGGTTACACCGCTGGGATTCGCCTGGGTCGACCCGCTGAAGAAAAAAATCACGCCGGAAAGCCAATATCAAATGGTTTCGGCCCAAGAAACGGTTGAGTCGCAGGCCAGAACGCAGCAATATGAGTTCGTTAGCGTTGAAAGCCTTGTCCAGTACACCGGCAAGCGCCTGCAGTTCATCACGTTCGATGGTGCCTATTACCAGGGTGTGCTGCACAAGGTGGAGAACGGTCGAGCCTATATCACGGTCCTGATGGGGACCGGCTCGGCAGAAATGTTCCTCCGCCTGAACAAGATCAATCAGGTGCGGGTCATGTTGTGAGGCCCCCGGAAGGAGAGAGCAAGTGAGTGAGTCGTTGTCCATCCAGCATGATGAAACCAGCCACCAGTTCGTAACGACTGTTGATGGTCATCGCGCCTATCTGGCCTACATGGATCTGGGCAAGCAGACGCTCGACATCTATCGCACTTTCGTTCCGGACAGCCTTCGCGGCCGCGGCATCGCCGCCGCCCTCACCGAACACGCGCTGCAGTTCGCCGAGCGCAAGGGCTACAGCGTAATCCCGTCGTGCTCCTATGTGGAGCGTTACCTGGAGCGCCGCCAGCGCCACACTGATACTGCGCTCTGATCATCAGGGCGCAGAAATGAAAAGCCCGGCCAATGCCGGGCTTTTTTATGCCTGATGGAATTCCATTTCCGGCAGAAGTTCTGTAGGAGCGAGCATGCTCGCAAACGGTGTTTCTACCCAGCGTCAAGCGATTCGCGAGCAGGCTCGCTTCTACAAAAAGCACCGGTGCAGAATTTGCCAAAGAAAAAGCCGGGCATCTGCCCGGCTTCTTCCTATCCGCTCGAAGCGTCAGCCGCGCTGGCGCTTGGGCAGGACGTCCTTGAGCTTGGCATGCATGCTGCGCACGGCCTTCTCGGTGGTGTCCCAGTCGATGCAGGCGTCGGTGATCGACACGCCGTATTTCAGCTGGCACAGATCCTTCGGGATTGGCTGAGCGCCCCAGCCCAGGTGGCTTTCGACCATCAGGCCGACGATGGAATTGTTACCTTCGGCGATCTGGTTGGCGACGTTGTCCATCACCAGCGGCTGCAGGGCCGGATCCTTGTTGGAATTGGCGTGGCTGCAGTCGACCATCACGTTGAGCGGGATCTTCGCCTTGGTCAGTTCCTGCTCGCACAGGGCGACGCTGACCGAGTCATAGTTCGGCTTGCCGTTGCCGCCGCGCAGCACCACGTGGCCGTAGGCGTTGCCCTTGGTGGTGACGATGGAGACGCCGCCTTCCTGGTTGATACCCAGGAAACGGTGCGGGCTGGAAACTGACTGCAGGGCGTTGATCGCCACGGTCAGGCTGCCGTCGGTGCCGTTCTTGAAGCCGACCGCCGAGGACAGGCCGGAGGCCATCTCGCGGTGGGTCTGGGATTCGGTGGTGCGCGCGCCGATGGCCGACCAGCTGATCAGGTCCTGCAGGTACTGCGGGGAGATCGGGTCGAGCGCTTCGGTGGCGGTGGGCAGGCCCATCTCGGCGAGGTCGCGCAGCAGCTGGCGGCCGATGTGCAGGCCGTCCTGGATCTTGAAGGAGTCGTCCAGGTACGGGTCGTTGATCAGGCCCTTCCAGCCGACAGTGGTACGCGGCTTCTCGAAGTACACGCGCATCACCAGGAACAGGGTGTCGGAGACTTCCGCGGCCAGCACCTTCAGGCGCTCGGCGTATTCGTGGGCGGCCTTGATGTCGTGGATCGAGCAGGGGCCGATCACCACGAACAGGCGGTGGTCCTTGCCATCGAGGATGTCGCGGACGACCTGGCGGCCATTGGCGACGGTGCGCAGGGCGGCATCGGTCAGGGGGATTTCGCGCTTGAGCTGCTCCGGCGTGATCAGTGTCTCGTTGGAGGCAACGTTAAGGTCGTCGATCTGTAAATCAGCCATCGTGGTACTCAATCAGGTCACGGGTGCCGGCCGCCAGAAATCCCCGTGCGATGGGGCGCAGGCAAATGTGTCGCTAAGGGGAACCCGAACCTTAACCGTTCAGGCGTGACCTCGACAATGGCTCGATGCAGGAAAGTGCCCGCAACACGGGCATTTGCGCAACTTTCTGCGCGACGTCGATCAGACCGCACAAAACAATGGGAAGTCCGCGGCGTTCTGCGCGATCCACTCCAGTGCCAGGTCCTCGAAAGGCAGGCTGTTGCCGCTGGCCCGCTCCCGCTGGCGGCGGTACTGCTCGATCTGGCAGACCTGCTCCACCATGCGTGCCCGGAACAGCGTGTCCTCGTCGATGAAGGCGATGCCCACGCGATAGTCGCTGGCCTGCTTGCGGCTCCAGGCGATGATGCCGGGGTAGCGGGCGGAGTCGCCCAGCAGGGGGATGCGCAGTTCGATGGAGGTGCCGCGGCGAAAGCCCCGTGGCGAATTGCACGCGACACCGCCCAGGCTGATATTGTGCAACCGCTGGCGCGGCAGGAAAGTCTGTTTGCGGATGACCAGCTCGACCGGAAAATCGCAAGGGTGACGCAGGAACTGACGCATGACGGAACGCTCCGACTGCAATCTTTATAGTGGTGGCACCTTGAGTATAGTGCCGGCCCTGGAGCTGACCGACCTGGATGCCGACCGCCGGCTGCTGGAGCTGCCGGGCGCGTCGCTGCTGATTTTCACTGGAGAAGGCTGCTCCACCTGTCGCTGGGCGCGGCAGGCTCTGCCGCAGTTCCACCTGCCGGTGGACCGTCTGTGCTGGATCGACGCCGGGCACAGCGGTGGCCTGGTCGAGCGCTACGAAGTCTTCCACCTGCCTTCCCTGTTCCTGGTGCGTGACGGCCACTTCCTGGGCGCTATCCATGCCCCCCTGCGCCCCGAACCCCTGATCCAAGCCCTGCGCGATGCGCTGTCGCGCCCTGCTGAGGAGTTGCCTTGATGAATCTGCGAATCGGCATCATCGGAACCGGCGCCATTGGCGGTTTCTACGGCCTGATGCTGGCCCGTGCCGGCCACGACGTGCATTTCCTGCTGCGCAGCGAATACCCCGCTGTCGCGCAGAACGGTCTGCGCCTGAACAGCCAGGTGCATGGCACGCTGAGCCTGGCGCCAGTGAATGCCTATGCCGACGTGGCGAAGATGCCGCCCTGCGATTGGCTGCTGGTGGGCGCTAAGACCACCAGTAACGCCGACCTCGCGCCGCTGATCATTCAGGCCGCTGCACAGGGGGCGAAGGTCCTGCTGCTGCAGAACGGCCTCGCCGTGGAAGACGAATTGCGGGCTCTGTTGCCCGAGCACATCCATCTGCTGGGTGGGCTGTGCTTCATCTGCGTGCATCGCGCCGAGCCGGGTGTGATCGAGCACCAGGCCTTCGGCGGCGTCAACATCGGCTATCACTCTGGCCCTGCCGATGAGGCCGAGGCGCGCCAGGCGATAGTGGAGGAGGGCGCCGCACTGTTTCGCAGCGCGGGCCTGGACTCCAACGCCATGCCCAACCTGGAGCAGGCGCGCTGGCAGAAGCTGGTCTGGAACATCCCCTACAACGGCCTCTCCGTGCTGCTCGACAGCGGCACGCGGGCGATCATGGACAATCCTGACAGCCGCGCCCTGGTCGCCGAGCTGATGGAAGAAGTCATCGCCGGCGCCGCCGCCTGCGGGCATTCGCTGCCTCCGGGCATTGTTGGCGCCATGCTCAGCTCCACGGATGCCATGCCTGACTACCTGCCGAGCATGTACCATGACTTCGCCCAGCGCCGACCGCTGGAGCTGGGCGCTATCTACGCGGCGCCGCTGGAAGCTGCACGCCGGGCCGGGTGCGAACTGCCGAAGATCGAGGCGCTGTATCGCGCGCTGCGCTTCATCGACGCGCGCAACCAGGCTCGCTGACGAGCGCCGGGGGAAGCATGGCAAAAGGGTTGGGCGACAAGCTGGTGGTGGCGATTTCCTCGCGGGCGCTGTTCGATCTGCGGGAAAGCCATCAGGTCTATGAAAGCGAGGGTGTCGAGGCCTATCGCCAATACCAGATCGCCCGCGAGGACGAAGTCCTGCCGCCAGGCGATGCATTTGCCCTGGTGCAGAAGCTGCTGGCCCTCAATGGCGGGACCGACAGCGCGCCGGTGGAGGTCATCCTGGTCTCGCGCAACAGCGCCGACACCGGCCTGCGCGTGTTCAACTCCATCCAGCATTACGGCCTGGGCATCTCGCGCGCCGCCTTCGTCGGCGGTCGCAGCCCCTATCCGTACCTCAAGGCGTTCAACTGCCACCTGTTCCTCTCGACCCACATCGAGGACGTGCGCAACGCATTGGATGCCGGCTTCGCCGCGGCAACCATCCTCTCCGGCGGCACCCGACGGGAGGCCAATGGCGAGCTGCGTTTTGCCTTCGACGGCGATGCCGTGCTGTTCTCCGACGACTCCGAACGCGTCTACCAGCAGGGCGGGCTTGAAGCCTTCCAGACCCACGAGCGCGAGTCCGCCCGCGAGCCGCTGGGCGGCGGGCCGTTCAAGCCCTTCCTGGCGGCGCTGAACCGTGTGCAGCAGGCCTTCCCGCAGGAGTCCTGCCCGATCCGCACGGCTCTTGTCACTGCGCGGTCCGCCCCGGCCCACGAGCGGGTGATCCGCACGTTGCGCGAGTGGGATATCCGCCTGGACGAATCGCTGTTCCTTGGTGGTCTGGACAAGGCCGCTTTCCTCGAAGCCTTCGCCGCGGACGTGTTCTTCGACGACCAGCCGATGCACTGCGAGAAGGCCCGGGAAGTGGTCGCCACCGGCCATGTCCCCCATGGTGTGAGCAACGAGAAGCAGGTCGCCGGATAGCCGCTGGGCCGCGACATCCGGCCTTATCGGAGCGATTCGCGTTCTCCTGCTACGCTGCTGGATAGGCCCCGCCGCGCAGGCAGTCGAGGAGGCCGCATGATCCGATCGATTCTTTACGCCACTGACCTCGGTCTCTACGCCCCCTATGTCCTTCAGCACGCACTTTCGCTGGCCCGTGCCTACGGAGCCGAGGTGTATGTCGTGCACGCGGTGGAGCCGCTGGGGCTGTTCGCCGAGTCCGTCCTGCAGACCTATCTGGACGAAGGCACGCTGAACGAGATGCGCACCCATGGCCTGGCCAACGTCATGGGCAGCATCGAGCAGCGGGTGATGGAGGGGTTCCGCGACGAGTTGGGGGAAGCGCGCCAGGATGCCGAACTGATCCGCTCGGTGCGCGTGGTGCAGGGGGATGCGCCGATGGTGATTCTCGATGAAGCCAAGCGCCTGGGCGTCGACATCATAGTCGCCGGCAGCCACAGCCACGGGGAGGGGCTGAACACGCCACTGGGGCGCACCGCCGGGCGACTCGTGCAACTGGCCGAGGTGCCGGTCTACCTGGTACCGATGCTGCAGCACCGTTGAGCGCTTTGTGACGATACGTCGGGCAAGCCCGGAATTTGTGTAGGTCTTTAGACGAATGGCATGCAGGGCAAAAAAAAACGTCTAGTTTTATTCCTTAAACCATTAATATGGTTATAAAACGACAAGCCCCTGATCGCGGGTCGCGACATTCATTTCGAGGAAAGTCCATGAAGCTTCAGCAACTGCGCTATATCTGGGAAGTCGCGCACCACGATCTGAACGTCTCCGCTACCGCCCAAAGCCTCTACACCTCCCAGCCCGGCATCAGCAAGCAGATCCGCCTGCTGGAAGACGAGCTGGGTGTCGAAGTCTTCGCCCGCAGCGGTAAGCACTTGACCCGCGTTACCCCGGCCGGTGAGCGCATCATCACCACGGCCGGCGAGATCCTGCGCAAGGTCGAAAGCATCAAGCAGATAGCCCAGGAGTTCTCCAACGAGAAGAAGGGCACCCTGTCCATCGCTACCACGCACACCCAGGCGCGGTATGCGCTGCCTGGCGTGATCAGTGGTTTCATCAAGCAGTATCCGGACGTCTCCCTGCACATGCACCAGGGCACGCCCATGCAGATCGCCGAGATGGCCGCCGACGGCACCGTCGACTTCGCCATCGCCACCGAGGCCCTGGAGCTGTTCGGTGACCTGATCATGATGCCCTGCTATCGCTGGAACCGATGCGTGATCGTGCCCCAGGGCCACCCGCTGACCAAGGTGCCGAAGCTGACCCTGGAGCTGCTGGCCGAGCAGCCCATCGTCACCTACGTGTTCGGCTTCACCGGCCGCTCCAAACTGGACGAGGCCTTCAACCAGCGCGGCCTGGTGCCCAAGGTGGTGTTCACCGCCGCCGACGCCGACGTGATCAAGACTTACGTGCGCCTGGGCCTGGGCGTCGGCATCGTCGCGCACATGGCAGTCGATCCGAAGCTGGACAGCGATCTGGTGATGCTCGACGCCAGCCACCTGTTCGAATCCAGCGTGACCAAGATCGGTTTCCGTCGCGGCACCTTCCTGCGCGGTTTCATGTGCGACTTCATCGAGAAGTTCGCCCCGCACCTGACCCGCGACCTGCTGGCCAAGGCCGTGCAGTGCCATAACAAGACCGAGCTGGATGAGCTGTTCGACGGTATCGAGCTACCGGTCTACTGATTGCGTTCATAGCAGCGAGTAGCCCGGCATCTGCCGGGCTTTTTCATATCAGCCTATGCGCTAGCACAGTATCGGGAATGCTCGGGCGCGTGCGATCCGAACCGTCGGCCATGGGGAAGCTTCCTTGTGTCTCAGGGGCGGGCAGAGCTGGGCCATCAAGAAAGCGCTAAGGCTGAGGTTTACAGGCGATCCAGATCGTCGCGCCGCGCCAGTTCAGCGAGGGCCTCGCGTGAGTCCAGCGGTAGCTCTCCACGGCCTTCGAGCACCTCGTGGAGGAAGCTCATGAACACCGTGTAGACCACCTCGCGGCCGTCATCGTGACGAACCACGAAGAACGGTGCGGTGTCCACGCCGTACTGTGCGGCAACCAGCCAGCCGGTGCTGGCGGGGTTGCGCTCGTCGGCGACCAGGGTGCGGTCGATGCGGCTCAGGTAGCCGCCCTTGACCAGGCGTTCGTGGACTTCGCGGCACTTGCGGCAGTCCTGGCCATCGGCCAGGACCTTTTTCACCAGGGTGATACGCATGGGATCGACTCCGCCGCAGGCGTGGAGGAGTCCGATCCTGTGCTGCGGGTAGACAAGGAATTTTCCGTCAGTCGAGGGTAAGGCTTCAGGCCTTGCTGATCAAATTACCGGCGTGCAGGCCACACTCTTTCTGCGTGGCTTCTTCCCACCACCAGCGGCCTTCGCGCTCGTGCTGGTTCGGCAGCACGGGGCGGGTGCAGGGCTCGCAGCCGATGCTGATGAAGCCGCGCTCATGCAGGCTGTTGTAGGGGATTTCCAGCATGCGGATGTAGGCCCAGACGTCTTCGCTGCTCATGTTGGCCAGCGGGTTGAACTTGACCAGCGGCTTTTCCGGAGTGGAGAAGGCTCCGTCCAGCTCGACCACGGCGACCTGGCTGCGGGTGCCGGGGCTCTGGTCCTTGCGCTGCCCGGTGGCCCAGGCGGTCACGGTGGAGAGTTTGCGCTTGAGCGGCTCGATCTTGCGGATGCCGCAGCACTCGCCGTGGCCGTCCTTGAAGAAGCTGAACAAGCCCTTTTCCTTGACGAACGGCTCCAGCAGGCGAGGGTCCGGGGTCATCACCTCGATGGCGATACCATAGTGCTCGCGGACCTGTTCGATGAAGCGATAGGTCTCCGGATGCAGGCGGCCGGTGTCCAGGCTGAATACCTTGACGTTCTTGTTGAGCTTCCAGGCCATGTCCACCAGCACCACGTCCTCGGCGCCGCTGAAGGAAATCCACAGGTCGTCGCCGAAGTGCTCGAAGGCAAACTTCAGGATGTCCTGTGGGGATTTGCTGGCGTAGCTCGCGGCGATTTCCGCGATATCGAACGGGAGGCTCATCAGGCGGTATTCCTAGTTTTAATGGCGCAGTGCGCTCTGTGGGCGCGATGGTAGCAAAGAGGGGGATATGCCCCTAAATAACCATCAGGAAGGTCGACTGATGTGTTTGGGTATAAGTGCCGCGTTGCGCCGCTTGGAGCGAGCGGCTAGAGTGCCGCCTCTCAAGTCAATCCTGCGGGGAAATCGTTCGTGGAAATCGCCTGTCTCGACCTGGAAGGGGTTCTGGTTCCGGAAATCTGGATCGCCTTCGCTGAAAAAACCGGTATCGAAGCGCTCAAGGCGACGACTCGCGATATTCCGGACTACGACGTGCTGATGAAGCAGCGTCTGCGCATTCTCGACGAGCACGGCCTTAAGCTGTCCGACATCCAGGAAGTGATCGCCACCCTGAAGCCGCTGGAAGGCGCCGTGGAGTTCGTCGACTGGCTGCGCGAGCGCTTCCAGGTGGTGATCCTTTCCGACACCTTCTACGAGTTCTCCCAGCCGCTGATGCGCCAGCTCGGTTTCCCGACCCTGCTGTGCCACAAGCTGATCACCGACGAGACTGATCGCGTGGTGGATTACCAGCTGCGCCAGAAGGATCCGAAGCGTCAGTCGGTCATCGCCTTCAAGAGCCTGTACTACCGTGTCATCGCCGCTGGCGATTCCTACAACGACACCACCATGCTCTCCGAAGCCCACGCCGGCATCCTGTTCCACGCGCCGGAAAACGTGATTCGCGAGTTCCCGCAGTTCCCGGCGGTGCACACCTATGAGGACCTGAAGAAGGAATTCCTCAAGGCGTCCAATCGCCCCCTCAACCTGTAAGACCGGCTGTGATGAAAAAGCCCCGCGGATGCGGGGCTTTTTCTTATCGGCTTCTTTTTCTGTAGGTAACTGGCAATCCTAGCGAGCCTCACAGGCTTTCCAGTGTGCGCAGCAGCACGCCCACCTTGGTCAGCGACTCCTCGTATTCTTCCTCCCAGTTGGAGTCGGCCACGATGCCGCCGCCGGCCCAGCAACTGGCCTGGCCGTCCTTCACCAGCACGGTACGGATGGCGATGGAGCTGTCCATCTCGCCGCGAACGTCGAGATAGAGCAGGCTGCCGCAGTAGATGCTGCGCTGGGTCGGCTCCAGTTCGTCGATGATCTGCATGGCGCGAACCTTCGGTGCGCCGGTGATGGAGCCGCCGGGGAAGCTGCCTTCGAGCAGGTCCAGCGCATCCTTGTCGGCCGCCAGTTCGCCGCGCACGCTGCTGACCAGGTGGTGGACATTGGGGTAGGTCTCCACTGCGAACAGCTCGGGTACACGCACGCTGCCCGGCCGGCAACTACGGCCCAGGTCATTGCGCAGCAGGTCGACGATCATCAGGTTCTCGGCGCGGTCCTTCTCGCTGGCGAGCAGGGCTTCGGCGTTGTTCCGGTCGGCCTCGGGGGTATTGCCGCGCGGGCGGGTACCCTTGATCGGGCGGGTTTCCACCTGGTTGCCGTGAAGCTGGATGAAGCGCTCCGGCGACAGGCTGAGGACGGCGCCTCCAGGCAATGCCAGATAGCCGGCAAACGGCGTAGGACAGGCCTCGCGCAGCGCGCGATAGGCCAGCCAGGGGGAGCCGCTGCAGGGCGCGCGGAAGCGCTGGGTGTAGTTCACCTGGTAGCAGTCGCCAGCGAGGATGTAGCCGTGCACACGCTCCAGCGCTTCGCGGTATTGCTCGCGACTCAGGTCAGGACGGAATGGCATGCAAAGCCGGAAGGGCGACAGCGCTTCGTCGTCGTGAGCGCCTTCGAACAATCCGATCAAGCGTTCCCTTTCTCTCCTTACCAGAGACGGGTGGAACACTAACTGGCTGCTGCACTCCTCGTGATCGGTAATCAATGCCCAGGTGTACAGGCCCAGGCGCGCATCGGGCAGGGCGAGGTCGTCGAGGTTCGGCTCGGGCAGGTGCTCGACGCGCCGGCCGAAGTCATAACCGAGATAACCGATCATTCCGCCGACGAATGGCATTTTGCGATTATCCGGGACTGTTGCCTCGCCCAGGCTCTGCAAGGCGACTCTTGCGCGGGCGAAAAAGCTCTTGGCCGATTCGTCGGTGGTGGGTGCCAGTTCTGCCAATGGCCAGGCGCTCAGAAGGTCATAGCGTCCACGGGTGGCAATGGGGCGACCGGCGTCCAGGAGAACGGCGCCGGGCGCCTGATGGATCAGGGCGAAGCGTTCGCCCGGGTCTTCTTCGTAAGGAAGCGGGTGTAAGAAACAGTCAGGCATGGGCAAAAGTGTGCAGTGCGTTAGATGTTCACTTGCGGCTGGATAGTCGATGCTAGAGCGTTCTTCATCCGTTTACGTAGGAAACGCATTCTGATAAGAAGTGAGAAATCCCACGGACAGAAACTCCGTACCAACAACGATAATGACATAGGGATACAGGCCGTGGATGTAGTGCTCGAGCCCGCAGTCGGCAGCCTACTGCGCTCCAGATTAACACCCCCTCGGGTGCCTGCTGATTATTTGATTCGTCCCGCGGTCCAGAATGCCCTGGACCGTCATCCTTATGCCTCGATACTGCAGTTCTGCGCGCCGGCCGGTTTTGGCAAGACCACCGCGCTGGCGGCGCTGGCCGGCAAGCGCGTGAGCGAAGGCCACCAGATCGCCTGGCTCTCCCTGGAGAGTGACGACGACGATCCCGGCCGTTTCTGCCTGAAACTCATCCAGGCGCTGGCCACTGCCGTGCCGGGCATCGGCGAGGATGCGCTGGGCTACGTGCGCAACACCATGCGCGTGCCCGTGGTCGCGGTCATGGAAAGCCTGCTGATGGACCTCTCCCGCGACGAGCGCAAGGTCCTGCTGGTACTCGACGACCTGCATGAGATCACCCATTCCGACGTCTTCGCCGGCCTCAATCGCCTGGTGCAATACGCGCCGCCCGGCCTCACCCTGGCCATCGGCAGCCGTTCCCAGCCGCCGCTGAACCTCGCCACCTGGCGCGCCAAGGGCCTGCTGCTGGAAATCGGCCAGGACGAGCTGCGCCTGTCCCGCGACGAAACCCGCGAATACCTGGCCCGCGATGGTCTGCAACTCGAAGATAGCTGCCTGCAGTCGCTGCACAACCAGACCGAAGGTTGGATGGCGGGGGTGCACCTGGTCAGCCTGTGGTTGCGCCAGCAGTCTGGCGCGCCGGAGGACCTCAAGCTGCTCAGCAGCGACAAGGCGGCGGTGGGCGATTACCTGCTGCGCGCGGTGTTCGAGCGCCTGCCCGCCGATGTGCAGGACGCACTGCTCTCGCTGGGGATTGCCAATCGTCTGAACGGCGACCTGGCCAATACCCTGACCGGTCGCCAGGATGGCCAGGCGCTGCTGGAGCACCTGGACAGCATGCAGCTGTTCCTCCTGCCGCTGGACCGGGATCGCCAGTGGTACCGCTTCCACCAGTTGTTCGCCGACTTTCTCCGGGCCCGCCTGCGCGAGCGCGACCCGGAACGCTTCAAGCAACTGCACTTCAACGCCAGCCTGTGGTTCACCAATCACCACATGCCGACCCTGGCCATCGAGCACGCCTGCCTCGCCGAGGATCCGGAGATGCTCGCTGCGCTGGTGGACGGCTGCGGCCTGGAGCTGATCAACCGTGGCCAGCTGTACCTGATTTCGCGCTGGCGCAAACATGTGCCCAACGAGATCGCCGAGCGCTACCCGATCCTTGTGCTCAGCGACGTCTGGACCCGCGCCACGGAGCTCAGCCTGCCCGAGGCCAACCGTATGATCGACGAGCTGCTGGCGCGCTGGGGCGACTCGCGCGGCAGCGGCCCGATGGGCAACCAGTACCTTTCGGCACTGGCAGTGAAGGCCGTGCTGGCGCTGCAGAAGGATGACCTGGAGCAGTGCATCACCCTGGCGCGCAAGGTGGAGAGCCAGCTGGGTCAGAACTCGGCGTTTCTCGAGGGAGCCATCCTGCTGATCGCGGCCTTCGCCCAGGTCGTGCGTGGCCAGGCGGAGCAGGCACGTCGATTGATGGGGTTGGCGCAACAGCGCAACCACTTCCTCGACGGCCGCTACCTGCACATGCAGCAGTGCACCATCGAAGTGGTGCTGGCGCTGGAGCAGGGCCAGGTCAAACAGGCGCAGATGCTCATCGAGCGCGTGCGCGAGCAGGCCATGCCGCTGTTCGACAAGCGCTCCCAGGCGCTCGCCCTGCCGGCCATCGCGGAAGCGCTGACCGCCTACTACCGTACCGAGCTGGACGGCCTGGAAGAGCGGCTGCGCTGGGCGCTGGGTCGGGTCGATGTGGTCAATCCCATCGACCTCTACGCTCAGGGCATGCAGTGCCTGGCGCGCATCCAGCGCCTGCAAGGGCGCGGCAAGGAGGCGCTGGCCACGCTGGGTCTGATGCAGACCCTGGCCTCGCGCAACCAGTCCTGGCGCTTCTTTGCCATGGCAGTGGGCGAGGAGATCAACCTGATCCTCCAGGAAACCACCACTGATCGCTGCAAGCGCGCCGAGCAGCGCCTCAAGACCATCGACTGGGCCAAGCTCGCCAGCCACTACAAGCAGATGCCGTTCAACCCGGTGCTCTGGGTACAGGGCATCAGCCGGGTTCGCCTGCTCCAGGCGCGCGGGCACTTCAGCGAGGCGCTGCACGAAATCACCCAACTGCGCGGCATGCTGCAGCCGGGCTGGCACGGCCTGCAACGGCTGCGCTTGGACCTGCTGGCGGCCTTGAGCTACCAGCGCCTGGGCTATCAGGAGCGCTCCCACAGCCTGCTCGGCCAATGCCTGGTCGGCGCCGAGCGGGAGGGGGTGCGGAGCATTTTCATCGAGGAAGGCGAGGGGATTCGCCAGTTGCTGCAGCAGCTGGAATCCACCGAGCGACAACCGGCACTGCAGGTCTTCATTCGCGGAATGTTGACCGTCTGGCCGGGGCAGGAAGCACGCAGGTCACCCGAGGTGCTCGAGGAAGGTCTGACCGACCGCGAGCGCGAGGTGGTATGCCTGGCGGCCCAGGGACTCTCCAACGAGGAGATCGGCCAGCAGCTGTCGCTGGCCCTGGGCACCGTCAAATGGCACCTGCACAACATCTACGAGAAGCTCAAGGTGCGCAATCGGACCCAAGCGATACGCCGTGCCCGCGAGCTGAGTCTGCTCTGACATGACGACCCTGACCACACTGCCGCAGCAGCCCATGCCGCTGCTGCGCACCAAGCTGTTCCCGCCGCGCACCGACAGCGATTCGCTGCTTCCGCGCCGCGCCCTGATCGATCGCCTGTACGCCAATCGCCAGCAGCGCGTGCTGATCCTCAGTGCACCGGCCGGCTTCGGCAAGAGCACCATTCTCAGCCTGTTCCGCCAGCGCCTGATGCAGAGCGGGGCACGGGTCGCCTGGATGTCCTGCGACGAGGGTGACAGCGAGCCGCAGCGACTGGTGCAGTACCTGGTGGCGAGCATTCGCAGTGTCGAGGCGGACTTCGGCACCAACACCTCGAACCTGCTGCAGTCGGACATGACCCTGCCGCTGGAAGGCATCATCGACGCCTTCCTCTCGGATCTCAGCCGCCTCGACGGGCCGCTGTACCTGTTCCTCGACGACTTCCACCAGATTCGCCACCCGGCCCTGGCCCACGGCGCGCGCTACCTGATCGAGCACCTGCCGGACAACATTCGCCTGGTCACCAGCACCCGTTATCGCCCGCGCTTCCTAGTGGACGAGCCGGGCCTGGCGCCGTGGGCCTTCTGCCTGAGCGGTGACGACCTGCGCCTGACCCGCGAGGAAACCGACACCTTCCTTACCGAACTCAAGGGCCTGGCGCTGAGCGACAGCGAGCTCAAACTGCTGCACAAGCGCACGGAAGGCTGGATCACTGCGCTGCATCTCGCGGCGCTGGCGCTGGCGCGCAATCCGGATCGCGCGGCGCTGCTCAAGGGGCTCTCCGGTACCGAGCGCGACCTCGCCGATTACCTCGCCGAGGACGTGCTGCGCAGCCTGCCCGAACCGCTGCAGCAGTTCCTCGACCAGACCTCGGTGCTCGACGAGTTCTGCGCCGAGCTGTGCAATGCGCTGACCGGGCGCCGGGATGGCCTGGACATGCTGATGCGGTTGCAGAATGAGCAACTGTTCATCATCCCGCTGGACGACCAGCGCGAGTGGTTTCGTTATCACCACCTGTTCGCCGAGTTCCTCCAGGGCCGCCTGGCGCGCAACTCCGACCCGACACCGCTGCTGCACGCCGCGGCTCGCTGGTGCGAGAGTCGCGACATGGCTGACCGCGCGATCAAGTACGCCCTGCGCGCCCGTGACTATGCGTTTGCCGCCGACCTGCTGGAGCGCCAGGGCGCCAAGCTGATCGCCGGCAACCGCGTCTACGGCATTCTCGGCATGCTCAGCAGCATTCCTGCCGAGGTGATCCGCGAACATCCGGTGTTTCAGATCTTCTACGCTTGGCAGCTGGCCTTCGAGCAGAAGTTCGCCGAGGCCGAGGCGCTGATCGAAGAGCTCAGCGTCCGGCTGCTGCAGGGCCAGGGCAAGGTGCGCCACTTCGGCATGGCCGAGTTGCTCGCCGTGGCCCAGGTGCTGAAGGCGCTCGTGCTGCTCTACCAGGACAAACTGGAGGCTTGCCTGAAGGTGGCGCGCCAGTGGCTGGCGCTGGTGCCGGGCAGCCAGCCGGTGTTTCGCGCCAGCCTGTCGTGCATCCAGGCGGCTGCGTATGCGCTGCTGGGTGACTATGCCGAGGCGGCCAACGCCATCGGTGTTGCCCGTGATTGCCTGCGCATGGCCGATAGCGAATACCTGCAGGTCGTGGTCAGCATGATCGAAGCGCTGATCTGCAAGGAACGCGGCGAACTGGAGCGCGGCCGGACCATTGCCGAAAGCGCGCGCAGCCGAGTGGAACGGGTTTTCGGTCGGCGCAGTCGGGTCGGCGGACCGCTGTCCCTGGCCTATGCCGATTTGCTGTATGAGCAGGATCGCCACGCGGCGATTCTCGCCGAATTGCCCTTGGCCACCACCTGGCGCGATGTCGCCACGCCGGTGGAGCTGATCAGTCGTGGTCAACTGGTGATGGCCAGGGCGCGTTTCTTTGCCGGTGAAGCCGAACAAGGGTTGGCCCAGCTCGACGAATGGTTGGTTGGCCTGCAGTCGCCGGGCTATGAGCGTGTGCATGCGTTGGCCATGAGCTGCAAGGTGCAATTGCTGCTGTGGATGCGCCGGCCGAACGAGGCCGAGCGTGTGTGCCTGCAACTGGCGGGGCATCTCTCCGGGCTCAACGCCGAGCGCTATGCCGACGCTCACTCCGCACTGGTGATGGCCGAGGCGCGCCTGGCTCTGTCAGAGCGCCATGCCGAGCGTGCCCAGCAGCGTCTGGAATCGTGCCTGGCGGGCTTTACCTCACTTTATCAGCGCGACCGGCGGCTGCGTCTTTCGCTGTTACTTTCTGTGGCGTATTGGCAGAAAGGTAACAGCGAAAAAGCCTTCGCTTTGTTCGCTCCCACCCTGGAAGAAGCCTGGAACCTGGGCTACCGGCGGCTGTTCCAGGACGACGCGCTGTGGCTGCTACCGCTCTGGGATGCCTGGAAGGTAGCTGAACCCAAACGTGCCTCGGCCTGGCAGGGGGTTGCGGAAATGCTTCGCGAGCAGTGCCGAAGGCTGTCTGTCGATCCGGAAAGTTTCGAAGAAAATCAGGATGTTAGCCATCGAGAGCGGGAGATTCTGCGGCTCGTGGCGGCGGGCTTGTCGAACCGCGACATCGCCCAGGCGGTGCATTTGTCGGAGGCCACCATCAAGTGGCATCTGCACAACCTGTTCGCCAAGCTCGGCGTGCGCAGTCGGACTCAGGCGGTTCTCAAGGGAAAGAGTCTGGGATTGCTGAGCGAAGCTTGAGTCAGACGGTTCGTTTGCGCCATCCCTTGGATGGGCTGGCAGGTTCACGGCGGGTCAGTAGCTTGGAGATCAGGACGCGAAGCTTCGTGCTTCACGAATCCATACCTGCGGCGCCTAAGGAAGAAGTCGTGGGTCTGGAAGATCGGCAGCAGCCGGTCAACCTGCAGCGGGGTAGGACGCCCCTTGCAGTGCCTGGGGCAACCCCACCTGAACACTGGAGATTTATAACAATGAAAATCAAGCAACTGGTTCTTGCAAGCGCAGTTCTGGCCGCTCCGTTCCTGGCACATGCCGACATGAAATCCATGGATGACGCTGCACTGTCCGGTATCACCGGCCAGGATGGCATCAGCATTTCCGGTACCTTCAACGCCTCCATCGGCGCCATCACCTACAAGGACGCCGATGCCGGCGGCGGTTCCCTGGTCCTGCAGGGTATCCATCTGCCGAGCGTGACCATTGCCGACAACGCCCCGATGACTGTCGACGTGGTGACCACCAACATCACCCCGTCCGGTGGCGGCACCGCTGTTGCAACCCAGCAGCTCGCCATCGGTCTGCCCACCGTGACCGGCGACGTTACCATCGACGCCGTCAAGGTTGGCACCACTGGAGCCAGCATTGGCTCGCTGACCGTTTCCAACCTGAACCTGGCTGGTTCGACCGTGAAGGTCTGGGGTCACTGATCCCGAGGTTGTACGCGCGGTAACCCTTGCCGGCGCCTGCCGGCAAGGTTTTTCCAGGATTGAAGCGAAGGGGGCTGGATGTTCGAGATTCTGCTGGGAAGCCTGCTGGGTCTGTTCGGTTTTACCCAGGCGGTGGATACCAAGCCGCAGCAGCAGGGCACAGTGAATATCTCGCAGCCGCTCACGCCCAACGGACCGTTTCGCGAGTCGGTGCAACTTGAACCGATGAGCCAGGTGCAGTTCCGCAACGTTATCCGCCAGGCCTATGACTACAGCTGTGGCTCGGCGGCACTGACCACGCTGCTGGATTACTACCTGGGCCGCAACCTGGAAGAGCGTCAGGTCATGGAAGGCCTGATCAAGTACGGCGAGGCCGACAAGATCGTCCAGCGCCGTGGTTTCTCGCTTCTGGACATGAAGCGTTATGCCGCTGCACTCGGCTACAAGAGTGGCGGCTTCCGTGCCGAGTTCTCCGACCTGGACTCGCTCGAACACCCGGCGCTGGTGCCGATCCACTATGCCGGCTTCAAGCATTTCGTCGTGGTCCGCGATGTCTACAACGACCACGTCTTCGTTGCCGATCCTGCCTTGGGCAACATCAGTTTCACCCGCGCCCGTTTCGAAGAAATCTGGGACCAGAACGTGCTCTTCGTCATCTACCCCAGCGGCCAGGAGCCCAAGAACGCCCTGGAGCTGCGCGAGGCCGACCTGCGTCTGGTGGATGACCGGACCGTCAGCCTGCTGGCATTCCGCGAATTCCCGGAGATGAGCAAGCTCACCCAGAACCAGATTGGCGAAGCCGCCACGAAGGGGGATGTTCAGTACATCCGGCGCAAGTGATCGCCCGATCGGCCCAGACGAATAAGAACAAGACCAGGGGATAGCAACATGGATTTCAAGGGGTTTGCGTGCGTTGCCGCTCTGGCCTTGCTGGTAAGCACCAGCACCATCGCCGAAGAAGCGACAACCGAAGACGCGCGTGACGCGCTGGCCAAGAAGGACACCGATGCCGACAGCGCCAAGGCGCTGGAGCAGGTGTTCCAGGCCGCCGAGAAAAGCTACACCCTGCTCAAGAAGGGTGAGCGCCAGCTGACCTACGGCTTCGACTACACCCTGATGCGCGACACGCGCCTGCAGGCCGTGCGCAGTGGCGAGAACGTCTACAGCGTACTGGCCCAGAGCGAGGCGCAGCACACCTTCACCAATTCCTTCACCTTCGACTACGGCATCTGGGACAACCTGACCTTCAGCATGCGTCTGCCCTTCGTTGCCAAGTACGACACCGAGCGTGACATCCATGCCTACAGTCTGGGCGACGTTTCCGCGACCCTGCGCTGGCAGCCCTGGGCGGCGCGTCGCGGCCGGCCGGTCACCACGCTCTACGCAACCCTCGGCCTGCCCACCGGCGACAGCCCGTACAAGGGTAACGTGCAGGACGACGTTTCCACCGGCAACGGTTTCTACAGCCTGGGCGCCGGTGCCAACATGTCCTACGTGATCGACCCGGTCGTGCTCTACGGCTCCCTCGGTTACACCTACAACATGAAGGTCGACGACATCCACCAGAACCAGTACGGCGAAGAACTGGAGAAGGTGGTGCCGGGCGATACCCTGAACTTCGCCATGGGCATGGCCTACGCACTGTCCTACGACGTTTCCCTGGCCACCTCCTACCAGATGGCCTACTCGTTCAAGAACAAGTACTACTTCAACGACCGTACGGTCGAGGCACCCGAGCAGACCAGCGCGATCATGAACTTCTCGCTCGGCCTGCGAACATCGCCGGACTACATCGTCAACGTGAACGCCGGTTTCGGTCTGACCGAAGACTCGCCGGATGTACTGCTGGGGGTTTCCCTACCCCTGGATATCCAAGGCCTCAAAGCCCAGTAACCGACGAGCGACTACCACATGACTATGCGCATTTCGCCCCTCGCGGTGGCGATGGCAGGGGTGGGGTTTGGCTGGGCGACGCTCGCCAACGCCCAGTTGGCCAACGACCTGACCATCGGCAACCCCAAGGCCATGGCCATGGCCAACGCGGTCACGGCCGACTCCACCGGCATCGACGCGGTGCACTACAACCCCGCCGCCCTGACCAAGCTCAAGGGTCGCCAGACCCAGATCAAGCTGATCACCGGGGTCATGGACATCCGCGCTGGTTTCAAGGCACCGCCGGACTATGGCTCCGCCGCATTCGGCCTGGACGACGACCCGGTGGCCGGCCAGAACAGCCGTACCCTGACCCCGACCATGTACCTGCCGGGCCTCGGCGGCATGACCGACATGCCGCTGCTGGTGGCGCCACTGGCGGGGCTGTCGATCAACCCGCCCGGCTCCAAGTTCACCTTCGCCACCAACGTCTACGCGCCCCAGGCGCTGGGCTATTCGCGCGACTCCGACAGCGACCCGGCGCGCTACGAAGGCCGTCGCGTCTCGCTGCAACGCATCACCTACTTCTCGCCCTCGGTGGGCTATGAGGTCAACGACACGCTGTCGGCGGGCCTGTCGATCGGCTTCTCGCACCAGGCCATGGCCCTGGATACCGACTTCCGCAACCCCGGCCTGCTCACCGGCCTGCTGCAGACCCTGCACGACACCACCTGCGTGCCGGGCGCACAGGAAATCGTCGAATTGGTGTTCAACGTCTGCGGTGGTCGCATCGGCCCCTACGATTCGCTGGCCAACCTCAAGCTGGACATGCAGCAGACCCTGTCGCCGAGCTTCAACCTCGGCGTGCTCTGGGAGCCCTACGACTGGTTCGCCTGGGGCGCGACTTACCAGAGCGAGTCGCGCATGCACCTCAAGGGCAAGTACCGCGTCGACTACACCAAGGACTGGCAGGGCTTCTGGTCCGGCATGCAGAGCTCGGTGTTCGGCGCCTTCCTCAGCCCGCTGTTCCCCTATGGCAATGCCGAGGAAGAGCACGGTGTGGCGACGCTGAACATGGTCAACCCGGACAGCTTCTCCACCGGCATCAAGGTGCGTCCGTTCGACAAGTGGCAATTCAACTTCGACCTGAAGTGGACTGACTACAGCGACTGGAACAAGCTGGAAATCGAGTTCGACAAGGAGCTCGACCTGCTGCGTATCGCCAAGAACTTCGCGCCCAACGGCGCCACCGACCACAGCATCATCCTCGACCGCGGCTACCAGGACACCTGGAGCTACGCCATGGGCATGCAGTACGACGTCAACGACCGCCTGCAACTGCGCGCCGGTTACGAGTACCGGCCCTCGGCGATTCCCAAGGACAAGGCGGATGCCCTGGTGCCCATTGGCGATGCCAACCTCTACGGCCTGGGTCTGGGCTATCAGTGGGACAAGGACACGGTGATCGACCTGGGCTTCAACTACTTCGTCTCCAAGCAGAGCATCAAGGCGGGCACCAGCTGCAACCTGAACTGCACCGGCATCGACAACCTGGTCTACAACCCTTATGCCGGACTCGATGTCAGCACCACGGTGAAGGCCTACGTCTTCGCCATGACTTACCGCACCACCTTCTGAGGGCATGAACATGGGCAGGCTGACCCTCCTGATCTCCTGCATCGCCGCCGCCGGCCTGAGTGCGTCGGCGCAGGCCGCCAGCGGCCGCTACCTGTCGTGGGTCGACGACAGCGGCCAGGTGCACAACACCTTCGTCGACGACAGCTATGCCAAACAGCAACGCCAGGCGGACAAACGCATCGACCGGAGCGACCGAGCGCGGTTGATCGACGTCAGCGCTACCCAGTGGCCGGGAAGCCGGCCAGCGGGGGAGAGCAAAAGGCGCTATTTCACCTGGGTCGATGCCCAGGGCAACCTGCAGAACAGCTTCTACGCCGCCGGCCAGGTCGCGCCTGGGCGTGCCGACTATGTGCTGCCCAACGGTGAT
The DNA here is from genome assembly GCF_001675465.2 of Pseudomonas sp. AU12215. Taxonomy (NCBI): domain Bacteria; kingdom Pseudomonadati; phylum Pseudomonadota; class Gammaproteobacteria; order Pseudomonadales; family Pseudomonadaceae; genus Pseudomonas; species Pseudomonas sp. AU12215. The sequence continues at coordinate 31,835 of NZ_MACM02000017.1, forward strand.
CATTCTTCCGAGTACATCGATGCCGAGTCCTATGAGGACCGCGGCTTCGTCCGCAGCGAGAACGGCAGCCCTTACTTCACCTGGGTCGACGACAAGGGCCAGGTACGCAACTCGCCGATCACTGCGCAGCAGCGCGGCGAAACCTTCCGTCGTGGCGAACAGGGCGGCAGCCAGATCGCCTTCACCGAAGGCCGTCAGATCGACCTGAAAACACGCCCGAGCAACTTGCCGGGGCTCGATGGTGCAGGCGAGCAGACCGACGCCATGAAGGCACTGCTCAAGGGCAGCGGCAAGACCCTGGACGATCTCTACGTCGACCTGCAGCGGCGCTGCTGCGACCAGATGGGCGAGGGCGACTTCACCGAACTGTCGGCCGAGGAACCGCGTTATGAGGAGCTGAACAAGTTCTCGCCGAGCTTCGACTTCCCCATGGGCAAGAGCTACTACGTGGCGATGAAGTTGCCCAGCTCCCAGCGCGTCTACGGCCTGCGCGTGCGCAGCTTCGCCAATCACCAGGTGGTCTACCCGTCGCTGCTGTTCCTCGACGAGCAGAAACGCCCGACCCGGCTGGTGAGCGACGCGGTGTACAAGCTCAATCCGGAAACCTGGTACCGCTATGCGTTTATCGAGGGGACCATCCCGGTGCGTGCGAACCAGGGCGAGCGCTACGTGCTGTTGCTGACCACCGATGAGGACCGCAGCCTGCAGACTCTGGATAACAAACCGTACAAGCGCCCGCTGGAGAACCTGGCGGTGAACGAGGCGGGGATGAAGGTGCGCGATCACGGCGACCAGGGGGGCTTCGAGCTGGCGGTGGTGCGCTGAGCTGAAGCTCTTTGTAGGACCGAGGGGGACGCCTAGTTATTGCTCGCGAACCGCCCGACTGCGGAGTTGCCGGGGGATCCGTTCGCGAGCAAGCTCGCTCCTACAGGTAGATAGCGCAGCGACTACCCCATGAAAAAGCCCGGCATTTGCCGGGCTTTTTCATGGGGCAGGGCGACTCAGACTTCCTTCGGATGAACATGGCCGAACAGCTGCTGGGAGAAGCGCACGCGCTCCTCCACAGTCTCCTTCACGCCCTTGGCTTCCAGCTCGGCGATATGCGCCTCCACGGCATGGGTGCGCAGGGTCAGGCCGCAGTCGTTGGCGATCTGGATGTTCAGGCCGGGCCGGGCGTTGAGCTCGAGGATCAGCGGGCCCTTATCCTGGTCCAGCACCATGTCCACGCCGATGTAGCCCAGGCCGCACAGCTCGTAGCAGCCGGCGGCGAGCTTCATGAAGCCGTCCCAGTTCGGCAACTGCACGCCGTCCACCGCATTGGTGGTGTCCGGATGCTTGCTGATCTTGTTGTTCAGCCAGGTGCCGCGCAGGGTCAGGCCGGTGGCCAGGTCCACACCCACGCCGATGGCGCCCTGGTGCAGGTTGGCCTTGCCGTTGGACTGGCGGGTCGGCAGGCGGAGCATCGCCATCACCGGGTAGCCCATCAGGACGATGATGCGGATGTCCGGCACGCCTTCGTAGCTGATGCTCTTGAAGATCTGGTCCGGGGTCACCCGGTACTCGATCAGCGCGCGGTCGCGGTGGCCGCCCAGGGAGTACAGGCCGGTGAGGATGCTCGACAGCTGGTGCTCGATTTCCTCGTGGCTGATGATCCGCCCGGAGACCGTCTTGTAGCGTTCCTCGAAGCGGTCGGCGATTACCAGGATGCCGTCGCCGCCGGCGCCCTGCGCCGGCTTGATCACGAAGTCGCTGCGCTCGCCGATGATTTCCGGCAGGCGTTCGATCTCCTTCTCGGTGGAGATGATCCCGTACATTTCCGGTACGTGGATGCCCGCTTCGATGGCGCGCTGCTTGGTGATGATCTTGTCGTCGACGATCGGGTACAGGTGCCGCTGGTTGTACTTGAGCACGTAGTCCGCGTTGCGTCGGTTGATGCCCATGATGCCTTTGGCTTCCAGGGCTTTCCATCGCTTGATCAGGCCGAACATGGCTTAGTCCTTGAGGAAGGCTTTGAAGCGGAACAGTTCGGTCAGGCGGTAACCGCGGTAGCGACCCATCGCCAGCATGAACGACACCAGGATCAGCAGCACGGCCGGGAAGGTGAACACGAAGTACACCAGTTCCGGTACGCGCATCAGGATGTGCGCCAGGGCGGCGGCGAACAGGGTGCCGATGGCAGCCTTCATGGCGTGGGCGGCGCCGCGCTCTTCCCAGGTGATCGACAGGCGTTCGATGCTCATGGTCAGGATCACCATCGGGAACAGGGCGACCGACAGGCCGCTCTCGAAGCCGAGCTTGTGGCTGAGCAGGCTGATAGCGGCGATCATCACCACCACAAAGGTCAGCACCACCGACAGGCGCGGCAGCATCTGCAACTTCAGGTGTTCCAGGTACGAGCGTAGCGACAGGCCCAGGGCGGTGATCACCGTGAACAGGCCGATGCCCCACTGCAGGCCGGTCTCGCGGAAGGCCAGGGCGATCAGCACCGGGGTGAAGGTACCCAGGGTCTGCAGGCCGATCAGGTTGCGCAGCACCAGGATCACCAGCACGCCGAACGGGATCATGATCATGATCTGGAAGGTCTGCTGGGTAGACAGCGGCAGGCCGTACAGCGAGTATTCGAGGAAGGCCGCGTCGGTGTTCTCGTCCGACAGCTTGGCCAGGCGGATGGCGTTCATCTCGCTGCTGTTCAGGCTGAAATTGACCGTCGCTTTCTTGCCGCCTTCGATGGACAGCAGGCTCTCGTCACCCAGCCACCATATCAGGCGGTCGTTGGGCAGGCCGCGTTCGCCGGTTTCCGGGTTGAAGTACAGCCACTCCTTGCCGTTGTAGCTGCGCAGCCAGAGTTCGGGTTGTTGCGGCTGGTTGGCGACCAGGCGGATGGTGTGCACACGCTCCAGCGGCACGTGGGCCACGGCGAGCAGGGTCTCGACCACGTGGGAGCGCTTGTCCAGGCTGGTATCGCCGGCCAGCAGCAGCTTCACATTGTCGTCATTGAGGTTGTTGGCGCGCTTGATGGCTTCGCTGACGAAGGTCTCGACATCCGCCGAGTGCTGGCGGATGGGCGCGATCAGCGCTTCGGCGGCGATCTTGTCCGGGCCTTCGAGCGGCAGGCTGTCGCGGAAGATCGGGCCTTTCTCCTTGGCTTTTTCGCCGCTGGCGCCGGCATAGCGCTTGGTCAGCACCAGGCGGTAGTAGAGAGTCTGCTGGCCGCTGGCGCGGCGCGAGGACCAGGTCACCTTGCGGTTGCCGTCCGAGCGGTTGATGCCCACGCCGTAGTTGTTGGAGACGAAGCTCTCGTTGAGGCTGACGTAATCCTGAGTCAGCGGCGGCACGAACATCTGCACCTTCACCGGGGTCTTCGGCGTGGCGACGAACTCGACTTTGGCGTCGATGTTCCACAGGTCGTCGGTCTCGGCCTCGGTCATGGGAATGCCGAGGACGAAGATCTGGTAGGCAGTGATCGCGACGCCCAGCGTCAGCAGGATGGCGATCAGGACCTTCAGATGCAGGGTAAGAGAGCGCATGGGATTACTCGGCAGGTTTCGCTACGGGTTGGCAGCCGGGCTTGCCGGCAGCGTATTTCAGGCTCGGGTCGACCAGGGCGCCGAAACGCTTTAGCGCGTCGGAGCCGATCAGAAGCGGGTATTGGAAGGCGCTGCGGTCGGTAAGGTTCACTTCGATGGTGCGCAGGGCCTTGCCCATGCACAGCTCCAGTTCGATCACCGGGCGCGCGGTATAGGCCTTGCCTTCGTCAGGGTCGTAGTCGCCGTGGCGGCGCTTGATCTTGCTGATGCGCGCCAGGGGTTTCTCGATGGGCTGGCTGTCGGCGGTGTCGGTGGCCAGGTAGAAGCGCACCCAGGTCTCGCCGTCGCGCTTGAAGCGCTTGATATCGCGGGCGCTGAGGGAGGCGGTCTTGGCGCCGGTATCGAGCTTGGCGGCCAGTTCGATGTCCAGGTCGTTGATCCGTGCGTATTCGTTCAGGCCATAGACGGTCTTGCCGGCAGCGGCGCTGATGCCGGGAAGCAGAAAGATGCTCAGGAAGAGGAGCAGGGCAGTGGGCTTGAGTCTCATGGGCCTTGATGAGTGAGTGGCCGCAAAGCCTTGAAAAGAAACGCCCCGGTCGTCACCCCATATGGCTGTGGCCGGCATGCCGGCCGGCGGGACCTGGTGACGCCAGGCAATAGCGCGGCGAATTCTATCATGTGGTTTTTCGCTGGCGACAGTCGGTTGGCGCCTTGGCAGGGTATTTGTTTCAGGCTAATGACAGGCCGGCGCGTACCTGCCGAACAGCGAGGCGAGTGGCAGACTTTCCCCGTCCCGTCCGACCGCAGGAAGGCCGGACGGGTTCAGGGCGTCAGGGTTTTTCTTCTTGCGCAGTGACTTCGGTCCAACTGCTGTCCGGGTCGAAGCGGCTCATCTTCATGGCGATCTTGCCGCTCTCCGGGCCGAGGTTCTTCGAGAAAATCTCGCCGTCGTGGCTGATCATGAAGCTCATGACACCGCTGTCGCCGTACTTCACCGGCCAGGCGGTCACGGCAAAGCCGCGAGTCATCCTGCCGCCGATCTTATAGTCGTAGGCGCCACCCGGTGCCGATGGCCCCTGGGCGGTGAGGATGCGGTAGTGGTAGCCGTGCCAGCCGTCACCGGGCAGTTCGTCGCCGAACAGCGGGCCGAGCGGGCTCTCCTCGCCGCCTTCTTCCTCGGGCCAGTACAGGCCATCGTGGTGTCCGTCGCTGCTGACGAATTTCTGTGCGTATTCCAGGATGCCGTCACCGTTGCGGTCGACCTCGGCGAAGTCCATCTGCGCATCGTGGTAGGCCTGCACGGCTTCCAGGGTCGACTCCTCGTTGCGACCGATGCGGCGGATGCGGATTTCCTCGCCGCCGGCCTTGGCGTTGAATGCCCAGCCTTTTTTCTCCTGCTCGATGGGCAGGGGCAGCGTCCAGGGATCGTTGCCCACCACCAGATGCGCGCGCCTCGCGTTGTCCTTGTGGATTTCGTGCTTGTCCCGATAGTGCGCGAGGAAGGCGTCCACCTCGTCGCGGTCGATACCTTCGGTGGGGATGTAGTTGTGCCAGTCATTGCCGAGCAGGGCAGCGAGGCGCTCCGGATCGGCTTTTTCGGTGCCGAGTGCAGCGATGAAAGCGTCGGCGGCGGCTTCCGGGGTGGGGAAGGACTCCTGCGCCAGCAGGAGGCCGGGCAACGCACCCAGGAGGGCGAGCGCCAGCAGGCGCGATGCGATATGCATGACTCGTCTCCTATCGGCGTCCGCCGCCACGAGGCGCGCGGGCAGGTCGTTGTACGGCATGCCCGGCGCGCGCCGCCTGCGGGCGGCTGGCAGCGGCGCGGCTGACTTGCCCGCGGTTGGCGAGCTCGCGGGTCTGCCGCGGATTGTTGGCGCCGGCGAAGGCGTTGTTGCGGGGAGCCTGGGTACGGGCGTGCTGCTGACGGGCCTGTTCACGAATTTTCTGGTTGTTCTGCGCCCTCGGTCGCTGCTGGGATTGTGCGTTGCGGCTCTGTGCCACGTTCTCCGCGCGCTGGCGGGCCTGGTTGACGTCACGCGGTTCGCGGTTGGCCTGCTGGGCACGCTGGAGGGCCTGCGGGTTGTCGCGCAGATCGCGGGTCGCAGCCTGGGCGCGCTCACGTGCCTGCTGATTGTTCGCAGGCGGTGCGACTCCCCGCTGGGCCAGGCTTTCCCGCGCGCGAGAGCGCTCCTGCGCCTTGGCCGAGTCGAAGCCGCGCATGGCCTCGCGCTGCTCGCCACCGGCAAGCCGGCGGTTGTACTGCTCGCGGCTGCGGGTATCGCGATAGGGCACGCCGTTGCGGTAGGTCGGGTCATGGCGCCAGGCGGTGCGATTGCCGTTGACGGTGCGGTTGCTGTTGAAGTCGCGGTTGACGTTGACGTTCCGGTTGCTGTTGAAGTTGTTGTAATGCTCCACGTCGACGTCGATCTCGTGGTCGTCCCAGTCGCAGTCGCCCCAGAGCGAGCCGACGATGGCGACGCCAGCGCCAAATGCCAGGCCGGTCGCCAGTGCAGTGGCTACCGGGTATTCGGGCGGAGGCGGGTAGTAGACCGGTGGGCTCGACGGATAGGCCCAGGTGCCGTAGACCTGCGTCGGGTTGTAGCTGGGGACGTAGACCACCTGCGGATCGGCCGGCTCGATGATGATGGTTTGCGCCGGCGCCGATTGCTGCACAACCGCGGTACCACCGCTGGGCGCGGGCTGAGCGGGAGCCGGCGACGCCGGTTTAACGGTGACGGTCTGCTGCTCATTCGACTGCAGGTTGCCGGCGGCCTGGGCCTGGCGACGCAGGCGCTGGATGGCGTCCATCACCGCATCAGGCTGGGCCAGGAAGGCATCGCCGACCCGCTGTACCCAGACCGGGTCCTGTCCCAGCGTCGCCAGTACCAGCGGGAAGGCAACCAGCGACTGGACGCTGGGGTCCCATGGCTGATTTGCCACCTGCTTTACGGCGTCGTCGCCACTGACTTTGGGGTTCGCCTTCGACCATGCTGCCGCGTCGGCCACATTGCCAGGATAGGTGGTCGCCATCAGCACCTGCGCCAGCAGAGAGTCGGGATACAGCGCGAGGGGCGCGAGCATCTGGTCCAGTTGCTCAGGGGTGAATACGGCCTGGGACTGTTGCTCTGCAGGGGCAGGGGCGGTGGCTGGTGGCGCGGGCGCAGCAGCCTGGGCCGGGGGCGGCGCTGGCACGGCGGTGGGCTGAGTGTTGGCTGGTGGGCTCGGGTTGGCCGCCTTGGCTTTGGGTGGTTTATCCGAATCGCAACCCGACAGCGCCAGCAAAACGACCAGAACCAGGTACTGACATTCTCGCATGGCGCTCTCCTGTGCCGTTGCAGTGGAATGCCCGCCCCATGACATAGGTCACGGGTAATTCGTGGGTCTGGAGAATGATAGGCGCAGCGGCGAGAAGCTGCCGAAAGATCAACGGCCGGTATGACCGGCCGTCGAGCGGAGAGGCGATGAGTCTCGGAGGGATTACTTCAGGCGGCGCTCGACACCTTTTTCCACCAGGATCTTCGCGGAGATTTCCTCCACCGAGAAATGTGTGGAATTGATGTAGGCGATGTTCTCGCGGCGGAACAGGTTCTCCACCTCGCGAACTTCGAACTCGCACTGGGCGAAGCTGGCGTAGCGGCTGTTGGGCTTGCGTTCGTGGCGGATGGCGGTGAGTCGGTCCGGGTCGATGGTCAGGCCGAACAGCTTGTGCTTGTAGGGCTTGAGCGCATTGGGCAGCTGCAGGCGCTCCATGTCCTCTTCGGTCAGCGGGTAGTTGGCCGCACGGATGCCGTATTGCAGGGCCATATAGAGGCAGGTGGGCGTCTTGCCGCAACGCGAGACGCCGACCAGGATCAGGTCGGCCTTGTCGTAGTAGTGGGTGCGGGCGCCGTCGTCGTTGTCGAGGGCGAAGTTCACCGCATCGATCCGCTCCATGTAATGCGGGTTATGGCCGATGCTGTGGGATTTTCCGACGGAATACGACGAGTCTGAGGATAATTCTTGCTCGAGCGGGGACAAAAAGGTCGAGAAGATGTCAATCATGAAACCGTTGGATTGCGCCAAGACCGAACGGATCTCACGATTGACGATGGTATCGAAGATGATCGGTCTTGCCCCGTCCGCCTCCGCAGCTCGATTGATTTGCTGTACCATAACGCGCGCTTTTTCTTCGGTATCGATGTAAGGTCGCGTCAGTTTGGTGAAGTTGATGTTCTCGAACTGCGCCAGAAGGCTCTGGCCGAGGGTTTCGGCAGTGATGCCGGTGCCGTCGGAAATGAAGAATGCAGTTCGTTTCATGTGCGCTGCGGGCCTTATTAGGTAGGATCGAATCCTGGTTATGATAGGCCCCACGTTTGCAAGGCCCTTTGCCGGGGCATTCTCACCCATTTTTCCGGCTCCGGCCAGAAGGGTGGGGCCGCTCCGACTCGTATGACCTTTTCCAACACTTAGTGGAGAGATCACCTTGGTAGAGTACGTAGTTTCCCTCGATAAGCTCGGCGTCCACGATGTCGAACATGTGGGGGGCAAGAACGCATCCCTGGGCGAAATGATCAGCAACCTCGCCGGTGCCGGCGTTTCCGTACCGGGTGGCTTTGCCACTACCGCCCAGGCCTACCGTGACTTCCTCGAGCAGAGTGGCCTGAACGATCGCATCCACGCGGCGCTCGATGCCCTGGACGTGGATGACGTCAACGCCCTGGCCAAGACCGGCGCGCAGATCCGCCAGTGGGTGATGGACGCCGAGTTCCCCGAGCGCCTCGATGCTGAGATCCGCAAGGCCTTTGCCGAGATGGCCGGCAGCAATGACAACATGGCCGTTGCCGTGCGTTCCTCCGCCACCGCCGAAGACCTGCCGGATGCATCCTTCGCCGGCCAGCAGGAAACCTTCCTGAACATCCGCGGCGTGGACAACGTGATCCGCGCGGCCAAGGAAGTCTTTGCCTCCCTCTTCAACGACCGTGCCATCGCCTACCGTGTCCACCAGGGCTTCGACCACAAGCTGGTCGCCCTGTCCGCCGGCGTGCAGCGCATGGTTCGTTCGGAAACCGGCACCGCCGGGGTGATGTTCACCCTGGATACCGAATCCGGTTTCCGTGACGTGGTGTTCATCACTGGTGCCTACGGCCTCGGCGAGACCGTGGTGCAAGGCGCGGTGAACCCCGACGAGTTCTACGTCCACAAGCCGACCCTGGAAGCCGGCCGGCCGGCCATCCTGCGCCGCAACCTGGGCAGCAAGGCCATCAAGATGATCTACGGCGACGAAGCCAAGGCCGGTAAATCGGTCAAGGTGGTCGATGTGGAGAAGGCCGATCGCGCCCGCTTCGCCCTGTCCGACGCCGAAGTGACCGAACTGGCCAAGCAGGCCCTGATCATCGAGAAGCACTACGAGCGTCCGATGGACATTGAGTGGGCCAAGGACGGTGACGACGGCAAGCTGTACATCGTGCAGGCCCGTCCGGAAACCGTGAAGAGCCGTTCCAGCGCCAACGTGATGGAGCGCTACCTGCTCAAGGAAAAAGGCAAGGTCCTGGTCGAAGGCCGCGCCATCGGTCAGCGCATCGGCGCCGGTCCGGTGAAGGTGATCCACGACGTCTCGGAGATGGACAAGGTCCAGCCGGGCGACGTGCTGGTCTCCGACATGACCGACCCGGACTGGGAGCCCGTGATGAAGCGCGCCAGCGCCATTGTCACCAACCGTGGCGGCCGTACCTGCCACGCTGCGATCATCGCCCGTGAACTGGGTATTCCGGCTGTCGTCGGCTGCGGTAACGCCACCCAGGCGCTGAAGGATGGCCAGCGTGTGACCGTGTCCTGCGCGGAAGGCGATACCGGCCTGATCTACGAGGGCGAGCTGGGCTTTGACGTTCGTCAGAACTCGGTCGATGCCATGCCCGACCTGCCGTTCAAGATCATGATGAACGTCGGCAACCCCGATCGCGCCTTCGACTTCGCCCAGCTGCCGAACGAAGGCGTGGGCCTGGCTCGTCTGGAATTCATCATCAACCGCATGATCGGCGTGCACCCCAAGGCGCTGCTGAACTTCGCCAGCCTGCCTGCGGACATCAAGGAAAGCGTCGAGAAGCGCATCGCCGGTTACGACGATCCGGTCGGCTTCTACGTCGAGAAGCTGGTCGAGGGTGTCAGCACCCTGGCCGCTGCCTTCTGGCCGAAGAAAGTCATCGTGCGTCTGTCGGACTTCAAGTCCAACGAATACGCCAACCTGATCGGCGGCAAGCTCTACGAGCCGGAAGAAGAGAACCCGATGCTCGGCTTCCGTGGCGCCTCGCGCTACATCAGCGAATCCTTCCGTGACTGCTTCGAGCTCGAATGCCGTGCGATGAAGAAGGTCCGCAACGAAATGGGCCTGACCAACGTCGAGCTGATGGTGCCGTTCGTGCGCACCCTGGGCGAAGCCTCCCAGGTCGTCGATCTGCTGGCCACCAACGGTCTCAAGCGTGGTGAGAACGGCCTGCGCGTCATCATGATGTGCGAACTGCCGTCCAACGCCCTGCTGGCCGACGAGTTCCTCGAGTTCTTCGACGGCTTCTCCATCGGCTCCAACGACCTGACCCAGCTGACCCTGGGCCTGGACCGTGACTCGGGCATCGTTGCGCACCTGTTCGACGAGCGTAACCCGGCGGTGAAGAAGCTGCTGTCCAACGCCATCCAGGCGTGCAACCGCGCCGGCAAGTACATCGGCATCTGCGGCCAGGGCCCGTCGGACCATCCGGACCTCGCCAAGTGGCTGATGGAGCAGGGCATCGAGAGCGTGTCGCTGAACCCCGACTCGGTCCTCGATACCTGGTTCTTCCTCGCCGAAGGCCAGGCTTGACGTTTCCCTTACCATCCTGAGAAGGGCGGGTGATTTCACCCGCCCTTTTTTGTGCAATAGATTCCATGCAAAGCAGCAGTCAACTCTTTCCCGTCGCGCTCGTGAGCGCCGAACTGCGTGGCGACCTCACCGAGGACGTCTACCGCCTCAAGCCCAATAACAGCCCTGACTCCAGCGTCGAGCTGGCGGTCACCCGTCTCGGCCTTCCAGACGGGCGTCGAGGCGTACCGGTGATTCTGCTGCATGGCAGTTTCTCCAATCGGCGCTTCTGGTTCTCGCCCAAGGGCATCGGGCTGGGTGCCCACCTGGCGCGTGCCGGCTTCGACGTGTGGATCGCGGAAATGCGTGGCCACGGCCTGTCGCCGCGCAACGAGGACTACGACCGTAACCGGGTCGCCGACTACGCGCGCTTCGACCTGCCGGCCATCGCCAATTTCGTGGTCGAGCAGAGTGGCCAGGTGCCGCATTGGCTCGGCCACTCCCTGGGCGGCGTGACCCTCGCCGCCGCCCTGGGTGGTGGTTACCTGGGTGATCAGCAAGCGGCCAGTGCGGCGCTTTGCGGGAGCCAGGTCAGTCGCACCTACTGGCCGCTGAAGTTGCCCCCGGTGGCGTGGAGCGGGCGGTTCCTGCTCAAGCGCATGGGCGGCCTGTCCGGGGCCCGACTCAAGCGTGGGCCGGAGGACGAGCCGCTGGGCCTGGCGCTGGAGGCCCTGCACTGGTACAGCCTGTTCGGCCGTTTCGGCGAGAAGGGCAATGACTGGTGGGCCGGGCTGCAGAAAGTCTCCGTGCCGGTTCTGGCGGTCGGCTCCGATGGCGACATCCAGGACCCGGCCTGGGCCTGCCGCAAGCTACTGGAGCAGTTTGGCTCCGAGGTGCGTGAATATCTGCACCTGGGGCGTCGTCAAGGCTTCTCCGAGGATTTCGGCCACGTTGACATGCTGATCAGCAAGGGCGCCCAGCGCGAAGTCTGGCCACAGCTGCAGCATTGGCTGGAGCACGGTTGCCTGCCAGCGGGGCAGGGCGCTCTGGCGCAGGCTTGAGCTTGGCGTGGCAGGGAGTAGACTGTGACGCCATTGCGGCTTTCGGTCACATCCAGGCCTGAAACCCTGGCGGATTTCATCAAGAGGAGCGTCTCCATGCATTACGTCACCCCCGATCTGTGCGATGCCTACCCGGAGCTGGTCCAGGTCGTCGAGCCGATGTTCAGCAACTTCGGCGGGCGGGACTCCTTCGGTGGCGAGATTGTCACCATCAAGTGCTTCGAGGACAACTCGCTGGTCAAGGAGCAGGTCGAGAAGGATGGCAAGGGCAAGGTGCTCGTGGTGGATGGCGGCGGCTCGCTGCGTCGCGCGCTGCTGGGCGACATGCTCGCCGAGAAAGCCGCCAAGAGCGGCTGGGAAGGCATCGTGGTGTACGGCTGCATCCGTGACGTCGACGTGATCGCGCAGACCGATCTGGGCGTGCAGGCACTGGCCAGCCACCCGATGAAGACCGACAAGCGCGGCATCGGCGACCTGAACGTCGCCGTGACCTTCGGCGGCATCACCTTCCGCCCTGGCGAGTTCGTCTATGCCGACAACAACGGCATCATCGTTTCGCCTAAGGCGTTGAAAATGCCGGAATAATTCGAACCTTCCCACAAGGTTTCGAGTCAATGCCGGGAGCGGAAGCTTCCGGCATTTTTCATGGGGCTGCGTTCACACGATCTGGAGCGAGGGGAGAGGGCATGCAGCAGTACGAAAGCGGCACGGAGCGCGGGTTGATCGACGGCTTCGTGCTGGATGGCCATGGTGGCGGTCGGCGGATCACCCGTAGCGAATTGCCGCTGCTGGACCTCAAGCCCGAGGAAAGCCTCTGGGTGCACTGGGATCGCGGTGTGCCCGAAGCCCAGGCCTGGTTACGCGAGTCCAGCGGGCTGAACGAGTTCGCCTGCGACCTGCTGCTGGAGGAGGCGACACGACCGCGCCTGGTGGACCTGGGCGGCGAGCGCCTGCTGCTGTTCCTGCGCGGGGTGAACCTGAATCCCGGTGCGGTCCCGGAGGACATGGTCTCGCTGCGGGTCTATGCCGAGTCGCAACGCGTGATTTCCCTGCGCTTGCGTCCGCTCAAGGCCGTGGCTGACCTGCGCGCCGACCTGGATGCGGGGCGCGGCCCCAAGACCGCGTCGGAAGTCGTCCTCTACCTGGCCCATTACCTCACCGATCGCGTGGATACCCTGATCGGCGGCCTGGCCGACCAGCTTGACGCCATGGAAGAAGCCATCGAGGAGGACGAGCGCAGCATTCCCGATCAGCATCAGTTACGCACCCTGCGTCGACGTGCCGCAGGCCTGCGGCGATATCTCGCGCCCCAGCGGGAGATCTACTCGCAGATGGTCAAGTTCAAGCTGTCCTGGACGGTCGCCGACGACGCCGATTACTGGAACGAGTTGTACAACCGCCTGACCCGCAACCTGGAAGAGCTGGAGCTTGTCCGAGAGCGCATCAGCCTGATCCAGGAAGCCGAACATCGTCGAATTACCGAGCGAATGAACCGCACCATGTACCTGCTTGGTATCATCACCGGCTTTTTCCTGCCCATGAGCTTCGTGACCGGGCTTCTGGGCATCAACGTCGGTGGCATTCCGGGTGCGGATGCGCCGTATGGGTTCGTCGCCGCCTGCCTGTTGATCGGTGGTCTGGCGACATTCCAATGGTGGATCTTCCGCCGCCTGCGTTGGCTCTAGGTGTGACTTTCGAGGTGGTGGGGGCGTCAAGCACCTCACACAGGCGAGGTGCGTATGCACGACCCATTTGAAGAATCCTTGCGCGATCTGCTGCGAATGCCCCCGGAACAGCCGGGCGACGATTCGCGCCTGGACCGCGTGCTCAAGACCGCCAACCGCCAGGTGGGCGCGGGCGATCTGTTCAGCCTGATTGGGCACTGGTTCCAGGCCCTGTCCATCGGCGTGAGCCGTGGCGCCGCACACCTTGCACCCGTCTCGCGCCACGCGCAGAATTCCGCCCCTTCCGCTGACAAGGCCGACTGAACATGCAATTCGACATCTGGACGCAAAGCCTGCTCACCGCGATGAACACCCTGTGGGGCAAGCTGGCCGGGTTCATCCCGAACCTACTCGCCGCACTGGTGATCGTGCTGCTCGGCTTCGTCGTCGCCAAGCTGCTGGACGCGCTGCTTTCCAAGTTGCTCGCCAAGCTCGGCCTCGACCGCCTGATGGCAGGTACCGGCCTGACCAAGCTGCTGTCGCGCGCCGGGATTCAGGTGCCGGTTTCGACCCTGATCGGCAAGATCATCTACTGGTTCGTGCTGCTGGTGTTCCTCGTCTCTGCCGCGGAGTCCCTGGGCCTTCAGCGTGTCTCGGCGACCCTGGACATGCTCGCGCTGTACCTGCCCAAGGTGTTCGGCGCAGCACTGGTGCTGATCGTCGGCATCCTGCTCGCCCAACTGGCCAACAGCCTGGTGCGTGGCGCTGCCGATGGCGTCGGCCTCGAATACTCCAACGGCCTGGGTCGTGTCGCTCAGTGGCTGGTCATCATCATCAGCATCTCGGTCGCCATCGGCCAGCTCGAGGTGAAGACCGACCTGTTGAACTACATCATCGCCATCGTGCTGATCACCATCGGTCTGGCCGCTGCGCTGGCGCTGGGCTTGGGCAGTCGCGAAGTGGCGGGGCAGATTATCGCGGGGATCTACGTGCGTGAGCTGTATCAGGTCGGACAACAGGTGAAAGTGGCGGATGTCGAAGGCATCATCGAGGAAATTGGTACCATCAAGACTATTCTGCTGACAGACGAGGGTGAGCTGGTGTCGATCGCCAACCGCATCCTGCTCGATCAGCGTGTGACCAGTCGCTGAAGATGATGACCGATTGCCGGTCCGGCTTCCCGAAAGCCGCGCCGGACGCTGACTTGACCTGGCCCGACCCAACTTGAACAAGCCGCAATCATTGTCCGTGCGCTATGACCCGCGCCAGCTCACCGATGAGGAGCTGGTGGCGCGTTCTCACGAGGAGCTTTACCACGTGACGCGGGCCTACGAAGAGCTGATGCGCCGTTACCAGCGCACGCTGTTCAACGTCTGCGCGCGCTACCTGGGCAACGACCGGGACGCCGATGATGTGTGTCAAGAGGTCATGCTCAAGGTGTTGTATGGTCTGAAGAACTTCGAGGGCAAATCGAAGTTCAAGACCTGGCTGTACAGCATCACTTACAACGAGTGCATAACCCAGTATCGGAAGGAGCGGCGCAAACGCAGATTGCTCGATGCGCTGAGTCTGGATCCAGTCGAGGAGGCATCTGAAGAGAAGTCTCCGAAAGTCGAAGAACGGGGTGGGCTAGACCGCTGGCTAGTTCATGTCAATCCCATTGATCGGGAAATCCTAGTCCTTCGATTTGTAGCTGAACTGGAGTTCCAGGAGATCGCCGATATCATGCACATGGGGCTTAGCGCCACGAAAATGCGCTACAAGCGTGCACTCGATCGAATGAGAGAAAAGTTTTCCAATGTGACGGAATCTTAGTCGGGGAAATATTGTCTCTCTGTTTGGGAAGTTCTGATAAACTTGCCACCCAAGTTGTACGGCCTATGGTTGGACAACTTATTGACCACCAAGATGGGGATTTAACGGATGAAACTGAAGAACACCTTAGGCGTCGTAGTTGGCTCGCTGATCGCCACCGCCGCTGTCAACGCGTTCGCTCAAGGCCAGGGCGCCGTCGAAGTCGAAGCTTTCGGCAAGCGCTACTTCACCGACAGCACCCGCAACATGAAGAACGCCGACCTGTACGGCGGCTCGGTCGGCTACTTCCTGACCGACGACGTCGAGCTGGCTCTGTCCTACGGTGAGTACCACGACGTACGTGGCACCTACGAGACCGGCAACAAGAAGGTCCATGGCAACCTGAGCACTCTGGACGCCATCTACCACTTCGGCACTCCGGGTGCTGGCAACCTGCGTCCGTACGTTTCCGCCGGCGTTGGCCACCAGAGCCTGACCAACATCAACTCCGACAACGGTGGCCGTCAGAACCTGACCATGGTCATGATCGGTACCGGTCTGAAGTACTACTTCACCGAAAACTTCTACGCCAAAGCCAGCCTCGACGGTCAGTACGGCCTGGAGAAGCGTGACAACGGTCACCAGGGCGAGTGGATGGCAGGCCTGGGCGTTGGTATGAACTTCGGTGGCGGCGCCAAGCCGGCCCCGGCTCCCGAGCCGGTTGCTGAAGTCTGCTCCGACTCCGACAACGACGGCGTCTGCGACAACGTCGACAAGTGCCCGAACACCCCGGCCAACGTCACCGTTGACGCCAACGGCTGCCCGGCTGTGGCTGAAGTCGTTCGCGTTCAGCTGGACGTGAAGTTCGACTTCGACAAGTCCAAGGTTAAAGAGAACAGCTACGCTGACATCAAAAACCTGGCTGACTTCATGAAGCAGTACCCGTCCACCTCCACCACCGTTGAAGGCCACACCGACTCCGTCGGCACCGACGCCTACAACCAGAAACTGTCCGAGCGTCGTGCCAACGCCGTTCGTGACGTACTGGTCAACGAGTACGGTGTTGAAGGCGGCCGCGTAAACGCTGTTGGTTACGGTGAGTCCCGTCCGGTTGCTGACAACGCAACTGCCGAAGGCCGCGCTGTTAACCGCCGCGTAGAAGCCGAAGTAGAAGCCCAGGCCAAGCAGTAATCGGTCCGAGCTCCTGAGAAAAACCCGGCCTAGGCCGGGTTTTTCTTTGCCTGCAGGAAAGTGAGGCTCAGGCGCTACGGGCTAGTATTGCCTGCTGCGCAGCGGCTGCGACTTCGCCGACCACCAGGATTGCCGGGCTCTTCAGGGCGAAGTGCTGGGCGTCTTCCAGCATGTCGCCCAACTGGCTGCGGTATTCGCGTTGGGCGGGCAGGGATGCGTTCTCGATCATCGCCACTGGTGTGCAGGCAGCCATGCCGCCTTCGATCAGCCCGTCGCGGATTTCCGCCAGTTTCGCCACACCCATGTACACCACCAGGGTCGTCCCGCCTTCGGCCAGGGCTCGCCAATTCAGCGGACTATCGTCCTGGGTGTGGGCGGTCACCAGGGTCACTCCACGGCTGACGCCGCGTAGCGTCACGGAAATGCCGCATTGGGTAGCGGCTGCCAGTCCGGCGGTGATGCCATTGATCAGTTCGCATTCGATTCCCCTTGCCTTGAGCCAGTCTGCCTCTTCGCCGCCACGGCCAAAGATGCACGGGTCGCCGCCTTTCAGGCGCGCCACCCGGCGACCCTGCCTTGCGTAGCGCAGCATCAGGCGGTGGATGAAGTCCTGTGGTGTGGAGCGGCAGCCGCCGCGCTTGCCGACGGAAATTACCCGCGCGGACGAGCAGTGCTCCAGCACGGCGGGATTCACCAGGTCGTCGATCAGCACCACCTCGGCCTGGGCCATGGCGCGGACGGCCTTCAGGGTCAGCAGATCCGGGTCGCCGGGACCGGCGCCGATCAGCCAGACTTTTCCACTCATGTCGTTCTCCTCAGGCAGCCGTCTTCGCGGCTCGCTTCAGGCGGTCGCCGCCAGCGGCTTGCGGGCCAGCAGGCGCTTGATTTCCGGTACGCAGGAGCCGCAGGCGGTCCCGCACTTGAGTTCGCATTTGAGGCCTTCCAGGTCCAGGCCCTGGTCAATGCCGGCTTGTATGCGGCGTTGGCTGACGTTCAGGCAGTTGCACAATGTCTTATCCGCGGCCGCCCCAGCATTGCCAGGGGCGGCGCTGAGCGGGGCGAGCAGCCAGCGGCGCAGTTCTTGGTCGGCGCGGCCTTCTTTCCACAATTCGCGCAGCCAGGCGCGGGCGGCGGTTTCGCCGGCTAGGCGCAGCGAGACAATTCGCGATTGTTCGATACGCACGCGTTTGCCGACGGTGCGGCGCGGGTCGTCATAGGCCATGACCGGGCCGTCGGACAGGCCGAGCAGAGTATCGATGCGGGCCAGCCACTCCGCGCTGGGTGCCTCGACGTGCGCAGCGCGGATCACCAGTGCCGGTCGCTCGCGGCCGGTGGGGCTGAAGCTGGCGTAGCGCAGGTCTTCGAACAGCGGGCGCAAGGCATCGAAGCGCTTCTGCACCTCGCCTTCCACCAGGGCGAAGAACTGCCAGGGCAATTCGATTCGACTGACCTCGACCGTGGCGTGCTTCAGTTCGGGTTGGCGTGATAGCGGGTCCACGGCAGGCAGGGTCAGGACGTTGATGCCGAGCCCCTTGAGATAGCGGTCGCCCCAGTGCATGGGCAGGAAGGCCTGGCCGGGGCGCAAACGCTCGTCGGCCTGCACCGGCAGCACCAGTTCACCGCGGCGGCTGTGCAGACGGACCAGTTGGCCGTCGCTGATGCGCCGGCGGCGCAGTTCGTCCGGGTGCAGCCCGAGCACGGCTTCTTCGACGTGGCCGAACAGTTGCGGCGCTGTGCCGGTGCGGGTCATGCCGTGCCACTGATCGCGCAAGCGGCCAGTGTTGAGGATCAGCGGATAGCGCGCATCGCGCTTCTCCTTCGGTGCGCGATAGGGTTCGGCAATCAGCCGGGCGCGCCCATTGATGGTGGGGAACTGTCCGTCGCCATACAGGCGCTCGGTGCCGAGCAGCGCGCCGGGGCGGAAGGGCCACTGCTGCGGACCATGGGTGTCCAGCAGCGCGTAGTCGATGCCGGAGAGGTCTAGGTCGCGCTTACCGGTCAGCAGCTTGTATTCGTCGAATAGCGCGGACGGCGATGTGAAATCGAACAGGCTGGGCTCGCCGGGACGCAGGTGTTGCTCCAGGCGGCGGGCGAAATCGCAGACGATGCTCCAGTCCGCCCGGGCCTCACCGATGGCGGGAACGGCCGGGCGCACGTGGCTGATGCGGCGTTCGGAGTTGGTCACCGTGCCTTCCTTCTCGCCCCAACTGGCGGCCGGCAGCAGCAGGTCGGCGTACTGGCAGGTCTCGCTGGTGGTGAAGGCTTCCTGGACGATGATGAAGGGGCAGGCGGCCAGGGCTTCGCGCACGCGAGTCTGGTCCGGCAGTGATTGGGCCGGATTGGTGCAGGCGATCCACAGGGCCTTGATGCAGCCGTCGCGGACCGCATCGAAGAGTTCGATGGCGCTCAGGCCGGGATTTTCCGGGAGCTTTTCGACTCCCCAGTAAGCGGCGACTTCCGCGCGGTGTTCGGCGTTCGAGGCTTCGCGGTGTCCGGGCAACAGGTTGGACAGGCTGCCGGTTTCGCGGCCGCCCATGGCGTTGGGCTGGCCGGTGAGGGAGAAGGGGCCGGCGCCGGGGCGGCCGATTTGCCCGGTAGCCAGGTGCAGATTGATCAGCGCGCTGTTCTTGGCGCTGCCGGCGCTGGACTGGTTGAGCCCCATGCACCAGAGCGAGAGGAAGGCGGGCGCCTGGCCGATCCACTGCGCGGCACGTTGCAGGTCGCCCACGGCGATGCCGCAGATTTCCGCCACGGCCAGCGGGCCGTAGTCGCGCACCAGTGCTTTCAGCTCATCCAGACCCTCGGTGTGGGTGTCGATGAAGGCGCGGTCGATCCAGCCTTCCCAGAGCAGGATGTGCAGAATGCCGTGGAACAGCGCGACGTCGGTGCCGGGCAGGATCGCCAGGTGCAGATCGGCCGCCTCCGTGGTGTCGGTGATGCGCGGGTCGATGACGATCAGCTTCATTTCCGGGCGTCGCGCGCGGGCTTCTTCCAGGCGGCGGAACAGCACCGGGTGGGCGTAGGCCATGTTGCTGCCGGCGATCATCACGCAGTCGGCCAGTTCGATGTCCTCGTAGCTACAGGGCGGGGCGTCTGCGCCGAGGCTGCGCTTGTAGCCGACCACCGCCGAGGACATGCACAGGCGCGAGTTACTGTCGATGTTGTTGGTGCCGACCAGGGCGCGGGCCAGCTTGTTGAAGGCGTAGTAGTCCTCGGTGAGCAACTGGCCGGACACATAGAAGGCCACGCTATCCGGCCCGTACTCGCGGATGGTTTCGGCGAAAACGCCAGCGGCGTGTTCCAGCGCCGTATCCCAGTCTGTTCGGCTACGAGCCAGGCCCTTGCCCAGGCGCAGCTCGGGGAACTGCGCGCGGGCATCTTCATCGCCGGTGAGGTGCAGGGTCGAGCCTTTGCTGCACAGGCGGCCGAAGTTGGCTGGATGCTGTGGGTCGCCCTGTACGCCCAGGATGCGCTCGTCGTCGTGTTCGATCAGTACGCCGCAACCTACGCCGCAGTAACAGCAGGTGGATGCGGTGGTGCGACGGTTGTTGGTCATGGCGCAGCCTCGCTCTGAATCAGAAGCACGGGAAATCACGCGCAGTGGGCGAGGTCGCCGCGCAGGGCCAGCAGCACGCGGCCATCCTCGACCTTCGCCTCGTGGCGATGGGCGCAGCCCTGGTCGGGAGCCACGGCTTCACCGCTGGCCAGCTCTATCTGCCAGTTGTGCAGGGGGCAGGCCACGCGCTTGCCGTAGATCAGTCCCTGGGACAAAGGGCCGCCCTTGTGCGGGCAGCGGTCATCGAGGGCGAAGACTTCGTCGTCAGAGGTGCGGAAGATCGCGATGTCGCCCTGGGGGCCGGCGATGACGCGCGAGCCCAGCGGGTTGATGTCGTCCAGGGCGCAGATGTCGAACCAGTTCATGGGGTGTCTCCGGCAATCGGGTAGTAAGGGCCCCGATGGTGGGGCCCGGCGGGCACTCAGGCGGGCTCCAGCTGCTTTAGCGGAATCCGCTCGAATTCCTTCTTCAGCGGTTGCTGGGCGATGCGCTCCTGCCACGGGTCCTGCTCCAGCGACAGGGAGAATTGCAGGCGTGCATTGAGCGCCTGGCGGTTCTCCGCGTCGTCGAGCACGGCCTTCCTGATGTGCTGCATGCCGACCCGTTGCAGGTAGTGCACGGTGCGCTCGAGGTAGAAGGCTTCCTCGCGGTAGAGTTGGAGGAAGGCGCCGCTGTACTCGCGCACCTCGTCGGCGGTCTTGAGCTTGACGAAGAACTCCGCCACCTCGGTCTTGATTCCGCCGTTGCCGCCGATGTACAGCTCCCAGCCCGAATCCACGCCGATGATGCCGATGTCCTTGATACCGGCTTCGGCGCAGTTGCGCGGGCAGCCGGAGACCGCCAGCTTGACCTTGTGCGGCGACCACATGTTGAACAGGTCGTGCTCCAGGTCGATGCCCAACTGGGTCGAATTCTGCGTGCCGAAGCGGCAGAACTCGCTGCCCACGCAGGTCTTCACGGTGCGGATGGATTTGCCGTAGGCATGGCCGGAGGGCATGTCCAACTCCTTCCAGATTGCCGGCAGGTCATCCTTTTTGATGCCCAGCAGGTCGATGCGCTGGCCGCCAGTAACCTTGAGCATGGGCACCTGGTACTTGTCGGCGACGTCGGCGATGCGCCGCAGTTCGGCGGCATTGGTGACGCCGCCCCACATGCGCGGGACCACCGAGTAGGTGCCGTCCTTCTGGATGTTGGCGTGGGCGCGTTCGTTGATCAGGCGCGACTGCGGGTCATCCTTCGCCTCGCCTGGCCAGGTGGAGATCAGGTAGTAGTTGAGTGCCGGGCGGCAGGTGGCGCAGCCGTCCGGAGTGCGCCACTCCATGAAGCGCATGGCGCTGCCCAGGCTGATCAGGTGATGGTCGCGGATCGCCTGGCGTACCTGGCCGTGGTTGAGGTCGCTGCAGCCGCAGATGGCTTTCTCGCTCTTGGGCTTCACGTCCGCCGCGCCGCCCACGGTACTGATGAGGATCTGTTCGACCAGCCCTGCGCAGGAGCCGCAGGAACTGGCGGCCTTGGTGTGCTTCTTCACCTCGTCGACGCTGAACAGGCCGTTCTCCTGGATCGCCTTGACGATGGTGCCTTTGCACACGCCGTTGCAGCCGCAGACTTCGGCGCTGTCGGGCATGCTCGCCGCGCTGCTTTGGCCCTGGTGGCCGACGTCGCCCAGACTGCTTTCGCCGAACATCAGGTGGTCGCGGATCTGCGCGACGTTGTGGTTCTCGCGGATCTGCCGGAAGTACCAGCCGCCGTCGGCGGTATCGCCGTAGAGGCAGGCGCCGACCAGCACGTCGTCCTTGATCACCAGTTTCTTGTACACGCCGCCGATGGGGTCGGAGAGGGTGATGGTCTCGGTGCCTTCGCCGCCCATGAATTCACCGGCGGAGAACAGGTCGATGCCGGTGACCTTGAGCTTGGTGGAGGTCACCGAGCCCTGGTAGCGGGCGAAACCGAGCATGGCCAGGTGGTTGGCGCAGACCTTGGCCTGCTCGAACAACGGCGCCACCAGGCCGTAGGCGATGCCGCGGTGGCTGGCGCATTCGCCCAGGGCGTAGATGCGCGGGTCGTAGGTCTGCAGGGTGTCGTTCACCAGGATGCCGCGGTTGCAGGGCAGGCCGGTCTTTTCCGCCAGTTCGGTGTTGGGGCGGATGCCGGCAGCCATCACCACCAGGTCGGCGGCGATCACTTCGCCGTCCTTGAAGCGGATGGCGCAGACGCGGCCGCTGCCGTCGTCGATCAGCTCTTCGGTGTGGGTGTTCAGGCGGAAGTGGATGCCGCGCGATTCCAGCGCTTCCTGCAGCAGCTTGCCGGCGGTGCGGTCCAGCTGGCGCTCCAGCAGCCAGTCGGAGAGGTGCACCACGGTGACGTCCATGCCGCGTTGCTTGAGGCCGTTGGCCGCCTCCAGGCCGAGCAGGCCGCCGCCGATGACCACCGCGTGGCTACGGGTGCCGGCGGTGTCGATCATGGTCTGGGTGTCGGCGATGTCGCGGTAGCCGATCACGCCCTGCAGGCGGCTGCCCGGCACCGGCAGGATGAAGGGGTTGGAGCCGGTGGCGATCAGCAGGCGGTCGTACTCGGCCTCGGTGCCATCTTCGGCGTACACCTTGCGACGATGGCGGTCGATGCGGGTGACCTTGCGGTTGAGCAGCAGGCGGATGCCGTTCTCGCTGTACCAGTTGAGGTCGTTGAGGACGATGTCCTCGAAGGCCTGCTCGCCGGCCAGCACGGGGGAGAGCAGGATGCGGTTGTAGTTGGGGTGGGGCTCGGCGCCGAACACGGTGATGTCGTAGAGGGCGGGCGCGATCTTCAGCAGTTCTTCGAGGGTGCGTACGCCGGCCATGCCGTTGCCGATCAGTACGAGCTTGAGCTTTTTCATGTCAGGGCTCCGCGTCACGGAAAAATCACGGAAAACAAAAAAGGCGTCCCGCCGGTTACCCAGCGAGGACGCCTTTGTCCAAGTCCCGTTCGATCGGGAAGTGCGAGCCTCTTCGTTGAGGGACGCGCTTTTGTAGATTGTTGAAACGGTTATTGCAGGGGCTGTGCCAACTTGCTCGATCTCCGGTTTCCGGGGCTTTCAGGTAGATCGCCCGGAGAATCGTCGTTTTTGCTGCACTGCGGTGATGCGTTCTGGGCCGAACTGGTGCGCCCTTAGCCCTGGTGCAACAACCAGAGCAGCAACCCCAGGTTGATCGCCAGGGAGGCGAGGGCAACGCCGCGCCAGACTCTCAGCGGCTCGCGCTCCAGCAGGGGGCGCGGACGCGCTGGTGCCTGCCGTTCGCCTTGTTCCAGGGCGAGCAGGCATTCCTCGGCGGTCTCGAAGCGCTGCTGCGGCTGGGCGGCGGTCAGCTTTGCCAGCCAGTCGTCGAGCCAGGCTGGTATATCCGGGCGATAGCGGCTGGCCGGTGCGGGCGTGCCGAAACGCGGATGCTGGAAGGCTTCGATCTCGCCATAGGGATATTGGCCGCAGAACAGTCGATACAGCGTGACACCGGCGGCGTAGAGGTCCTGGCGCGCATCCGGCGGCGCGCCCTGGAAGGATTCCGGCGCCAGGTAGCTCGGGGTGCCGGGCAGGTCGTGCGGGTCTTCCTGCGACAATCCGGGGCAGTAGGCGAGGCCGAAGTCCAGCAGGCGCAGTTCGCCGTCGTCGGCCCAATGCAGGTTTTCCGGCTTGATGTCGCGGTGCAGGATGTTGCGCCTGTGCAGTTGGCCCAGGCCACGTAGCAGGCGCTGGGCGAGGTCGAGCCAGTCGGGCAGGTTCAGCAGGCCGTTGCGTTTCAGGTGCTCGTCCAGCGTCTGCCCCGGATACTCACGCATCACGTAATAGAGGTGCTGGCGCTGCGGCAGGCTGTGCAGTTCGGGGAAGTAGCGGCCTTGCACGCGACGCAGAAACCATTCCTCCAGCAGCAGCGACTGGGCGGCTTCCGGAGAATCGCGCAGCGCTGGCGGCAAGGTCTTGAGCAGCCAGGGACGATTCTGCCGGTCGCGCACGCGGTAGATCAGCGACTGGCGGGACTGGGCCAGCTTGCCTTCGACCTGCCAGCCCTCGAATTCCTGGCCGTCTCTGAGCGAGGGCGACGCTGGCCAGAGGACGAGTTGGGCAAGGGCGTCGCCGAGGCCCGCGGGCGGCAGTTCGTCCACCTGCAGCAGCAGGGCGCTGGCGTTGTCCTGGCTGCCGGCCAGGTGGGCGGCGCTGACCAGTGCGTCGACGCAGGCTTGCAGGCTCTGTGCGTCCTCCAGCAGGCGCTGGATGGCACTGTCGCCCAGGGCGGCCCAGATGCCGTCGCTGACCAGCAGGAAGCGTTGCCCGGCTTCCAGTTCTCCGTCGCGGTAGTCCACCACCAGGTGTTGGTCCAGGCCCAGTGCGCGCTTGAGCACGTGTTGCATGCCGGGTTGTTCCCAGACGTGATCCTGGGTCAGGCAATCCAGAACGCCTGCGTGCCAGCGGTACAGGCGGCAATCGCCGACATGGGCAAGGGTGAATCGCCGGCCCCGCAGGACCAGCGCGGTGAGGGTGGTGAGCAGCGGCTGGCCGCCGCCGTTGGCCTGCAGCCAGCGGTTCTGCGAGATCAGCAGGCGGTCGAGGGCCTGGGCGACGGCCCAGGTCTCGGGAGTGGCGTAGTAGTCGGCGGCCAGCGCCTGCAGGGTCAGGCGCGCGGCCAGGCCGCCGTCGGCGCACTGGCTGACGCCGTCGGCGATGGCGAACAGGTGCCCCTTGCTGGCGGCCAGTCCGGCGGGCGGGGTGACCACCCGCAGGGCGTCCTGGTTCTCGGCGCGCGGGCCGGTGGCGCTGGCCTGGGCGAAGCTCAGGCGCAGCTCATTGCAGGAGCGAGCTTGTGACCCACAGGGAAGTGGGGAATGCCGAATATTGTCGGGAACAGAGTCGGCCTCGCGAACGCCTTCCTCGGTGACCTCCGCAGCAAGCGGTTCGCGAGCTAGCTCGCTCCTACAAGGGCGCATCGTTCAGACCCGCGCCGCGGTAACGGCCGCGCTGCCCCAGGTGGTGCGCCAGCGAGCCTTCACCGCGTGCAGGCCGAACCAGGCCAGTACGCCGAGGCTGGCGAACAGCCAGAGGCCGATCTGGTAGTCACCGGTAGCCTGCTTGATCGCACCCAGGCCGGCCGTCAGGCAGAAGCCGCCGATGCCGCCGGCCATGCCGATCAGACCGGTCATCACGCCGATGGTCTGGCGGAAGCGTTGCGGCACCAGCTGGAATACCGCTCCGTTGCCCGCGCCCAGGCTGAGCATGGCCACCACGAAGAGGCTGAGCGCGGCCACTGCGCTGGGCAGGTGGAAGCCCACGGCGGCGATGCAGATAGCGGCGACGGTGTACATCACCAGCAGGCTGCGGATGCCGCCGATGCGATCGGCCAGGGCACCGCCCAGCGGGCGCATCAGGCTGCCGGCGAAGACGCAGGCGGCGGTGTAGTAGCCGGCTTTCACCGGGTCGAGGCCGTACTGGTCGTGGAAGTAACCGGGCAGGGTGCTGGCCAGGCCGAGGAAGCCGCCGAAGGTCACACTGTAGAAGAACATGAACCACCAGCTGTCACGGTCGCCCAGGGCCTTCAGGTAATCCGCCAGAGACTTGACCGGCGGCCGCTCCGGGGCGTTGCGGGCGAGCAGGGCGAACACCAGCAGGGTGGCCAGTAGCGGGATCAGCGCGAAGCCGAAAACGTTCTGCCAGCCGAAGGCGGCAGCGATGGCCGGGGCGAACAGGGCCGTCAGCACCGTGCCGGAGTTGCCCGCGCCGGCGATGCCCATGGCCTTGCCCTGGTGCTGTGGCGGGTACCACTGCGAGGCCAGTGGCAGCGCCACGGCGAACGAGGCGCCGGCCATGCCCAGCAGCACACCGAGGATCATCGCCTGCTCCAGGCTGTGGATGCCCAGCTGCCAGGCGCCGAACAGCGCGCAGATGACGATGATCTGACCGAGGATGCCCGCGGCCTTGGGTGACCAGCGATCGGCCAGCAGGCCCATCAGGAAGCGCAGGATGGCGCCGGAGAGGATTGGCGTGGCGACCATCAGCGCACGCTGTTGGGTGGTCAGTTGCAGGTCGGTGGCGATCTGCACGGCCAGCGGGCCGAGGACGTACCAGACCATGAAGCTCAGGTCGAAATACAGGAAGGCGGCGAAGAGGGTCGGCGCATGGCCGGCTTTCCAGAAACTCGTGTTCATCGAACACCTCATCAGCAACGGTTGAGGGCTCCGGTCAGGCGCTCACGTGGCAGCCGCCGGGCTCGGGAAAGGTCCTGCTGAGCCCCTGCGCCGGGGCAAACGAAAAAGGCGTCGCTCCACCCACCGCAAGCTGCGGGTGTGGATGCGACGCCTTTGTCGTAGGTTGGGTAATCGCCGTTGACTACCGCCGCCCTTTACTGAGCAAGGTGCGGGCCAAGGTGACAGAACCCCGACGGATCAGGGCGATGCCGGACGAGGTGGGATCAGCAATGATCCAACGTGGGGCGCTCCGATGGATGGCGCGCGCCCTGCTGGAGCGTCAGGCGATCCAGTTGACGTTGGGGAAGGTGTCGCGGAATGCCGTCGGTATCTCCACGACCTTGCCGATCTTGTAGTCGAAGAACACGAAGCCGGACTTGGCCATCGCCACCAGGGTTCCGTCGGCCGGGCGGGTGATGCGGAAGATGATGTCGCCGCCGTACTTGTTGAAATCCATGACGCCGACCTCGAACAGCAACTGGTCGCGGGCGTGGGCTTCGGCGCGGTAGGTGGTGGCGAGGTCGGTGACGATGATGCCGGTCTCGCGGATGCCGTAGTCGAACAGGAAGCGCGCGCGGGCCTCGGAGATCATCGAGATCATCGAGTCGTTGCCCAGGTGGTTGGCGCCGTTGATGTCGGTGACGCGGACGGTGAGCTTGGTGCTGTAGATGAACAGTTCTTCGGGGAATTCCAGTTTCAGGCGGGCCATGGCGATCTCGGTGACAAGGCGGCGGGTAGTGCGGATGTGCCGCGCATTCTACGCGCAGTCCGCTGCTCCCGCGCCTCATCAGGCCACTGAATGGCGGGTCAGCGATGCGCCATGTTCAGGTGGAAGACGGTCACCCGCGCACCCTCGCCGCTGTTGCCGTAGTTGTCGTTGATATAGGCCCCGGCCTTGAAGTAGAGCAGTTGCTTGGACCAGGTGGTGCTGAGGATCTTGCGGTAGTAGTTGGCGCGGCCGTCGGAGGTTTCCACGCGAATGGCCAGGTTGCCCACCGAGGTGACGCGCAGGCTGTAGTTGAAGGCCTGATCCAGCGCGATGTTGTCGATCAGCGGCACATTGATGCTGGCCCTGTCGTCGGGGTGGTTGCGTACCAGGGCTTCGAGTCGCCCGCTCGCCAAGGTTGGCAGATAGTGGTACTGCAGCTTGACCAGTGGTTCGCCATCACCGGTATAGGGCGAGCGGCTGTGGATCTGGCCGATGATGATCTTGTTCTTCGATGGCACCTGCTGGACGCTCATGGTCACGCGCAGCTCGTTGTCGCCCTGGTTGTAGTACCAGTTGGCGACTTCGCCGGCGGTGGTTGTCTCGCGCAGTTCACTGCGGGGATAGACGCTGTCGGAGGTGTGCGAGCCGGTGACGGGCACCCAGAACACCAGCTGGTTGCCGTCTCTCTTGAAGTAGCGGCTCTGGTAGCCCCTGGCGATCTGCTCGGTGGTGACTTCGGTGGGGCGTGGGTCGGTGGGAACGCTGAGGTTCCAGGTGCTGAGGTCGATCATGGGCTTGCCCTTGCTGAGCCGCGTGTGCGGCGAGGTCGGGTGGGCGCCGAGGTGCCTAGCCGGCGGCGGCCACTGCGATGCGCCATCGAACCCTGCCGATGACGCTCCGGGGGCCCGGTCTCGAGCCGGGCGGGCGCAGCATAGGATGTTGCCGGGAGGGCAGGGGCCAGCTTGGCGGCTGGCGAAATGATCGCGCCGTGCCGTCGCTGGCAGATGGCCGGTCTCAGTGCCCGAGCATTTCATGCATCGCGATGATCTGTTCCGCCACCTGCGACAGCTTCTGCTGTCGGCCCATGGCCTGACGGCGCATCAGGGTGTAGGCCTCCGCCTCGGCGCAGCCCTTCATTTTCATCAGCAGTCCCTTGGCCAGCTCGATGCGCTTGCGCTCCGCCAGTTGCTGCTCGCGGGCCTGTAGTTGGGCGCGCAGGGCCTGGTCGCTCTCGAAGCGGGCCATGGCGACGTCGAGGATCGGCTGCAGGCGCTGGGCCTGGATGCCCTCGACTATGTAGGCGCTGACCCCGGAGCGGATGGCCTGACGCATCACCTGCGGGTCGTGCTCGTCGGTGAACATGACGATGGGGCGTGGCTGGTCGCGGCTGACCAGCACCACCTGCTCCATCACGTCGCGGCCGGGGGATTCGGTGTCGATGAGGATCACATCGGGGCGCAGGGCTTCCACCCGCTGCGCGAGATCGACCGTGAGGCCGGATTCGTCGATCACTTCGAAGCCGCACTCCACCAGGGCAGCCCTGAGGCGCCCGACCTTCTTCGGGGTGTCGTTGATCAGCAGAACGCGCAGCATGCTCAACCTCGTTCCGCCAGGACATTCAGCTCGAAGCTGCGGGCATAGCCGGCCGGATCGCTGCCATCCCAGAGGCGACCGTCGATCAGGGTGGAGGTGCGCATTTCGCTGTCCGGCACGCTGACACCCAGGGCGCTGGCGGCTTCGCGGTACAGCGCGAACTGCTGGACCTGACGAGCGATGCCGAGGTAGTCGACGTCCTCGCGCAACAGGCCCCAGCGGCGGAACTGGGTCATGAACCACAATCCGTCGGAGAGCCAGGGGACGTTCGCCTGCCCGTCGTTGAAGAAGCGCAGCGGGTGCGCGTCCTGCCAGGCGTGGCCGAGGCCGTCCTGGTAGCGGCCGAGCAGGCGCGGTTCGATGCTGGCGAGCGGGGCGTCGACATAGTCCTCGCTGCTGATCAGCCGGGCGGCGCTGCGCAGGTTGTCCTGGCTGGCTTCGATGAAGCGGCTGGCATCGAGAAGGCTCATCACCAGCGCGCGAGCCGTGTTGGGGTATTGCTCGACGAAGGCGCGGGTGGTGCCCAGGACCTTTTCCGGGTGGTCGGGCCAGATCTGCTGGCTGGTGGCGAGGGTGAAACCCATGCCTTCGTCCACGGCCAGCGCGCCCCAGGGGCCACCGGCGCAGAAGCCGTCGATGCGTCCGGCCCTGAGGTGCTCGACCATCTGCGCTGGCGGCACCACCAGGCTGCGCACGTCCTGCAGCGGATGAATGCCGTGGGCGGCCAGCCAGTAGTAGAGCCACATCGCGTGCGTGCCGGTGGGGAAGGTGTGGGCGAGGGTGAGTTGCGCACCGTTCTGGCGCACATGGCTTTGCAGTGCTTCAGCAGAGGTCACGCCGTCGCGCATCAAGGGGGCGGAAAGGTTGATCGACTGGCCGTTCTGGCACAGGCCCATGAGCACGGCCATGTCCGTGGCGGGGGCGCCGCCCAGGCCCAGTTGCAGGTCGTAGATCAGGCCGTAGAGGCTTTGCGCCGCATCGAGCGCGCCGTTCAGCAGGCGGTCGCGCAGGCCGGCCCAGGAGCTTTGGCGTTGCAGGTTCAAGGTCAGGCCGTAGGGCTGGCCGAAGCCCTGGGTTGCGGCCACCACCAGGGAGGCGGAATCGGTGAGGGCCATGAAGCCCAGGTTGAGCGCGGCCTTCTCCGGGGCATCGGAGCCGGCTACCCAGGCCAGGTTGCCCGGCAGTGCGCTGGTACTGTCGATCATCTCCACCTCTGAACGCGCGCTCATGCACGCTCAATACAAAAAGGCGCCGCTCCACCGGCCTTCGAGGGGCGGTGGCAGCGACGCCATTGTCAGAGGGCGACCCGCCGTTGGATCACCGTTTATGAAAGCGGAGCAAGGGCTGTGCCAGGGAAGCGGCGGAAAAAAGAAGCCCCGCCATGGAGAGCGGGGCGCAGAGGAAGGGAGCGCACCTCTGGAGGGTTCCACAAGGGCACCTGGGCACGGAAATCGGCAGGAGCCTGTTGTCCACCTTAGACCTCGAGGCCCGGGGCGCAAGCGGTCAATAAGTATTAGGCCCATCGTTAGGGGCGGGCGGCAGGCGTCTATTTCGGGATCTGCAAAAGAAAAGCCCCGCACTCAGGCGGGGCTTTTCGTCACGCTGGGATCACTCAGACCTGAAGGGCCGGGATCTTCGCGTTGGCTGCCGCTTCACGGAACTCGGCGATCTGGTCGAAGCTCAGGTAGCGGTAGATATCGGCAGACATGCTGTCGATGTCCTTCGCGTAGGCCATGTACTCCTCGACGGTCGGCAGCTTGCCGATGATCGAGGAAACGGCGGCCAGCTCGGCGGATGCCAGGAACACGTCGGTGGCGTCGCCCAGGCGGTTCGGGAAGTTACGGGTCGAGGTGGAGACCACGGTCGAACCGGTTTGTACGCGAGCCTGGTTACCCATGCACAGCGAGCAGCCCGGCATTTCCATGCGCGCGCCGGCCTTGCCGTAGATGCCGTAGTAGCCTTCCTCGGTCAGCTGGTGGGCGTCCATCTTGGTCGGCGGAGCCAGCCACAGACGGGTCGGAATGCCACCCTTGACCTTGTCCAGCAGTTTGCCGGCAGCGCGGAAGTGACCGATGTTGGTCATGCAGGAGCCGATGAAGACTTCATCGATCTTGCGGCCTTGTACGCTGGACAGCAGACGGGCGTCGTCCGGGTCGTTCGGAGCGCAGAGTACCGGCTCCTTGACGTCGGCCAGGTCGATCTCGATGACCGCGGCGTATTCGGCGTCCTTGTCGGCTTCCAGCAGTTGCGGGTTGGCCAGCCAGGCTTCCATCGCTTGCGCGCGGCGCTCCAGGGTGCGGGCGTCGCCGTAGCCTTCGCCGATCATCCAGCGCAGCAGGGTGATGTTGGACTTCAGGTACTCGGCGATGGCCTCTTCCGGCAGCTTGATGGTGCAACCGGCAGCCGAACGCTCGGCGGAGGCGTCGGACAGCTCGAAGGCTTGCTCGACGGTCAGGTCGTTCAGACCTTCGATCTCGAGGATGCGGCCGGAGAAGATGTTCTTCTTGCCCTTCTTCTCGACGGTCAGCAGGCCGGCCTGGATCGCGTAGTAGGGGATCGCATGGACCAGGTCACGCAGGGTGATGCCCGGTTGCAGCTTGCCCTTGAAGCGCACCAGAACCGATTCGGGCATGTCCAGCGGCATGACGCCGGTGGCAGCGGCGAAGGCCACCAGGCCGGAACCGGCCGGGAAGCTGATGCCGATCGGGAAGCGGGTGTGCGAGTCGCCGCCGGTGCCGACGGTGTCAGGCAGCAGCATGCGGTTCAGCCAGCTGTGGATGATGCCGTCGCCCGGACGCAGGGAGACACCGCCGCGGGTCATGATGAAGTCCGGCAGGGTGTGGTGGGTCTTGACGTCGATCGGCTTCGGATAAGCAGCGGTGTGGCAGAAGGACTGCATCACCAGGTCGGCGGAGAAGCCCAGGCAAGCCAGGTCTTTCAGCTCGTCGCGGGTCATCGGGCCGGTGGTGTCCTGGGAACCGACGGTGGTCATCTTCGGTTCGCAGTAGGTGCCCGGACGTACGCCCTGGCCTTCGGCCAGACCGCAGGCGCGGCCAACCATCTTCTGGGCGAGGGTGAAGCCCTTGCCGCTGTCTGCCGGGGCTTCCGGCTTCTTGAACAGGTCGGACGGAGCCAGGCCCAGCTCGGCACGGGCCTTCTCGGTCAGGCCACGGCCAACGATCAGCGGGATACGGCCGCCGGCGCGGACTTCGTCGAGCAGAACCGGGGTCTTCAGCTCGAAGGTGGTGACCACTTCGCCGCTGTCATGACGCACGACCTTGCCTTCGTACGGGTACACGTCGATGACGTCGCCCATGGCCAGGTTGGTGCAGTCGAATTCGATCGGCAGGGCGCCGGCGTCTTCCATGGTGTTGTAGAAGATCGGGGCGATCTTGGTGCCGAAGCAGAAGCCGCCAGCGCGCTTGTTCGGCACGTAGGGGATGTCGTCGCCGAAGAACCACAGCACCGAGTTGGTGGCGGATTTACGGGACGAACCGGTGCCGACCACGTCACCGACGTAGGCGACCGGGAAGCCCTTGGCCTTCACGGCTTCGATCTGCTTCAGCGGGCCGACGGAGCCCGGCTGGACCGGCTCGATGCCGTCGCGGGCCATTTTCAGCATGGCCAGGGCGTGCAGCGGGATGTCGGGGCGCGACCAGGCGTCCGGAGCGGGGGACAGGTCGTCGGTGTTGGTTTCGCCGGGGACCTTGAACACGGTCAGGGTCAGCTTCTCGGCGACGGCCGGACGGGCCTTGAACCACTCGCCATCGGCCCAGGACTGCAGCACGGCCTTGGCGGCAGCGTTGCCTTTCTTGGCACGCTCGGCGACGTCGTGGAAGGCGTCGAACATCAGCAGGGTGTGCTTCAGTTGCGCGGCGGCGACTTCGGCCAGCTCGGCGTTGTCCAGCAGCTCCACCATGGTGGCGATGTTGTAGCCGCCCTGCATGGTACCCAGCAGCTCGAGGGCGCGGGTCTTGGAGATCAGCGGGGAAGTGGCTTCACCCTTGGCAACGGCGGACAGGAAGCCGGCCTTGACGTAGGCAGCTTCGTCCACGCCCGGCGGTACGCGGTTGGTGATCAGGTCGAGGAGAAATTCTTCTTCGCCGGCCGGCGGGTTCTTCAGGAGTTCGACCAGACCAGCGGTCTGTTCGGCGTTCAGCGGCTGGGGCACGACGCCCTGGGCGGCACGCTCTTCTACGTGTTTGCGATAGGCTTCAAGCACAGTATTTCCCTCATCAGTGGTCCCGGAGGACGCGTATCCAGGAGACCTCTCCGATCCATTCGTCAGGCATGGTGGACGGTAATCCACTGACCTACGACGGCACCGGCGATCTCCGGGCAGAAGCTGTTTTCAAAGTTTTACGCCGGGGTGGCCAGGGACTGATGGGGCTGGGCGCTTGAGGGAGGCGCCCAGACCGCGCGGCTGCCGGAATCTGTGCTTCGTGACGCTTTGAAAACAGCTTCTTTCGGACAATGACGCCAAAAAGGCGCAGCCATTCTAATGGAATTAATGGGCCTTGGTAAGCCGATTTGCGGCAGCCCGAAGGGTGATCTTGCCTAGACAAAGGGCTAACATGCCCGCTTTGCCGGCTACCCGTTTCCCCATGTCATCTCAGCGCATCAAAACCCCCTGTGTCGGGCTCTGCTCGACGGTCTATGGCGACCTGGTCTGCCGTGGCTGCAAGCGTTTCCACCATGAAGTGGTGAACTGGAACCGCTACAGCGACGAGGAAAAGCGGGCGGTCTGGAGCCGTCTGGAGATTCTGCTGGCGCAGGTAATGATGGCCAAGCTGGAAGTCTTCGACGCGCCGCTCCTGCGCAGCCAGTTGGAGCAGCGGCAGATACGCTTCGTGCCCGAGCAGTCGCCGTATTGCTGGGCCTACCAACTGATCGCCCGCGGTTCACGGATGATCAACCAGGTGGAGGCCTACGGCCTGGTGCTGCTGCCGGAGTTCCGCGGCTGGACACTGCCGGACCTGCGCGACGCCATCGACAAGGAGTTCTTCATTCTCTCCGAGGCGCATTACGAGCGCTACATCGCGCCGAGCTTTCTCGCCGATGGGCTGGAGTCGCGCGTCTGACCGTCGCCTGCCAATAAAAAAGCGCCCCTCGGGGCGCTTTTTCCTTCCTGTAGAGGTGACGGTCGGGTGTCAGGGCTTGGCGGCGATTTCTTCCAGGTGGGCGATGATGTCGTCCGGCTTGAGCACCAGGATGTCGCTTTCCAGGGAGTCGAGCACCACTTCGGCGGTGTTGCCGATCAGTGCGCCGGACAACCCGGTGCGCGCCACGCTGCCGATCACCGTCACCGCCGCATCGAGGTTGTGGGACGCGCGGGGAATCAGCACGTCCGCCGGGCCCTCCTCGATGTGCAGGTGCTGGTCGTCTACGCCGTATTCGGCCTGGAACGCCTTGCACGCCTCGCGGTACTTGGCCTCGATGGTCTCGCTGAGCTGGAAGGTCGGGTCGGCGGCCGAGAGCATGGGTGACGGGTGGGCGCTGATCACGTGCAACTGGCCGTGAGCGAGCCCGGCGATGTCGTAGGCGTGGCTGACTATCCCGGCATGCAACGTGCGGTGCTCGATATCGTTGTTGCCTACGTCCACGGCGGCGAGGATGTTGCGGCCGGCCCAGGGCAGGCTGGTCTTCACCAGGAGTACGGGGGCAGGGCAGAAGCGCAGCAGCTTCCAGTCGTCCGGGGTGAGCAGGGCCTTTTTCAGCGGGTTGTCCGGGCTGTGCTGCTTGATCACCAGCCCGCACCCTTCGGCCTGCTGCTCGGCGATGACGGTCTGGTGCAGATTGTCCTTCCAGGCCTGGCGGCTGGAAGCGCTGAAACCTTCCTGGCGCAGCACCTCGGCCACTTCTTCGAGTTTGGCGCTGTAGTCGGCGCGCCGCTCGCAGGCCAGCAGGTGCAGGTGCGACTGGGTCACGCTGGCGATCAGGCGGGCCCGTTTCAGCGCGAGACCTTCCGGCTGGTCTGGGTCCACGACTACGAGGATGCTACGGATGGCTTGCATGATCGTCTCCCTTCGTGCGCGTTGTTTATGTAGAACCACTGTAGTCGGGATATCCCGTTCATGACGTTGAGGCATATCAACGCCGGAAGCTGGTTCCGCGCGGCGGCCCCCGTATAATGCTCCGCCTTTATTGCACCGGCCAGCTAGGCGCCGGTGCGCTGAGTCGTCTGGAGCAAGAAGATGCTGTCCGAAATCAGGGAATTCCTCGGTTGTGCCACGCCGGATGCGTGGGTGGAAGCCGCGCTGCGGGATCAGGCGGTCATGCTGATCGACCACAAGAACAACGAATTCAAGGCCGCCAGCACGGCCCTGGCCCTGATCGCCAAGTACAGCGCCCACGAGGAGCTGGTGAACTTCATGTCGCGCCTGGCCCGCGAGGAGCTGCGCCACCACGAGCAGGTGCTGGCGATCCTGAAGAAGCGCGGCATCCCGCTGCGGCCGATTTCCGCCGGCCGCTACGCCTCAGGCCTGCGCGCGGTAGTGCGCAACCACGAGCCGCAGAAGCTGGTGGACACCCTGATCGTTGGCGCTTTCATCGAATGCCGTAGCTGCGAGCGTTTCGCTGCGCTGGTGGATCACCTGGATGCCGACCTGGCGAAGTTCTACGGCTCGCTGCTGAAATCCGAGGCGCGGCATTTCCAGGGCTATCTGAGCCTGGCGCGCCGTTATGGCGATGACGCCGATATCGACCGCCGCGTGGCGGAGATTCGCGAGGTAGAGGCTGGCCTGATCCAGTCGCCGGACAGCGAATTCCGTTTTCACAGCGGCGTGCCGGCGGAGCTGGCGGCCTGACTCGCGCCCCGCAACAAAAAAAGCGCCCAGACGGGCGCTTTTTTCTTGGCTCTTCATAGGAGCGAGGAGTGCGCGTAGTTCTTGTTTGCGAACCAGTCCGGCAGCAGGGCTGCCGGGATATCCGTTCGCGAGCAAGCTCGCTACTACAAGTTCAGGCTCAGTCTTTTACCTTCAGGTCCAGCGCCAGGTCGCGCGCCGCTTTGGTGGCGAGCACACCCATCAGTTGGCCGATCTCGTCCTGGCGGCTGCTGGCGCTGTTCTGTCCGCCCGCCATCATGACGCTAGGCACCGGCGCCTGGGCGGCGGCTTCAGCCCAGACCTTGTTGATGGCGATCAGCGCATCCAGCTTGGGTTGCAGTGCGCCGTCCGCCTTGATCACAGCTTCGCGGGCATAGGCATCGGCGTCAGCGGTGATCTTGGTGGCCTGCGCCGTCACGGCAGCCTTGTCGCGCAGC
Organism: Pseudomonas sp. AU12215; assembly: GCF_001675465.2. Classification (NCBI taxonomy): domain Bacteria; kingdom Pseudomonadati; phylum Pseudomonadota; class Gammaproteobacteria; order Pseudomonadales; family Pseudomonadaceae; genus Pseudomonas; species Pseudomonas sp. AU12215. Next base: position 67,209 of record NZ_MACM02000017.1, read on the forward strand.
AATTCAGCAGTCTGCTTCTCGATCTCGGCGCGCTGCTTCTCGCGCTCGGCGTTGATGACTGCCAGCTGTTTCTCGGTTTCCGCCTGGGTAGTGCGCTCGATCTGGTCGCGCAGGGTCTCCTGGCGCTTGGCTTCCACTTCCTTCTCGCCGCGGGCGGTGACCAGCAGTTTCTCTTCCTCTTCCTTCAGGCGATTCTGGCGGGCCACGGCCAACTCTGCCAGCGCCTGCTGCACCTTGACCATGCGCTGCTTGTACTGCGGGTTCGGGTCGACGTTAGTGATGCGTGCCTCAACCACTTCCACGCCGAACTTGCGGAACTGCTGCTGCTTGCGCACCGGGATGCCCTTGGCGTCGGTGACTTTCTCGGTGACGAACTGGCTGGCGTTGTTGTCGCCGAAGCTGCCTTGTTCGGTACCGGCCTGCAGGATCGCGGTCTGGTGTGGCACGGCGCCACGCGGGCCGCGCACTTCCTTGCGCTTGATCAGGTACAGACCGTCGTTGAGCTGGTTCTCGAACTCCGCGGCGAACTCGCTGCGGGCGCCGGCGTAGTAGTCATCGGCGGTCATCAGTGAGGCGGTGGCCTGCAGGGTTTCCTTGATTGCCGGGACCAGCGCGGTGCGGATGAAGTTGTCCGGATTGCGGTATTCCTGGGCCATTTTCAGGAACTGATCGCCGCCAGGCAGGCGGAAGCGTGCCGAGGACTCGACCTTGGCGTCGACGTTGCCGAGGAAGACGATGGGGAAGGCTTCGATGGTGGCGCCCAGGGCGTCGTTGTCCGGGTTGTTGTCGTTCTCGTCCATGACCAGCACGGACTGCACGCTGATGGCTTTTTTCCAGGTGGTGGCACGGCCGAACCACTTGGTGGCGTAACCGACGTCGTCGACGATCTTCTCGTCGCCGAAGATGGTCCGCACGTGGGTCATGTAGCCGGCTTCGTTATAGAAGAAGATGCCGTTGAACAGGATGAAGGCGGCGGCGACCAGGGCCAACGGCAGGGCGCCGAACTTGATGAGGTTTCCCTTGCTGAACATGTCTCTTCCTTGAGTGAGCAAACCGCGAATGCTGCGTAAGGTTGCAGTTACCGGTCAAGTGGAAACGTCTGAGAGTGCCGGCGGGTTGGCATCAAAAGGCCACTTCGGCAGTGGCCTTGCCGTGTCAAAGGGGGAAGGGGGCCTGTTGCATGCCGCGGTCATCGGCCTCCAGCGCCCACCCCTGGCGATCCCAGTCGCCGAGGACGATGCGCCGTGCGGGGCGGCCGTCGATCTCCAGTTCGTGGACGGCGGGGCGGTGGGTGTGCCCGTGGATGAGGATGCGCACGCCTTTGTCGCGCATGATCTTCTCCACTTCCGCCGGCGTGACGTCGACGATCTCGCTGGCCTTCATGCGCGTCTGCGCGCGACTTTCCTTGCGCAACTTGCGCGCCAGCTTGTGGCGGGTGGTCAGCGGCAGGTTGCGCAGGATGAACAGCGTCAGCGGGTTGCGCAGCCAGCGGCGCAGCTTCATGTAGGCCACGTCGAGGGTGCACAGGCTGTCGCCGTGCATCAGCAATATCTTCTCGCCGCCCAGGTCGATCAGGCTCGGGTCGCGCAGCAGGGTGCACCCGGCTTCGCGGCAGAAGGCCTTGCCGATCAGGAAGTCGCGGTTGCCGTGCATCAGGTAGATGCGCGTACCGCTGTCGGACAGTTCGCGCAGGGCACGGGCGATGGCGTGCTGGAACTCGTCCATGCCATCGTCGCCGATCCAGGCTTCGAAGAAGTCGCCGAGGATGTATAGCGCTTCGGCTGCGCGGGCGCGGGTGGAGAGGAAATGCAAGAACGCCCGGGTGATATCCGGGCGTTCCGCTTCGAGATGCAGGTCCGAGATGAACAGGACGCTCATCGACTCACTCGCCGATGATTTCGGCTTTCTCGATGATCACGTCGTCGGCCGGTACGTCCTGGTGGCCGGAGCGCATGGTGGTGGCGACGGTCTTGATCTTGTTGACCACGTCCATGCCGTCCTTCACTTCACCGAACACGCAGTAGCCCCAGCCCTGCACGGTCGGCGCGCTGTGGTTGAGGAAGTCGTTGTCGGCGACGTTGATGAAGAACTGCGCGCTGGCCGAATGGGGCTCCATGGTACGGGCCATGGCGACGGTGCCGATCTTGTTGCCGACGCCGTTGTTGGCTTCGTTCTTGATCGACTTGCGGGTGCTCTTCTGTTTCATGCCCGGCTCGAAACCGCCGCCCTGGATCATGAAGTTGTTGATCACGCGGTGGAACACGGTGTTGTCGTAGTGGCCGGCCTTAACGTACTCCTTGAAGTTGGCCACGGTTTCCGGCGCCTTGTCGTCGAACAGTTCAAGGGTGATATCGCCGAAGTTGGTCTGCAGTTTGACGGTGGTAGTCATCAGGGAATTCCGCTCTTTGGAAAAATCGAAGGCCTGTCAGGGGGTTGACAGCTTCGGCTATGATAAGCGCTTTGGTTTGGCCGGCCTACCCTGGCTGAACGACGGAATGATCAAGGACACCATGAGCAAGCCTACCGCCGATACGAAAGAAGCCACTGTTGCCGCCAACTTCCTGCGCCCCATCGTCCAGGCCGACCTGGACAGTGGCAAGCACCAGAAGATCGTCACCCGCTTCCCGCCGGAGCCCAATGGCTACCTGCATATCGGTCATGCCAAGTCCATCTGTCTGAACTTCGGCCTGGCCAAGGAGTTCGGCGGTGACTGCCACCTGCGCTTCGACGACACCAACCCGGCGAAGGAAGACCAGGAATACATCGACGCCATCGAGGCCGATGTGAAGTGGCTGGGCTTCGAGTGGGCCGGGCAGGTGCGCTACGCGTCCAACTATTTCGACCAGCTGCACGACTGGGCGGTAGACCTGATCAAGGCCGGCAAGGCCTTCGTCTGCGACCTCAACGCCGAGGAAATGCGCGCCTATCGAGGCTCGCTCACCGAGCCGGGCAAGAACAGCCCGTTCCGTGATCGTTCCGTGGAAGAGAACCTGGACCTCTTTGCCCGCATGAAGGCCGGCGAGTTCCCGGACGGCGCCCGTTCGCTGCGCGCGAAGATCGACATGGCCTCGCCGAACATCAACCTGCGCGATCCGATCCTCTATCGCATCCGTCACGCGCATCACCACCAGACGGGCGACAAGTGGTGCATCTATCCCAGCTACGACTTCACCCATGGTCAGTCGGACGCCATCGAGGGCATCACCCACTCCATCTGCACCCTGGAGTTCGAGGATCACCGCCCGCTGTACGAGTGGTTCCTGGCCAACCTGCCGGTCCCGGCCCAGCCGCGCCAGTACGAATTTGCGCGCCTGAACCTGAACTACACCATCACCAGCAAGCGCAAGCTCAAGCAGCTTGTTGACGAGGGGCATGTGAACGGCTGGGACGACCCGCGTATGTCGACCCTCTCCGGCTACCGGCGCCGCGGCTATACCCCGGCGTCGATCCGTGCCTTCTGCGACATGATCGGCGTGAACCGCGCCGGCGGCCTGGTGGACATCGGCATGCTGGAGTTCGCCATCCGTGACGACCTGGATGCCAACGCCGGTCGCGCCATGTGTGTGCTCAAGCCGCTGAAGGTGGTCATCACCAACTACCCGCAAGGCCAGGTCGAGAACCTCGAACTGCCGCGCCATCCGAAGCAGGACATGGGCGTGCGTGCGCTGCCGTTCAGCCGCGAGATCTACATCGACGCCAGCGACTTCGAGGAAGTCCCGCCGGCCGGCTACAAGCGCCTGATCCCGGGTGGCGAAGTGCGCCTGCGCGGCAGCTACGTGATCCGCGCCGATGAAGCCATCAAGGACGCCGCCGGCAACATCGTCGAACTGCGCTGCAGCTACGACGAGAACACCCTGGGCAAGAACCCCGAGGGCCGCAAGGTCAAGGGCGTGATCCACTGGGTGCCGGCCGCCGAGAGCGTCGAGTGCGAAGTGCGCCTGTACGACCGCCTGTTCCGCTCCGCCAACCCGGAGAAATCCGAAGAGGGCGGCAGCTTCCTCGACAACATCAACCCCGAATCCCTGGTGGTGCTCAAGGGTTGCCGCGCCGAGCCGTCGCTGGCCAGCGCCACCGCCGAGGACCGCTTCCAGTTCGAGCGCGAAGGCTACTTCTGCGCCGACGCCAAGGATTCCAAGGCTGGCGCCCTGGTCTTCAACCGCACCGTGACCCTGCGCGACTCCTGGGGGCAGTAAGGGATGGCTGACTTGCAGATCTACAGCACGCTGTCCAAGACCAAGGACAGCTTCAAGCCGCTGGTCGGCAACCAGGTACGCATGTACGTGTGCGGCATGACCGTGTACGACTTCTGCCACATCGGCCACGCCCGCGTGATGGTGGCCTTCGACGTCATCGCCCGCTGGTTGCGCCATCGCGGCTATGACCTGACCTATGTGCGCAACATCACCGACATCGACGACAAGATCATCCGTCGCGCCCAGGAGAACGGTGAATCGTTCGAAGAACTGACCGCCCGCATGATCGCTGCGATGCACGAGGACGAGGCGCGCCTGTCGGTCCTGCGTCCGGACATCGAGCCGCGCGCCACCGGTCACATCGCCGGCATGCACGAGATGATCCAGACCCTGATCGACAAGGGCTACGCCTACGCGCCCGGCAATGGCGACGTCTACTACCGGGTCGGCAAGTTCGCCGGCTACGGCAAGCTGTCGCGCAAGAAGATCGAAGACCTGCGCATCGGTGCGCGCATCGAGGTCGACGAATCCAAGGAAGATCCGCTGGACTTCGTGCTCTGGAAAGGCGCCAAGCCGGGCGAGCCGAGCTGGGAGTCGCCCTGGGGTGCCGGTCGTCCGGGCTGGCACATCGAGTGCTCGGTGATGTCCACCTGCTGCCTGGGCGAGACCTTCGACATCCACGGCGGCGGCCCGGACCTGGTATTCCCGCACCACGAGAACGAAATCGCCCAGAGCGAGGCAGCTACCGGCAAGCTCTATGCCGCTAGCTGGATGCATGCCGGCGCGGTGCGCGTGGACGGCGAGAAGATGTCCAAGTCCCTGGGCAACTTCTTCACCATCCGCGAAGTGCTGGAGAAATATCACCCGGAAGTCGTGCGTTTCCTGTTGGTGTCCAGCCACTACCGCAGCCCGATCAACTATTCCGAAGACAACCTGAAGGAAGCCAAAGGCGCGCTGGAGCGTTTCTACACTGCGCTGCGTGGCTTGCCGCAGGTGGCTGCCGCAGGTGGCGAAGAATTCGTCGAGCGTTTCGGCGCGGCGATGGATGACGACTTCGGTACGCCGGAAGCGGTGGCCGTGCTGTTCGAGATGGTCCGCGAGGTCAATCGTCTGCGCGACAGCGATCCGGCAGCGGCCGCTGCGCTGGCGGCGCGCGTTCGTGAACTGGGCGCTCTGCTGGGCGTGCTGCAGATGGATGCCGACGAGTTCCTCCAGGCTGGCGCGGCCGGCAAGGTCGATGCGGTACAGGTCGAGGCGCTGATCCAGGCGCGTCTGGATGCCCGCGCGGCGAAGAACTGGGCTGAATCCGATCGCATCCGCGACGAGCTGACCGCTCTGGGCGTGGTGCTGGAAGACGGCAAGGGCGGCACTACCTGGCGTCTTGCCGAGTAGTTGCTTCCCTGGAAATGAAAAAGGCCGCTGATCAGCGGCCTTTTTCTTGTTCGTCGAAAACCTGTCAGGTGTGCAGGTGTTCGGCGGCGTACAGGGTGTTTTCCAGCAGGCAGGCGCGGGTCATCGGGCCGACGCCGCCCGGAACCGGGGTGATCCAGCTGGCGCGCTCGGCAGCCACATCGTATTCCACGTCGCCCACCAGCTTGCCGTCTTCCTGGCGGTTGATGCCCACGTCGATGACGATGGCGCCTTCCTTGATCCATTCGCCCTTCACCAGGCCGGGTTTGCCGGCGGCAACCACGACCAGATCGGCACGGCCAACGTGGTCGGCCAGGTCGCGGGTGAAGCGGTGGGTGACGGTGACGGTGCAGCCGGCCAGCAGCAGTTCCAGCGCCATGGGGCGGCCGACGATGTTGGAAGCGCCCACGACGACGGCGTCCAGGCCGTACAGGTCGACACCGGTGCTCTGCAGCAGCGTCATGATGCCCTTCGGCGTGCAGGGGCGCAGCAGTGGGATGCGCTGGGCCAGTCGGCCAACGTTGAAGGGATGGAAGCCGTCCACGTCCTTGTCCGGGTTGATGCGCTCCAGCAACTGGGATGCATCGAGGTGGGCGGGGAGGGGCAGTTGTACCAGAATGCCGTCGATGGCCGGGTCGGCATTCAGGCGGTCGATCAGCGCGAGCAGTTCTTCCTGGGTGGTGCTGGCGGGAAGGTCGTACGCCTGGGAGAGGAAGCCGACCTCTTCACAGTCCTTGCGCTTGTGCGCGACATAGACCTGAGAGGCGGGGTCGCTGCCGACCAGGATCACTGCCAGGCCGGGGATGCGCAGTCCTTGCTGGCGGCGTTCGTTGACGCGTTGGGCAATCTGCTGGCGGAGGCTGGCGGCGATCGCTTTGCCGTCGATCAGTTTTGCAGTCATGTCGGGGGGATAACCATTAAGGCGGGTGAAAAGAAGGCGCGCATTTTCGCACGCTGCCTCCATAAGGCAAAGGCGGATGCCCCTGATTTGCCGTAACTCCTTTATCTCTTTGAATTTTTTTTAAAAAAGTTGTTGACGGGGTAGGGGCTCATCGATAACATGCGCCCCGCTTGCCGAGCACAGCCTGAAACACGAAAGAGGCGGTGCCAACCGATTCAGTGGTTTCACTGAGTCTGCTTAGCAAGGGTTGCCGCCACTTAAAGCGCCCGTAGCTCAGCTGGATAGAGCATCCGCCTTCTAAGCGGATGGTCGCAGGTTCGAGTCCTGCCGGGTGCGCCATGTGGCGTTCGGTACAAGCAAGTGTAATATGGTGGGCGTAGCTCAGTTGGTAGAGCACAGGATTGTGGCTCCTGGTGTCGTGGGTTCGATTCCCATCGTCCACCCCATATTCCGAAGCGCCAGGCCAAGAGCCTGGCGTTTTCGTTTCTGCGGTACCCTGCGGACGTGGTGAAATTGGTAGACACGCTGGATTTAGGTTCCAGTGGCGCAAGCTGTGAGAGTTCGAGTCTCTCCGTCCGCACCATCTTCTTTCCATAAGCTCTCGCATCCGTGAATTTCCGCAGCTTCCACTCAGGGTGACTTCTGCATTTCTAGCTACTAGAATGCTTGCCCTTGATTCTGGGAGCCGGAAGGACCGGCTTACGTCTGTGCCACGAGGAATATCCATGCAAGTTTCCGTTGAAAGCACCTCCGCTCTTGAGCGCCGCATGACCGTTGGCGTGCCGGCCGAGCGTATCGAGACCGAAGTCAACAAGCGTCTGCAGCAGACCGCTCGTCGCGCCAAGGTTCCTGGCTTCCGTCCCGGCAAGGTGCCGATGAGCGTGATCCGTCAGCGCTACGAAGCCGCCGCTCGTCAGGAAGCCCTCGGTGACCTGATCCAGGAAACCTTCTACGAAGCCGTGGTCGAGCAGAAGCTGAACCCGGCTGGCGCTCCGTCCGTCGAGCCGAAAGTGTTCGAGAAGGAGAAGGGCCTCGAGTACATCGCTACCTTCGAAGTCTTCCCCGAATTCCAGGTTGCCGGTTTCGACGGCATCAAGGTTGAGCGTCTGCAGGCCGATGTGGCTGATGCCGATCTCGACAACATGTTGGAAATCCTGCGCAAGCAGAACACCCGCTTTGAAGCCGTTGACCGCGCCGCTCAGAACGACGATCAGGTGAACATCGATTTCGTCGGCAAGATTGACGGTGAAGCCTTCGCTGGCGGTTCCGCCAAGGGCACCCTGCTGGTGCTGGGCTCCGGCCGCATGATCCCGGGCTTCGAAGAAGGCCTGGTCGGCGCCAAGGCCGGTGAAGAGCGCGTGCTGAAGGTGACCTTCCCCGAGGACTACCAGAACCTGGACCTGGCCGGCAAAGCCGCCGAGTTCACCGCTACCGTCAACAGCGTTGCCGAGCCGAAACTGCCGGAACTGAACGAAGAGTTCTTCGCTCTGTTCGGCGTGAAGGAAAGCACTCTGGAAGGCTTCCGCACCGAAGTTCGCAAGAACATGGAGCGTGAGCTGCGTCAGGCCATCAAGTCCAAGGTGAAGAACCAGGTGATGGAAGGTCTGGTCGAGACCAACCCGATCGAAGTTCCGAAGGCCCTGATCGGCAACGAAGTCAACCGTCTGCGCGTGCAGGCTGTCCAGCAGTTCGGTGGCAACATCAAGCCTGACCAACTGCCGGCTGAGCTGTTCGAAGAGCAAGCCAAGCGCCGCGTCGTGCTGGGCCTGATCGTCGCCGAGCTGGTCAAGCAGCACGAGCTGAAGGCCGATGAAGCCCGCGTTCGCGAAATGATCGAAGAAATGGCTTCGGCTTACCAGGAGCCGGAACAAGTTGTTGCCTGGTACTACAAGAACGACCAGCAACTGAACGAAGTCCGTTCGGTTGTACTGGAAGAACAAGTTGTAGATACTGTCCTGCAGAAGGCCAATGTGACCGACAAGCAGGTATCCTACGAAGACGCGGTCAAGCCTGCAGAAGCTCCGCAAGCGGCCTGATCCAGCGCTTCGTTCGATTGTCACAAGCCAGCCTTCGGGCTGGCTTGTGCGTCTATAGAGACATGACTTTTTATTAGGGAGTGATCGTCGGACATGCATAATCCTTATATGCCGCAAGTTCCGAACATTCAGGCCGCTGGTGGTCTGGTGCCGATGGTGGTGGAGCAGTCCGCCCGCGGTGAGCGTTCCTACGACATCTATTCGCGCCTGCTGAAGGAGCGGATCATCTTCCTGGTCGGCCAGGTCGAGGACTACATGGCCAACCTCGTGGTGGCCCAGTTGCTGTTCCTCGAGGCCGAGAACCCGGACAAGGACATCCACCTCTACATCAACTCTCCGGGCGGCTCCGTGACTGCTGGCATGTCGATCTACGACACCATGCAGTTCATCAAGCCCGACGTGTCCACCATCTGTGTGGGCCAGGCGTGCAGCATGGGCGCCCTGTTGCTGGCTGGCGGCGCCGCTGGCAAGCGCTACTGCCTGCCGCATTCGCGGATGATGATCCACCAGCCGCTGGGCGGCTTCCAGGGCCAGGCCTCGGACATCGAGATCCATGCCAAGGAAATCCTCTTCATCAAGGAGCGCCTGAACCAGGTGCTGGCGCATCACACCGGCCAGCCGCTGGATGTCATCGCCCGCGACACCGACCGTGACCGCTTCATGAGTGGTGACGATGCTGTCAAGTACGGTCTGATCGATCAGGTCTTCACTCAGCGTCCTTCTGCCGCCTGAGTCTCTCCGCTGTACTGCGGCCGGTAATCCGGCCGCTCGCGGGCTTGAAAATGCCTGCGAATGCCTTCATCTTGTCCTTCACGTATATCCCCGATTGGAACGATCGAATGACTGACACCCGCAACGGCGAGGACAACGGCAAGCTGCTGTATTGCTCCTTCTGCGGCAAGAGCCAGCACGAAGTGCGCAAGTTGATTGCCGGCCCCTCGGTCTTTATCTGCGACGAGTGCGTCGACCTGTGCAATGACATCATCCGCGAGGAGGTGCAGGAAGCACAGGCAGAGAGCAGTGCGCACAAGCTTCCGGCGCCGAAAGAGATCCGCACCATCCTCGATCAGTACGTGATCGGCCAGGAACGTGCCAAGAAAACCCTGGCAGTAGCGGTGTACAACCACTACAAGCGCCTGAATCAGCGCGAGCGCAAGGACGACGTCGAACTGGGCAAGAGCAACATCCTGCTCATCGGTCCGACGGGCTCGGGCAAGACCCTGCTCGCCGAGACCCTGGCGCGTCTGCTCAATGTTCCCTTCACCATCGCCGATGCCACCACCCTCACCGAGGCGGGCTATGTGGGCGAAGATGTCGAGAACATCATCCAGAAGCTGCTGCAGAAGTGCGATTACGATGTCGAGAAAGCCCAGATGGGTATCGTCTACATCGACGAAATCGACAAGATCTCACGCAAATCCGACAACCCGTCGATCACCCGCGACGTGTCCGGCGAAGGCGTTCAGCAGGCCCTGCTGAAGCTGATCGAAGGCACCGTGGCTTCCGTACCGCCCCAGGGCGGCCGCAAGCACCCGCAGCAGGAGTTCCTGCAGGTCGACACCCGCAACATCCTGTTCATCTGCGGTGGCGCGTTCGCTGGCCTGGAAAAGGTCATCCAGAACCGTTCCACCAAGGGCGGCATCGGCTTCAATGCCGAGGTTCGCAGTCAGGAAGCGGGCAAGAAGGTCGGCGAAGCGCTGCGCGAAGTCGAGCCGGAAGATCTGGTGAAATTCGGTCTGATCCCCGAATTCGTCGGACGTCTGCCGATCATCGCGACCCTCGACGAGCTGGACGAACCTGCGCTGATGCAGATTCTGACCGAGCCGAAGAACGCGCTGACCAAGCAGTACGCCAAGCTCTTCGAAATGGAAGGCGTGGACCTCGAGTTCCGTCCGGACGCGCTCAAGGCTGTCGCCCGTCGCGCGCTGGAGCGCAAGACCGGTGCCCGTGGCCTGCGTTCGATCCTCGAAGGCATCCTGCTCGACACCATGTACGAGATCCCCTCGCAGAACGACGTCAGCAAGGTGGTGATCGACGAAAGCGTCATCGAGGGCTCCTCCCAGCCGCTGCTGATCTACGAGAACAGCGAGCAGCCGGCCAAGGCTGCACCTGACGCCTGAAATCAGAAGGGGCCCTAGGGCCCCTTTTTTCTTCCCATCTACCGCGCTTGTTTTTTCCTAGTCCTAACCCCATCTTAGGCCGAAGGGTCCAATCCCATCGTTTTGGCCAAGTGCCGCTGTAGAGCCGAATATCATGAAAACACTCGTCGAGTTGCCCCTGCTGCCCCTGCGTGACGTAGTGGTGTATCCGCACATGGTCATCCCGCTGTTCGTCGGGCGTGAGAAATCCATCGAGGCCCTCGAGGCCGCCATGACCGGCGACAAACAGATCCTGTTGCTGGCACAGAAGAACCCGGCTGACGATGATCCGGGTGCAGACGGCCTGTACCGCATGGGCACCGTGGCCACCGTCCTGCAGCTGCTGAAGCTGCCCGATGGCACCGTCAAGGTGCTGGTCGAAGGCGAGCAGCGCGGCCAGGTAGAGCGCTTCATCGATGAGGACGCCTACTGCCGCGCCGAAGTTTCCATCATTGACGAGGTTTCCGTCGGCGAGCGTGAGTCCGAAGTCTTCACCCGCAGCCTGCTCAGTCAGTTCGAACAGTACGTGCAGCTGGGCAAGAAAGTGCCCGCCGAGGTCCTGTCCTCGCTCAACAGCATCGACGAGCCCGGCCGCCTGGTGGACACCATGGCCGCACATATGGCCCTGAAGATCGAGCAGAAGCAGGAAATCCTCGAGATCACCGAGCTGTCCGCCCGCGTCGAACACGTGCTGGCCATGCTGGACGCCGAGATCGACCTGCTGCAGGTCGAGAAGCGCATCCGTGGGCGCGTGAAGAAGCAGATGGAGCGGAGCCAGCGCGAGTACTACCTCAACGAGCAGATGAAGGCCATCCAGAAAGAACTGGGTGACATCGACGAGGGCCACAACGAAGTCGAGGAGCTGAAGAAGCGCATCGATGCCGCTGGTCTGACCAAGGAAGCCCTGGCCAAGGCCACTGCCGAGCTGAACAAGCTCAAGCAGATGTCGCCGATGTCCGCCGAAGCGACCGTGGTGCGTTCCTACATCGACTGGCTGGTGAATGTGCCTTGGAAGGCCGAGAGCAAGGTGCGCCACGACCTGGACAAGGCCGAGGATATCCTCGATGCGGACCACTACGGCCTCGAAGAGGTCAAGGAGCGCATCCTTGAGTACCTCGCCGTGCAGAAGCGCGTGAAGAAGCTGAAAGGCCCGGTACTCTGCCTGGTCGGCCCACCCGGCGTCGGCAAGACTTCGCTGGCCGAGTCCATCGCCCGTGCGACCAATCGCAAGTTCGTGCGCATGGCGCTGGGGGGCGTGCGTGACGAGGCCGAGATTCGCGGTCACCGCCGTACCTACATCGGTTCCATGCCCGGTCGTCTGATTCAGAAAATGACCAAGGTCGGCGTGCGCAACCCGCTGTTCCTGCTGGACGAGATCGACAAGATGGGCAGCGACATGCGTGGCGACCCCGCGTCTGCGCTGCTGGAAGTGCTCGATCCGGAGCAGAACCACAATTTCAACGACCACTACCTCGAAGTCGACTACGACCTTTCCGACGTGATGTTCCTCTGCACGGCGAACTCCATGAATATTCCGGCGCCGCTGCTGGACCGCATGGAGGTCATCCGCCTGCCGGGTTACACCGAGGACGAGAAGATCAACATCGCCTCGAAATATCTTGTACCGAAACAGACTGCGGCCAATGGTCTCAAGAAGGGCGAGCTGGTCTTCGAGGAGGCGGCTACCCGTGACATCATCCGCTATTACACCCGCGAAGCCGGTGTGCGGAGCCTGGAGCGCCAGATTGCCAAGGTCTGCCGCAAGGCGGTCAAGGATGGTGGCAAGGCCAAGCGTATCGACGCCGTGGTGACGCCGGACTCGCTGGAGAACTACCTGGGTGTGCGCAAGTTCCGCTACGGCCTGGCCGAGCAGCAGGACCAGATCGGCCAGGTGACCGGCCTCGCCTGGACTCAGGTGGGCGGCGAACTGTTGACCATCGAATCGGCCATGGTTCCGGGTAAGGGCGCATTGACCAAGACCGGCTCGCTGGGCGACGTCATGGCGGAGTCCATTACCGCCGCGCTAACCGTGGTTCGCAGTCGCTCGAAGAGCCTGGGCATCGCTCCGGACTTCCACGAGAAGCACGACATCCACATCCACGTGCCCGAAGGCGCGACGCCCAAGGACGGCCCTAGCGCGGGCATCGGCATGTGCACTGCATTGGTGTCGGCGATCACCCAGATTCCCGTTCGCGCCGACGTTGCCATGACCGGCGAAATCACCCTGCGGGGTCAGGTGCTGGCCATTGGTGGCCTGAAGGAAAAACTTCTGGCTGCGCACCGGGGTGGAATCAAGACTGTGATCATTCCCGAGGAAAACGTGCGAGACCTTAGGGAAATTCCGGATAATATTAAGGCCGATCTCGTTATTAAACCGGTTAAATGGATTGACGAGGTCCTGCAAATTGCGCTGCAATACGCCCCGGAGCCCTTGCCCGATGCGGCTCCCGAGATGGTTGCAAAGGATGAGAAGCGCGAGTCTGATTCCAAGGAGCGAATCAGCACGCATTAGTTGGGGGGCTTTCTTGACACTGTTTTTGAGCCCTTGTTATAAAGCGGCACTTGCTTTGTCAGTTGGCAAACCAGCACCTGCTTTTGCTTACACCTAACACATAGAAACATACTCAACAGAAATAAGGGGACTTAGAGTGAACAAGTCGGAACTGATCGATGCTATCGCCGCATCTGCTGATATCCCGAAAGCTGTTGCCGGTCGCGCTCTGGACGCGGTGATCGAGTCCGTAACTGGCGCCCTGAAGGCTGGTGACTCCGTCGTACTGGTCGGCTTCGGCACCTTCGCTGTCAAAGAGCGTGCTGCTCGCACCGGTCGCAACCCGCAAACCGGCAAGCCGATCAAGATCGCTGCTGCTAAGATCCCGGGCTTCAAGGCCGGTAAAGCCCTCAAGGACGCTGTCAACTAAGCGTCTTTTTGGACTTGACCTGGACCGGTTCAACTTCGGTTGGGCCGGTCACGGAGCGATGACCCGGCTGGCGTAGGTCGGTTGGAATCATCAGGGGTCACGGGCTCAACGCCCGCAAGCTCCACCAGTTACGAGAAGGCGCATCCTCGGATGCGCCTTTCTTATATCCGCTTTTTTTCCACGCCGCGCCGCCATTGACGGTGGGCCGTGGCCGCGTCGGGGGCCGCATGCTGCAAAACATCAGGGACAATTCCCAAGGCTGGATCACCAAGACCATCCTGGGCGTGATCGTTGTCCTCATGGCTTTGACCGGGTTCGATCAGATCATTCGCGCAACCCACCACGAGAACGTCGCTGCTCAGGTCAACGGTGAGGACATCAGTCTGCCGGAACTGCAGCAGGCTGCGGACATGCAGCGTCGCCAGCTGATGCAGCGCCTGGGCAAGGACTTCGATTCGTCCATGCTCGACGACAAGCTGCTCAAGGATTCCGCGCTGAAGTCGCTCATCGAGCGCAAGCTGGTCCTGCAGGCCGCCCAGAATGACAAGTTCGCGTTTTCCCAGCAGGCGCTGGACCAACTGATCCTGTCGACTCCCGAGTTCCAGGTGGACGGCAAGTTCAACGCCGACCGTTTCGACCAGGTCATCCGCCAGATGGGCTATGACCGCATGCAGTTCCGTCGCATGTTCGGTGAGGAAATGCTGATCGGCCAACTGCGCGCCGGCATCGCCGGTACCGGCTTCGTCACCGATGACGAACTGAACGCCTTCGCTCGCCTGGAGAAGCAGACCCGTGACTTCGCTACCCTGACCCTCAAGGCCGACCCGGCCAAGAGCAAGGTCGAGGACAGCGAGATCAAGGCGTACTACGACGCCCACAGCACCGAGTTCATGACGCCTGAACAGGTCACCATCGACTATGTCGAGCTGAAGAAGTCCGCCTTCTTCGACCAGGTCGAGGTGAAGAAGGAAGACCTCGATGCCCTCTATCAGAAGGAGATCGCCGGCCTGGCCGAGCAGCGCGACGCCGCGCACATCCTGATCGAGGTGAACGACAAGCAGAACGACCAGCAGGCCAAGGCCAAGATCGACGAGATCAAGGCGCGCCTGGACAAGGGCGAGGACTTCGCCAAGCTGGCCAAGGAGCTGTCCAACGACACCGGCTCCGCCGCCAATGGCGGTGACCTCGGCTTCGCTGGCCGTGGCGTGTATGACCCGGCCTTCGAAGAGTCGCTGTACGCGCTGAAGAAGGGCGAAGTTTCCGCTCCGGTGAAGACTTCCTACGGCTGGCACCTGATCAAGCTGCTGGGCGTCGAAGCGCCGGAGGTTCCGACCTTCGACAGCCTGAAGGCCAAGCTGGAGCACGAAGCCAAGACCCAGCTGGTCGAGCAGCGTTTCGTCGATGCCACCAAGCAGCTGGAAAGCTCTGCCTACGAGGCTTCAGATCTGGCCCAGCCGGCCCAGGACATGGGCTTGAAGGTGCAGACCAGCAAGCCGTTCGGCAAGGAAGGCGGCGAAGGTGTCACGGCTAACCGCCAGGTCATCCAGTCCGCTTTCAGCCCCGAAGTGCTGGAAGAGGGGGCCAACAGCGGCGCCATCGAACTGGATCCGGACACCGTGGTCGTGCTGCGCGTGAAGGCGCACCACAAGCCTGAGCAGGAAACCCTGGAGCAGGTCAGTGCCGATATCCTCAAGCGCCTGCAGGTCGAGCACGCTGCAGTCGATGCCAAGTCCCGCGGTGAAACACTGCTGGCTGGCCTGCGCGACGGCAAGATCCCGCTGACCCAGGCCCAGGAAGGCCAGCAGTGGAAGGTCGTGGAAGCGGCCGCCCGTGGTCAGGAAGGCGTCGATCCGGTCGTGCTGCAGAGCGTGTTCCGCATGGTTCGCCCGGAAGGTGCCGACAAGCCCAGCCTGGGCGGTGTCGCGTTGCAGAACGGCGACTTCGTGCTGGTCAAGCTCAGCGGTGTGAGCGAGCCGGAGGCCAAGCCGACCGAGGAGGAAAAGGCGATGTACCGGCGCTTCCTCGCCTCGCGCAGCGGCCAGGATGATTTCTCCGCCTTCCGCCGTTACCTGCAGGATCAGGCGAAAGTCGAGAAATTCGACGAAGCCAAGAAGTAAGAAACTGGGGCCGCGCAAGCGGCCCTCGTTTTATCCGGTAAAGGAAAAAGGCCGCAATCGCGGCCTTTTTCTTTGCCTGGAGCAAAGCCTCAGTCGTCGCTGAGCGGCCCCATCGCCGTGGTGTTGAAGCCGCCATCGACATAGAGGATTTCGCCACTGATGCCACTGGCCAGGTCCGAGCACAGAAATGCACCGGCGTTGCCGACTTCCTCGATGGTCACATTGCGCCGCAGTGGTGTCTGGCGTTCGTTGGCGGCGAGCATCTTGCGGAAGCTCTTGATGCCCGAGGCGGCGAGCGTGCGAATGGGGCCTGCGGAGATGGCGTTGACGCGAATGCCCTCCGGGCCGAGGCTGCCGGCCAGGTAGCGCACGCCGGCTTCCAGGCTGGCCTTGGCCATGCCCATGACGTTGTAGTTGGGCATCGTGCGCTCGGCGCCCAGGTAGGAGAGGGTGAGCAGGCTGCCGTTGCGGCCCTGCATTAGCTCGCGGCCGGCCTTGGCCAGGGCGATGAAGCTATAGGCGCTGATGTCGTGGGCGATCCGGAAGCCTTCGCGGGTGGTGACCTCGGTGAAGTCGCCGTCGAGTTGGTCGCCTGGTGCGAAGCCCACCGAGTGGACAATACAGTCAAGCCCATCCCACTGCTTCCCCACCTCGGCGAACACGGCTGCGATGTCCGCGTCGTTGGCGACGTCACAGGGGAAGCACAGCTCCGCGCTGGAGCCCCAGCCAGCAGCGAACTCTTCCACGCGGCCCTTGAGCTTGTCGTTCTGGTAGGTAAAGGCGAGTTCGGCGCCTTCCCGGTGCATCGCCGCGGCGATGCCGGAGGCGATGGACAGTTTGCTGGCGACTCCGACGATCAGTACGCGCTTGCCTGCGAGAAATCCCATATTCACTCCTTGATCATGTGAGGTCAGGTCGGTGCCGGGACCATGAAGGCTGCTTCCAGCAGTTGCTGTGTGTACGCATGCTGCGGCGCGGCGAAGACATCCTCGGCCATGCCCTGTTCGACCACCTTGCCATGGCGGATCACCATCAACTGGTGGCTGAGGGCTTTCACTACAGCCAGGTCGTGGCTGATGAACAGGTAGGTCAGGTTGTACTTGGCCTGCAGGCCGCGCAGCAGCTCGACAACCTGGCGCTGCACGGTGCGGTCCAGTGCCGAGGTCGGTTCGTCCAGCAGGATCAGCGCTGGCTTGAGCACCAGCGCTCGGGCAATGGCGATGCGCTGCCGCTGGCCTCCGGAGAACTCGTGGGGGTAACGGTGCCGGGTGTCCGGGTCGAGCCCGACCTCCCTGAGCGCTTCGATGATCGCCTGCTCGCGTTCCTCGGCCGTGCCCATGCCATGGATTTCCAGGCCTTCGCCGACGATCTGGCCCACCGACATGCGCGGGCTGAGGCTGCCGAACGGATCCTGGAAGACTACCTGCATCTCGCGACGCAGGGGCCTGACTTCCGCCTGGTTCATGCCTTCGATGGCCTGACCCTCGAAGCGGATGCCGCCCTGGCTGTTGATTAGCCGCAGGATGGCCAGGCCGAGGGTCGACTTGCCTGAGCCGCTCTCGCCGACGATGCCCAGGGTCTGACCACGCGGCAGGCTGAAGTCGATGCCGTCCACGGCCTTGACGTGATCGACGGTCTTGCGGAACACGCCTTTCTTGATCGGGAACCACACGCGCAGGTCGTCGACCTCCAGCAAGGGCGCTCCTGGCTCGTTCTGTGCGGGGGTACCACTGGGCTCGGCTCCGAGCAATTCGCGCGTGTAGGGGTGCTGGGGGGCCTCGAAGAGGGCTTCGCAATCCGCTTGCTCGACAATGCAGCCGCGCTGCATCACGCAGACGCGGTGGGCGATGCGCCGCACCAGGTTGAGATCGTGGGTGATCAGCAGCATGGCCATGCCCAGCCGTTGCTGCAGGTCGCGCAGCAGGTCAAGGATCTTCAGCTGCACGGTGACGTCCAGTGCCGTGGTCGGTTCGTCGGCGATCAGCAGTTCCGGCTCGCAGGCCAGGGCCATGGCGATCATCACCCGCTGGCGCTGGCCGCCGGAGAGTTCGTGCGGATAGGCCTTGAGGCGGCTGGCCGGGTTGGGGATGCCCACCAGCTCCAGCAGCTCCAGCGTGCGCGCGCGTGCCTGGACGCCGTTCATGCCCTTGTGCAGGGCCAAGACTTCACCGATCTGCTTCTCGATGCTGTGCAGCGGGTTCAGCGAGGTCATGGGTTCCTGGAACACCATGGCGATGCGGTTGCCGCGGATACCCCGAAGTTTGCGCTCGGGCAGCTTGAGCAGGTCCTTGCCGGCATAATGGATGCTGCCCGAAGGATGGCTGGCGGTGGGGTAGGGCAGCAGGCGCAGGATCGAGTGCGCGGTTACCGATTTGCCGGAGCCGCTTTCGCCCACCAGTGCCAGGGTCTCGCCCTTGCGGATGTCGAAGCTGATGTGTTCCACCGCGCGCACCTGCTCGTCGCCGCAGAGGAAATCGACGGACAGGTCGCGGACTTCGATGAGGTTCTCGTTCTGGTTCATCTCACTTCCTCGGGTCGAAGGCATCGCGGGCGGCTTCGCCGATGAATACCAGCAGGCTCAGCATCACGGCCAACACCACGAAGGCGGTGATGCCCAGCCAGGGCGCCTGCAGGTTGGACTTGCCCTGGGCGACCAGCTCGCCCAGCGACGGTGCGCCGGCGGGCAGGCCGAAGCCGAGGAAGTCCAGGGAGGTCAGGGTGCCGATCGCGCCAGTGAGGATGAAGGGCATGAAGGTCAGGGTGGAGATCATCGCGTTGGGCAGGATGTGGCGGAACATGATCGCCCCGTTGCGCATGCCCAGGGCGCGCGCGGCGCGCACGTACTCGAGGTTGCGGCCACGGAGAAACTCGGCGCGGACCACGTCCACCAGGCTCATCCAGGAAAACAGCAGCATGATTCCCAGCAGCCACCAGAACCCAGGCTGCACGAAGCTGGCGAGGATAATCAGCAGGTAGAGCACCGGCAGACCCGACCAGATTTCCAGGAAGCGCTGGCCGAGAAGGTCGATCCAGCCGCCATAGAAGCCCTGCAGCGCACCCACGACGACACCGACGATGGAACTGAGCACGGTGAGAATCAGGGCGAATAGCACCGATACGCGGAAGCCGTAGATTACCCGTGCCATGACGTCGCGGGCCTGGTCGTCGGTGCCCAGCCAGTTCTCCGCACTGGGAGACGAAGGCGCCGGCACGCGCAGGTCGTAGTTGATGGTGTCGTAGCTGTAGGCGATCGGCGGCCAGAGTATCCAGCCGTCCTTCTGCGCGATCTGCTCGCGCATGTACGGGCTCTTGTAGTTGGCTTCCATGGGGAACTCGCCGCCGAAGGCGGTTTCCGGGTAGCGCTTGACCACCGGGAAGTACCACTGGCCGTCGTAGTGGATCGCCAGGGGCTTGTCGTTGGCGATCAGCTCGGCGCCCAGGCTGAGGATGAACAGCGTGAGGAATAGCCAGAGCGACCACCAGCCACGCTTGTTGGCCTTGAAGCGCGCCCAGCGGCGCAGATTGATGGGAGACAGGCGCATCGGATTACTCCCGGTTCTCGAAGTCGATGCGCGGATCGACCAGCGTGTAGAGGACGTCGCTGACCAGCTTCATGATCAGGCCGAACAGGGTGAAGATGAACAGCGTACCGAACACCACCGGGTAGTCGCGGTTCAGCGCCGCCTCGAAGCTGAGCAGGCCCAGGCCGTCGAGGGAGAAGATCACCTCGATCAGCAGCGAGCCGGTGAAGAAGATGCCCAGCAGGGCCGAGGGCAGGCCGGCGATGATCAGCAGCATGGCGTTGCGGAACACGTGGCCGTAGAGCACGCGGCGCTCGGTCAGGCCCTTGGCGCGGGCGGTGACCACGTACTGCTTGCCGATCTCGTCGAGGAAGCTGTTCTTGGTCAGCAGGGTGATGGTGGCGAAGTTGCCGATCACCAGCGCGGTGATGGGCAGCGCCAGGTGCCAGAAGTAGTCGCGGACCTTGCCGGCCCAGGTCAGCTCGTCGAAGTTGTTGGAGGTCAGCCCTCGCAAGGGGAACCAGTCCCAGTAGCTGCCGCCGGCGAACAGCACTACCAGCAGGATGGCGAAGAGGAAGGCGGGGATCGCGTAGCCGACGATGATCGCCGAGCTGGTCCAGACGTCGAAATGGCTGCCGTGGCGCACCGCCTTGGCGATGCCCACCGGGATCGACACCAGGTACATGATCAGTGTGCTCCAAAGCCCCAGGGAGATGGAGACGGGCAGCTTCTCGACGATCAGGTCGGTGACCTTGGCATCGCGGAAGAAACTCTGGCCGAAGTCCAGGTGCACGTAGTTCTTGAGCATGATCCAGAAGCGTTCGGGTGCCGGCTTGTCGAAGCCGTACATCTTCTCGATTTCCTTCACCAGCTCCGGGTCCAGGCCCTGGGCGCCGCGATAGTGCGTGCCTGCCGCAGCAACTTCCCCGCCGCCACCGGAGATGCGTCCGGTGGCGCCGCCGCTGGCGGCATCGAAACCTTCCAGCTTGGCGATCATCTGCTCCACCGGGCCGCCGGGGGCGGCCTGGATGATGATGAAGTTGATCAATAGGATGCCGAACAGGGTGGGAATGATCAGCAGCAGGCGCCGCAGGATGTAGGCCAGCATCAGTTGGCCCCTTGGGCGACGGCGCCGTCAGCCGGCGCTTCGGCTGCAGCCTTGGCGGCGGTCTTGGTCGGCTCGGCCTTCTCGCGGGCCTGCCACCAGGTTTGCAGCGCATAGCTGTAGGGCGGCAGCTTCTCCGGGTGGGCGATGCGGTTCCAGTAGGCGATGCGCCAGTTGCCCAGGTACCAGTTGGGTACCACGTAGTGGCCCCAGAGCAGAGCGCGGTCGAGGGCGCGGGCGTGGCGCACCAGGCTTTCGCGGGAGCCGGCGTTGATCAGGCCTTCCACCAGCGCGTCGATGCCCGGATCGCGCAGGCCGATGAAGTTGCGGCTGCCCGGCTTGTCGGCACTGCTGGAGTGCCAGAATTCCCGCTGCTCATTGCCCGGCGAGCTGGATTGCGGCCAACTGCTGACGATCATGTCGTAGTCCCGCGAGCGCAGGCGGTTGATGTATTGCGAGACGTCGACCCGGCGCAGTTGCATGTCGATGCCCAGCTCCGCGAGGTTGCGCTTGAAGGGCAGCAGTACGCGCTCGAAGTCGGCCTGGGCGAGCATGAATTCGAAGCTCAGCTGCTTGCCGTCCGGGCCGACCATCTTGTCGTTCTCGATCTTGTAGCCAGCCTCCAGCAGCAACTGGTAGGCCTTGCGCTTCTGCTCGCGGATGATGCCGCTGCCGTCGCTGGTGGGCGGCACGTAGACCTGGGTGAAGACCTGCGGTGGCAGCTTGTCGCGCAGCGGTTCGAGGATTTTCAGCTCTTCCGCGTCAGGCAACTCCTTGGCGGCCATCTCGGAGTTCTCGAAGTAGCTGCCGTCGCGCAGGTAGGAGCCGAAGAACAGCTGCTTGTTGGTCCACTCGAAGTCGAACAGGTTGGTGATCGCTTCGCGCACGCGCGGGTCCTGGAACACCGGGCGGCGGATGTTGAAGGCGTAGGCCTGCATGCCCCACGGATTTCCGTTCACCGGCTCCTCGCGGACGATGCGGCCGTCACGCACGGCGGGCGAATCGTAGGCGGTCGCCCAGTTCTTCGCGATGCGCTCGTCGTTGAAGTCGAATTGCCCGGCCTTGAAGGCTTCCAGGGCGACGGTCAGATCGCGGTAGGACTCCACCACCACGGCGTCGAAGTTGTTGAAGCCGCGGTTCACCGGCAGCTTGTCGCCCCACCAGTCCTTGACCCGCTCGTAACGGATCGAGCGGCCGGCCTCGACCTTGGCGATGCGGTACGGTCCGCTGCCCAGCGGCGGTTCCATGTTGGTCTTGTTGAAGTCGCGGCTGGCCCACCAGTGCTTGGGCAGGATCGACAGCTGGCCAAGGATCAGCGGCAGTTCGCGGTTGTCGCCGTGCTTGAAGTCGAAGCGCACGCGCAGCTTGTCCTCGGCCACCACCTTGTCGACGTCCGCGTAGTAGTTGCGGTACATCGGGTCGCCGTCCTTCATCAGCGTCTCGAAGGTGAACACCACGTCTTCGGCGGTGACCGGCGTGCCATCCTGGAAGCGCGCCTGGGGACGCAGGTAGAAGCGTACGAAGCGATGCTCCGGGTCCTTCTCGATCTTCTCGGCGAGCAGGCCGTACTCGGTGAAGGGCTCGTCGAGTGAGTGGAAGGTGAGGGTGTCGTAGATCAGGTTGATCTGCGGCGCCGAGTTGCCCTTGGCGATGAAGGGGTTGAGGCTGTCGAAGCCGCCGAAGTCGGAGAGACGCAGCGTGCCGCCCTTGGGCGCATCGGCATTGACGAAGTCGAAATGCTTGAAGTTCGCCGGGTATTTCGGTGCCTCGTCATACAGGGTGATGGCGTGCTGCGGCGCGGCCTGCGCGCTGCCCAGCAGTCCCAGCAACAGGCCGGCGCAGAGCGCGGCGCGGCGGGGGCTTTTCATAGGGTGTTCTCCTGGTCTTTTTGCCACCACGCGCGCAAGCCCAAGGTGTAGGGCGGCGTGGTGACGAAGGCGAAGCGGTTGCGGTACGCCAGTCGATGCTTGTTCAGGTACCAGTTGGGAATGCTGTAGTGCTGCCACAGCAGTACCCTGTCCAGCGCGCGGGCGGCGGCCTCCTGCTGGTCGCGGTCAGGGGCGCCCAGCAGTTTTTCGAGCATCGCGTCCACCACGGGATCGGCGATGCCCGCATAGTTCTTGCTGCCCTTGACCGCCACCTGGCTGGAGTGGAAGTACTGCCATTGTTCGAGGCCGGGGCTGAGGGTCTGGGGCAGGGTCATCAGAATCATGTCGTAGTCGAACTGGTCCAGACGCTGTTTGTACTGGGCGCGGTCCACGGTGCGCAAGCTCGCATCGATGCCGATGCTGGCCAGATTCTCGCGATAGGGCTGGAGTATCCGCTCCAGGCTGGGATTGACCAGCAGGATTTCGAAGCGCAGCTGTTTGCCGTTGGCATCCAGCAGGCGATCGCCGGAGAGCTTCCAGCCGGCTTCGCCCAATAGACCCAATGCGTGGCGCAGGGTTTCCCGCGGGATGCCGGCGCCCTTGGTCACCGGTACGCTGAAGGGGCGCTTGAATAGCGCTTCAGGCAGTTGCTGGCGATACGGAGAAAGCAGCAGCCACTCCTTGCCTTGGGGCGCCCCGGTGGCGGCGAAGGTGCTGTTGGGGTAGTAGCTGCTGGCGCGTACGTAGGCGTCGTTGAACAGGGCGCGGTTGGTCCACTCGAAGTCGAACATCATTCCCAGCGCTTCGCGCAGGCGGCGGTCGGCGAAGGTCGCCCGGCGGGTGTTGAGGAACAGAGCCTGGGTCTGGGTGGGGATCTGGTGGGGGATTTCCACCTTTACGACCTCGCCCCGGCGCACCGCCGGGAAGCGGTAGTTGCTGCGCCAGTTCTTCGCCTGGTGCTCGATGTAGATGTCGAACTCACCGGCCTTGAAGGCTTCGAAGGCGATACCGGCGTCGCGGTAGAAGTCCACCTCGACGCGGTCGAAATTGTACTTGCCACGGTTCACCGGCAGGTTCGCCCCCCACCAATCCTTGACCCGCTCGAACACCAGGCGACGTCCCGGCACCACCTCGGTGATCCGATACGGGCCGCTGCCCAGCGGTGGCTCGAAGGTGGTGGCCTGGAAGTCGCGGCCTTTCCAGTAGTGTTGCGGCAGCACCGGCATCTCGCCCAGGCGCAGGATCAGCAACGGGTTGTTGTGGCGCTTGAAGACGAAGCGGATGCTCCGAGCAGAAAGGATGTCGACCCGCTGCACTTCCTGCAGGTTGGTGCGGTACATCGGGTGGCCGTGTTTGAGCAGGGTGCGGTAGGAAAATGCAACGTCGTAGGCAGTGATCGGCTTGCCGTCGTGGAAGCGTGCTTCCGGGCGCAGGTTGAACACCACCCAGCTGCGGTCCTCGGCGTATTCCACGCTGCGGGCGATCAGGCCGTAGCTGGAGGCGGGCTCGTCACCGGAGGGGTCATACAGGCCGGTACCGACCATCAGCGGCTCGTTCAGCTCGCTGACGCCGTACTGCAGGAAGTCCGCGGTGCTCACCGGCGGGCTGCCCTTGAAGGTATAGGGGTTGAGTGTGTCGAAGGTGCCCAGGCCCATCAGCCGCAGCAGGCCGCCCTTGGGGGCGTTGGGATTGACCCAGGCGAAGTGGTCGAAACTGGCCGGGTATTTGAGGTCGCCGAATTGCGCGTACCCGTGGCTTTCGGTGATCTGGGCGGAGGCGGGGACGCCCAGGAAGAGTCCCAGGAGCAGGAGAGACAAGCGACGCATCAGGCGTAGGATCCGATCCTGGCTGGCTGAGGGGTAATTGCGTCGTACAGTAGCAGCTTGTCCCTTTCGCCAGAAGTCATGCAGCCGGGGCATGCAGGCCCCGGCGCAGAAGTGGGATCAGCGGCTCGCGGTGTCGAGGTACAGCGTGATGGTCTGGCCAGGCTTAAGAGCCTTGCCACTGCGTGGGTTCCAGCGCTTGATGTGCTGCATCTCGACGTTGAAGCGCTTGGCGATCAGGTACATCGAGTCGCCTTGCTTGACCTTGTAGTAGGTCGCGGTGTCCTGCTTGGCCTTGGCCTTGGCCTTGGCTTTGCTGTTAGCCGCCAGTTGGGTGGCGGCGGGGCTCTGCAGCTTGAGGGTCTGGCCGGGTTTTACGCCGTGGCTGTCCAGTCCGTTCCAGCGCTTGAGGTCGGCCACGTCGACGCCGTTTTTCTTGGCGATCTGCCAGAGTGTGTCGCCATTCTTCACGGTGTAGCTGCGGGTGGCGACACGCGCGCTGGCGGTGGTCTTCGAGCTTTCCACCTGAGCCAACTGGCGCGGGCTTTCCGGCTCGATGACCGGGCGGCCCGGCTGGCCGGGGATCACCAGGGTCTGGCCGTTGCGCAGGCGGTTGGCGCTCAGGCGGTTGGCTGCCTTGAGTTCGGCGACGCTCAGGCGGTAGCGCTGGGCGATGCTGTGCAGGCTGTCGCCCTTGCGTACCCGGTAGCGGCTACCGGAGCTGGTTGCCACGGTTGCCGCCAGCGGCTTGAGTTCGACAGGCTGCAAGTTGGCGACGCCAGCCTTGAGCGAGTCGGCCTTGTTCAGCGGCACCAGTAGGTGGTGCGGGCCGTCGAGAGTCACACCGCGCTTGAAGGCTGGGTTGAGCTGCTGCAGTTCGTCCTGGTCCAGGTCGGCGACGGCGGCGACCTGGGAGAGATCCAGGCCCGGCTTGACGCGGATCGAGGTGAAGTAGGGCTGGTTGGCGATGGGGCTGAGGTTGATGCCGTAGATGGTCGGGGCATTCACCAGTTGCGACAGGGCCAGCAGCTTGGGCACGTAGTCCTGGGTTTCCTGCGGCAACGGCAGGTTCCAGTAGTCGGTGGGCAGGCCGAGGCGCTCGTTGCGCTCGATCGCCCGGCTGACGGTACCTTCGCCGGCGTTGTAGGCGGCCAGGGCGAGCAGCCAGTCGCCATTGAACATGTCATGCAGACGGTTCAGGTAGGTGAGCGCGGCGTTGGTCGACGCGGTGATATCGCGGCGGCCGTCGTAGAAGTTGGTCTGGCGCAGGTTGAAGTGCGTGCCGGTACTGGGGATGAACTGCCACAGGCCCACGGCCTGGGCGCGCGACACGGCCATCGGGTTGTACGAGCTCTCGATCATCGGCAGCAGCGCGAGCTCCAGTGGCATGTCGCGCTCTTCCAGGCGCTCGACGACGTAGTGCATATACGGTGCGCCGCGCTCGCTGGCGTTCTCCAGGAACGACTGGTTGCTCATGAACCACAGGCGCTGACGCTCGATACGCGGGTTGGTGTTGAGCTGGTCCTGCAGCTGGAAGCCGCCACGCATGCGTTCCCAGATATCGTTCTGGGACGCCGTCCAGGCCGGATTGAACTGCACATCGACGGCGCGGGATGCGTTGCGGATCGGGCCGTTGCTGGCTACTTGGCTGGTCGACTGGCACCCAGCCAGGCCCGCGGCGAGAAGGACAATAGAGACTCGGATGGCTCGTGCCAATGCGTCTAGATCGGAGGTATTTCTGGTCTTGGGCGGCATTGGTTGATGACTTTGTCCGGGGCAAAAATTTCGGCGATTCTAGAAACCGAGCCTGCCCTGGTCAAGATTTCGCCAGGCCTCAGAACTGGTCCTTCCAGCGGCGAATGGTCGCAAAGACCTCTTCCGGCGTGCGGATTTGCTGGCCATTCCGCTCGTCGGCCATTTTCTTAACGGATGTTTCTGACACGCGAAGGAAAGGATTCGTCGCCCTCTCCAGGTCAATGGAAGAAGGCAGGCTGATCTTCCCCTGTTCGCGCCAGCGGCTGACTTCTTCGAAGCGCGCCAGGACGACCGGGTTTTCCGGCTCCACGGCACAGGCGAAGCGCAGGTTACTCAAGGTGTATTCGTGGGCGCAGTACACAGCAGTGTGGCCGGGCAGGGCGGCCAGTCGGCTCAGCGAGGCATGCATCTGGGCCGGCGTGCCTTCGAACAGGCGGCCGCAGCCCGCCGCGAACAGGGTGTCGCCGCAGAACAGCAGCGGCTGCTCTCCTTCCTCGATGCTGTCTGCTGCATGGAAAAAGGCGATGTGGCCCAGGGTATGGCCGGGTACGTGGATGACCTCGAAATCCAGTCCGAGCACCTCCACATGGTCGCCGTCCTCCAGCGCCACGTCGCGCCCTGGAATCTTCTCCCCTGCAGGCCCCAGCACGCGGGCGCCGGTCTCGGACTTCAGGCGGGCAACGCCACCGACATGATCGGCATGGTGATGGGTAATCACGATGTCGGTCAGCTTCCAGCCAGGATGGGCCAGCAGCCATTGCTCGACCGGTGCGGCATCACCCGGATCGACCACGGCGCATTCGCGGCGGGTCACATCCTGCAACAGCCAGAGGTAGTTGTCGGAAAAGGCGGGCAGGGCATCTATCTGTATCATGGGTCGAAAGTCGCCAAGTGGTGGGCATTGGCGCATAGTAGTGCGGATACGCACTTTTGTGTCGCGCTGTGCCACAGGGGGACGTGATGATCGAAGAACCCTTCGCCCAGGCCGATGCCGACTGGCTGGAGCTGATCGACCAGGCTCGCCATTGGCTGTCCGGGCCGATTGGCGGAATGATGCTCGCCGAAGAGCAGCAGTTGCTGATCGACGAGCTGGAGCGCTATTTCGGCGGTTACCTGGTCCATTACGGGCCGCACGCGGAGTTGCCGGCCAGCGTTGGCAACATCCAGCGCGGCGTGCGCCTCGGGCCGCCGCTGCCCGGCGTGGAGATCGCCTGCGACGAAGCTGCCTGGCCGCTGGGCGAGCACGCCGCGGACGTGGTGCTGCTGCAGCATGGCCTGGATTTCTGCCTGTCGCCGCACCGTTTATTGCGTGAAGCGGCGCGCAGCGTGCGTCCCGGAGGGCACCTGCTGGTGGTCGGAGTGAATCCCCGGAGCGCCTGGGGTATTCGCCACTACTTCGCTCGTGATGCCTTGCGCCGCGCCCGCTGCATCTCGCCCGGTCGGGTCTGCGACTGGCTCAACCTGCTGGGCTTCGCGCTGGAGAAACGCCGCTTCGGGTGTTATCGTCCGCCGCTTGCATCGGCGAAATGGCAGGGCCGTCTGGCCCGCATGGAAACCTGGGGCCCCGTGCTGCAGGGCTCCGGCGCCGGCTTCTATCTATTGGTGGCGCGCAAGCTGGTGGTCGGTCTGCGGCCCCTGCGTCAGCCCCGTCGTGAACCGCGCGGCCAACTGGTGCCGCTGCCGGTGGCCAAGGTCAGTCGTCGCGATTCCGAGTCCTGAAAGCGAGCCAAATGAGCGAAGAGAAAGTCGAGATCTACACCGACGGCGCCTGCAAGGGCAACCCGGGGCCGGGTGGCTGGGGCGCCGTGCTGTTCTACAAGGGTGCCGAGCGCGAGTTGTGGGGCGGCGAGGCCGAAACCACCAACAACCGCATGGAACTGATGGCCGCCATCATGGCCCTCGCCGCGCTCAAGCGGCATTGCGACGTGCGCATCGTCACCGATTCGCAGTACGTCATGCAGGGCATCACCGAGTGGATGGTCAACTGGAAGAAGCGTGGCTGGAAGACTGCCGCCAAGCAGCCGGTGAAGAATGCCGACCTGTGGCAGGCGCTGGACGAGCAGGTGAACCGGCATACTGTCGAATGGCGCTGGGTGCGCGGCCACACCGGCCATCCCGGCAACGAGCGTGCCGACATGCTCGCCAACCGTGGCGTGAGCGAACTGCCGCGCTAAGCGTCCCGCTATCAGCATCAAGCTCGCCCGGATCAGCCCGGGCGAATCAACCGCAAGAAGGGTTCTCACAGAATGCGCAGCGTCGTACTCGATACTGAAACGACCGGTATGCCGGTCACCGACGGCCACCGGATCATCGAGATCGGTTGCGTCGAACTCGAAGGCCGCCGCCTGACTGGCCGGCACTTCCACGTCTACCTGCAGCCCGACCGCGAGATCGACGAGGGCGCCATCGCCGTCCACGGCATCACCAACGAGTACGTCAAGGACATGCCGCGCTTCCGCGAGGTGGCCAATGACTTCTTCGAGTTCATCAATGGCGCGCAGCTGATCATCCACAACGCGGCGTTCGACGTTGGCTTCATCAACAACGAGTTTGCCCTGATCGGTCAGAGCGAGCGCGCCGAAGTCGCCGACTACTGCTCTATCCTCGACACCTTGCTGATGGCCCGCGAGCGCCATCCGGGCCAGCGCAACAACCTCGATGCGCTGTGCAAGCGCTATGGCGTCGACAACTCCGGCCGTGATTTGCACGGCGCACTGCTCGATGCCGAGATTCTGGCCGACGTCTACCTGGCAATGACCGGTGGCCAGACCAGCCTGTCGCTGGCGGGCAATGGCGCCGAAGGTGACGGCAGCGGGCGCGCCACGGCCACGGCGATTCGCCGCCTGGCGGCCGAACGTGGGTTGACCCGGGTGATCCGCGCCACCGATGCGGAAATCGAGGCGCATGTTGCGCGCCTGGCGGTGATCGAGAAGTCCGCTGGCGGCCCGTCGCTGTGGGCGCAGATGGAAGCACCGAAGGAGTGATCCTCCGCGTTGACCGAGAAAAGGCCCCTGAACAGGGGCCTTTTCATTTCTGTGGACGCTAGCCAGAGCAAAGCGCTCGAGGTGAGCGTTCCTGTCAGCCACGCGACGTTTTCGTACAGCCGTCAGTCCAGCGCATTCCCCTACATTCCGTGAGCCCATACTCTGAAGAGGATCGACGCTAGTCGTACGTCTTTTCAGGGGTTCACAATGTACAAAGACCTGAAGTTCCCCATCCTCATCGTTCACCGCGACATCAAGGCCGATACCGTGGCCGGCGACCGGGTGAGGGATATCGCGCGGGAGCTGGAGCAGGACGGCTTCAGCATCCTCTCCACTGCGAGCTCCGCGGAGGGGCGCATCGTCGCCTCCACCCACCATGGTCTCGCCTGCATCCTGGTTGCCGCCGAGGGGGCGGGGGAGAATCAGCGGTTGCTGCAGGACGTGGTGGAGCTGATCCGCATGGCGCGGGTGCGCGCGCCGCAGCTGCCGATCTTCGCCCTGGGCGAGCAGATGACCATCGAGAATGCGCCGGCCGAGTCCATGGCCGACCTGCACCAGTTGCGCGGCATCCTTTATCTGTTCGAAGACACCGTGCCGTTCCTCGCGCGCCAGGTCAGCCGTGCGGCGCGCAAATACCTGGAAGGCCTGTTGCCGCCGTTCTTCCGCGCGCTGGTGGAGCACACCGCGCAGTCCAACTATTCCTGGCACACGCCCGGCCATGGCGGTGGCGTGGCCTATCGCAAGAGCCCGGTGGGGCAGGCCTTTCACCAGTTCTTCGGCGAGAACACCCTGCGGTCGGACCTCTCCGTCTCAGTGCCCGAACTGGGCTCGCTGCTCGATCACACCGGCCCGCTCGCCGAGGCGGAGGCCCGCGCCGCGCGCAATTTCGGCGCCGACCACACTTTCTTCGTGATCAACGGCACCTCCACGGCGAACAAGATCGTCTGGCATTCCATGGTCTGTCGCGATGACCTGGTGCTGGTGGACCGCAACTGCCACAAGTCGATTCTCCACTCGATCATCATGACCGGCGCCATCCCGCTGTACCTGACGCCGGAGCGCAACGAGCTGGGCATCATCGGGCCGATCCCGTTGTCCGAGTTCAGCCGCGAATCCATCGCCGCGAAGATAGAGGCCAGCCCGCTGGCGCGTGGCCGCGAGCCGAAAGTGCGGTTGGCGGTGGTCACCAATTCCACCTATGACGGCCTCTGCTACAACGCGCAGATGATCAAGCAGGCCCTGGGCGACAGCGTCGAAGTACTGCATTTCGACGAAGCCTGGTACGCCTACGCGGCGTTCCATGAGTTCTACGGCGGCCGCTACGGCATGGGCACCCGCCGCGATGACAGCGGCCCGCTGGTGTTCACCACTCACTCCACGCACAAGATGCTCGCGGCGTTCAGCCAGGCCTCGATGATCCACGTGCAGGACGCAGGCTCCCGGCGCTTCGAACAGGCGCGCTTCAACGAAGCCTTCATGATGCACATCTCCACCTCGCCGCAGTACGGCATCATCGCCTCGCTGGATGTGGCCTCGGCAATGATGGAGGGCCCGGCGGGGCGTTCACTGATCCAGGAGACTTTCGACGAGGCCCTGAGCTTCCGCCGGGCGCTGGCCAACGTGCAGCAGAACCTCGCCGAGGACGACTGGTGGTTCTGCGTCTGGCAGCCGCCGGGCGTCGAGGGGACCGACGAAGTGAAAACCCGCGACTGGGTGCTGGAGCCCAATGCCGACTGGCACGGTTTCGGCGACGCGGTGGAAGACTACGTCCTGCTCGACCCGATCAAGGTGACCCTGGCCACACCGGGCCTGACCGCTGGCGGCCGGCTGGATTCGCGGGGAATTCCCGCCGCGGTAGTCAGCCGCTTCCTCTGGGAGCGTGGGCTGGTGGTGGAGAAGACCGGGCTGTATTCCTTCCTCGTACTCTTCTCCATGGGCGTGACCAAGGGCAAATGGAGCACCCTGGTCACCGAGCTGCTGGAGTTCAAGCGCAGCTACGATGCCAACCAGCCGCTGGCGGATGCCCTGCCCAGCGTCGCCCAGGCCGGCGGCGCGCGGTATGCAGGTATGGGCCTGCGCGACCTGTGCGATGAACTGCACCGCTGTTATCGCGACCACGCCACGGCGAAGGCGATGAAGCGCATGTACACGGTGCTCCCGGAGATCGCCACACGCCCGGCCGACGCATACGCGCAACTGGTGCGCGGCGAGGTCGAGGCGGTACCTATCGATCGGTTGGAAGGGCGCGTTGCCGCGGTGATGCTGGTGCCTTATCCGCCAGGAATCCCGCTGATCATGCCGGGCGAACGGTTCACCGAATCCACCCGTTCCATACTCGATTACCTGGCCTTCGCCCAGAGTTTCGAGCGCAACTTCCCCGGCTTCGATTCGGACGTCCATGGCCTGCAGGTCCGCGAGGTAGACGGGCAGAAGCGTTACACCGTGGAGTGCTGCAAATGACCGTCCGGCTTCTGATAGAAGTGACATACATCACTGTATGAAAAGTGGAACTATTCTTGTGCGCACCGGTAAAGGGAGAACTTGAGGAAAAAGGGAGGTTTCCCCTATGCGCTGTCCCGTGACGTTGCCGAATGAAAGCGAGCGCCTGAGCGCACTCGCCGACTATGGATTCGACGACGAAAGCCTGCTGCCCAGCCTGGACCCGGTGGTGCAGATTGCGGTCCGCATGTTCGGCATGCCCGTTGCGGCGGTGAACATGATCGGCAGTGACCATGTGTTCTTCGCCGCCGCCACAGGCATCGGCGAGGTGGACATGGGGCGCGACGTATCCTTCTGCGCCCATGCCATCGCCCAGGACGGGGTGATGGTGGTGGGCGACGCCAGCCGCGACGAGCGCTTCCACGACAATCCGCTGGTGACCGCGCCCAATGGCGTGCGCTTCTATGCCGGCGTGCCGCTGCTTTCAGTGGAAGGGCAGGCGCTGGGGGCTCTCTGCATCATCGACAGCAGGCCCCACGAGGACTTTTCCGGTGAGGACCGCGAACGCCTGGTCGAGCTGGCGCGCATGGCGTCGGACCGGCTCGAGTTGCGGCGCATCGAAGTCGCCTCGTCGCGCACCCGGCCATTGTTCGAGGAATACGCCGGTACCTCACCCACGCCCGTGGTGTGGTTCGACTGCTGGGGTGAGATCGGCGCCTGGAACGAGGCGGCGGCCAACCTGTTCGGTTACGACCTGGTCGAAGGCAGCGGGCAGGCTTTCGAGCTGCTGTTACCTGAGCGTGAGCGTCCGTCATTCCGCGCGCTGATCAGCGGGGCCAGCGATGCCACTTCGCTGGATGGCGTGGCCGTGCCGGGGGAAATCACCGGTGTGCGCAAGGACGGTTCCGAGCTGTCCCTGGGCCTGACGCTGTTCAGTTGGTCGGAGAAGGGCAAGCTCAAGTTCGAGGCCGTACTCAAGGATCTCACCGCCCGCCATCAGGAGGAAGAAGCGCTGCGCCAACTGGCCAGCGTCGACGTGCTCACCGGATTGGCCAACCGTGGCCAGTTCTATCGCCGAACCGAGGAACTGCTGGTGCAGTCGCGGCCGGCGACGGTGCTGATGATCGATCTGGACGGCTTCAAGGACGTCAACGACTCCCTTGGCCATGCGGTCGGTGACGGCATCCTGCGGCAAGTGGCCGAACGGCTGGAGCGTCTGGCAACCGACGGCGCCACGGTCGCGCGAATCGGTGGCGACGAGTTCGCCATCCTCGAGCCCAACCTGCTTTCGCCGGAACACGCCATGCGTTTCGCCCAGGCCGTGATCGCCAGCATCGCCGAGCCGATCCTCATCGATGCCCATGAAATCCATGTTGCCGCCAGTTGTGGCGTGGCGCTGGCCCCGCTGCATGCCCAGGAAGCGCTGGAGCTGGTCGGTGACGCCGACCTGGCCTTGTTCAAGGCCAAGATCAGCGGGCGCAGTCATGCCTTCGTGTTCGTCCCGGCGCTGAAGATGGAGGCAGCGGCGCGGCACCTTTACGGCATGGAGCTGCACCGCGCGGTCGCCAATGGGGAGTTCCTGCTGTTCTACCAGCCCCAGGTCAGTCTGCGCGACGGCTCGCTGCGCGGCGCCGAAGCGCTGATCCGCTGGCAGCATCCGCAGCGCGGCCTGCTGTCGCCGGCGGCTTTCCTGCCGTCGCTGGAAGGCGGGCCGCTGGCGGCCATCGTCGGCGCCTGGATCCTGGACGAGGCCTGCGCCCAGGCGGCCTACTGGCGGCGCAACGGTGCGCCGGACCTGCGCATGGGCGTCAACCTGTTCGGCGCACAGTTCCGCATGGGCAACCTGGTCACCCAGGTGCTGGAGGCGCTGGAGCGTCACGGGCTGCCGGCCGAGGCGCTGGAGCTGGAAATCACCGAGAACATCGTGCTCAACCACGACGACAGCGTGCTCAGCACCCTGCAGAGCCTGCGCTCCTATGGGGTCGGCATCGCCTTCGACGATTTCGGCACCGGCTACGCATCGCTCAGCCTGCTCAAGACCTATCCGCTCTCGCGGATCAAGATCGACCGCAGCTTCGTCAACGGCATGCTGGAAACCCAGCAGGACTTTTCGGTGATCCGTGCCATCCTCGACATGGCGCGCAGTTTCGACCTGGAAACCATCGCCGAAGGCATCGAGACCACCGCGCAGCGCGACCGCCTGCGTGCCGAGCGCTGCAATGAAGGGCAGGGCTACCTGTTCGCCAAGCCGATGCCAGCGCTGCAGTTCGAGCAGCTGTACGGCCTTGGCGGGCGCCAGGTCGGCCGGGCCTGAGCGACGGATTTTCTGCAGCGACATTGACCTTACGGGGCGAAACCGTTCGAAACGGGCGGTGTCGCCTCGCAAATCGGTTTCCTCCTTTGCCCGGCGCTGTCTACCCTGTAGGACAGATCGCCGCTCTGCGTCTTCGCAAGGGGCAGGGCAACAAAATGAAAAGTACGGGTCGCGGGCTTCTAAGGAGCGCAGATGGCGGAAGCGAAAAAGGGCAGCATGGGGTTCTGGAGCTGCACTGCGCTGGTGGTCGGCAACATGGTTGGGTCTGGGGTATTCCTGCTGCCGTCGAGCCTGGCGGCGTTCGGCGGGCTCAGTCTGTTCGGCTGGCTGGTATCGAGCACCGGGGCGGTGATCCTGGCGTTTACCTTTGCCCGGCTCGCCCGGCTCAACCCCGGTGCGGGCGGCCCCTATGCCTACACCCGTGACGGCTTCGGCAGCTTTGCCGGCTACCTGTGTGCCTGGACCTACTGGAAAGCCGCATGGATCGGCAACGCCGCCATTGCCGTCACGCTGGTGGGCTACCTGCGGGTGTTCATTCCGGCGCTGGCCGATCCGCTGCTGATGGTCGCCACGGCCATTGGAGCGATCTGGCTGTGCACCCTGATCAACCTGCGCGGCATCACCGCCTTCGCCGTGGTGCAGAACTGCCTGACCGCGCTCAAGCTGATTCCGCTGCTGCTGGTCGGCATTCTTGGCTGGTTCCACTTCAATCCGGATTACCTGACCATCCCGGCGCCGAGCGAACTGCCGAACATGGGGTATGCCCAGGCCATCGCCACCACGGCGGCGCTGACGCTCTGGTCGTTCATCGGCCTGGAGTCGGCAACCGTGCCGGCGGACGATGTGCGGGACCCGAAGAAGACCATCCCCCGCGCCACACTGTTCGGCACCCTGGCGGCCGCCTCGGTGTACATCCTCTCGATCACCGCCGTGCAGGGCCTGATGCCGCCGGAGGTACTGGCCAAGTCCACGTCGCCGTTCGCCGATGCCGCGCGCATCCTGCTGGGCAACTGGGGTTACTACCTGGTCGCGGGCGGTGCGGTGATCGCCTGCCTGGGCGCGCTCAATGGCTGGGTGCTGCTGCAGGGCCAGATTCCGGTGGCGCCGGCCCGTGACGGGCTGTTCCCCGAGTCCCTGGGCAAACTCAACAAGAACGGCGCGCCGGCCAATGGGCTGCTTTCTTCCGGGCTGCTGGTGACGGCACTGGTGATGGTCGATGGTCACGGCGAGCTGGTGGAGGTGTTCAACGTCATCATCCTGCTCGGCACCATGACCGGTGTCGTGCCCTACGCCTTCTGCACCGCGGCGCTGCTGCAGTTGCTGGCGACCAAGCCGGAATCCTTCTCTCCACGCTCGCGCCCGCAGGTGCTGGCCATCGGTTGCCTGGGCTTCCTCTATTCGCTGTGGGCGCTCTATGGCACCGGCGAACAGGCGATCTTCTGGGGCTTCCTGGTGTTCATGGCGGGCATCCCGATGTACACCTGGCGGCAGTACCGCAATCGCGCCCAGGGTTTACCGGTGGCGGCCGGCGACTGATTGTCGCGTACCGGGCCTTGCTGCCAGATCAAGCACTTGCTGGCCGATCTGCGAGCCAGTTCCCGCCCGATGCCGTGGGCTGCGTCACAGACCACGGCATCGACTTTTAGTTTCGCCTTGTTATAGTGACGCGATTTCCAAAATCTGATTCCCAGCACGAATAAGAACTGTTGGCCCGGGCTCCAGCGGCACTGCGCCGCACCCAGACGAGAAGCAGGGCATACCCGAGGACATCCCCGTGAAAGAATACAAAGCCTTCCGCATCGAGCTGGCGGACAAGATCGCCCATGTGCAGATCAACCGTCCGGAAAAACTCAACGCGATGAATGCCGATTTCTGGAAGGAAATCATCGATATCTTCCAGTGGGCCGATGAAACGGATGAAGTCCGGGTAGTCGTCCTCAGCGGCGCCGGCAAGCACTTCTCCGCCGGTATCGACCTGGCGCTGCTGGCCCAGGCTGCCAGCCAGCTGGGCAAGGACGTCGGCCGCAATGCCCGCGCCCTGCGCAAGACCATCCTCCAGCTGCAGGGCTCCTTCAACGCCGTGGACAACTGCAGCAAGCCGGTCCTCGCGGCGATCCAGGGCTACTGCATCGGCGGCGGCATCGACCTGATCTCCGCCTGCGACATGCGCTACTGCAGCGCGGACGCGCAGTTCTCCATCAAGGAAATCGACATGGGCATGGCTGCCGACGTCGGCACCCTGCAGCGCCTGCCGCGCCTGATCGGCGACGGCATCATGCGCGAACTGGCCTATACCGGGCGCAACGTCAATGCCGAGGAAGCCCAGCGCATCGGCCTGGTCAACAGCGTCTACGCCGACCACGCCTCGCTGTTCGACGGCGTGATGGAGCTGGCCCGGCAGATCGCCGCGAAGTCGCCGATCGCCATCCGCGGCACCAAGGAAATGATCGGCTACGCCCGCGACCACCGCGTCGAGGACGGCCTGGAATACATCGCCACCTGGAACGCCGCGATGCTGCAGTCCGCTGACCTGCAGGCCGCCATGATGGCGCACATGAGCAAGAAGACCGCCGAGTTCGCCGATTGATGTCCGTCCACTCTTCTTGCGCGCAGGAGGCGCACTAGGCCGATGGTTACTGGAGCCACGTCCCTCAGTCTGGTCCGCGACGAGCTGTTCGCCACGATGGAGGAGGCCGAGCAGAACCTCGAGCACTTCATTGCCGAGCGTCAGAACGGCAGCCTGCTGCAACATTCCGTCGATTGCCTGACACAGATTCGCGGCACGCTGAACCTGATCGAGCTGGCGGGTGCCGAGCTGCTGGCGCAGGAAGCGCTGGATCTGGCCACCGACATTCCCACCGGGGTCAGCGAAGACCGCGACGGCCAACTGGCTGCGCTCGGCAATGCGCTCTATGTGCTGCGCCGCTACCTGGAAAACCTCGAGGCGCACCGCCAGGAAATCCCCGAGCTGCTGCTGCCGGCGATCAACGACGTGCGCCAGGCCGCTGGCCAGCCCGCGCTGCCGGAGAGCTTCTTCTTCAGTGCGCGCCTGGACCTGCCGCGCCCGCTGCGTGCCGTTACCGCGCCGCAAGTGGACGACCCAGCGCGTGAAGTCCGCCGCCTGCGGCAGATGTACCAGGTCGGCCTGGTAGGGCTGATCCGCGAACAGAATCTCTATCCGAGCCTCAAGCTCATGGGCCGCGCGCTGGGCAAGCTCGACGTGCTGCTGGGCAGTGCCGCGCGCACCCGCCTGTGCTGGGTCGGCGCCGGCGCGCTGGAAGCGCTGGTCGACGCGCAGATGCTGCCGCGCAAGACGCGCAAGCTGGTGTTCTCGCGCCTGGATCGCGAGCTCAAGCAACTGATCGCCAACCCGCAATACGAAGCGCCGCGGCAGTTGCTCAAGGAACTGCTCTATCTCACCACACTGGCGGACACCGGCGGCGTGCGCGCCACCGAGCTGCGCCAGGTGTTCGGCCTGGCACCGCTGCCGTTCACCGATCACCTGCTCGAAGACGAGTCGCAACGCCTGTCCGGCCCCGGCCAGTCGGTGATGCGCTCGCTGTCGGTGGCAATCCGCGAGGAGCTAACGGCGGTGAAGGACCAGCTCGACCTGATCGAGCGCGGCGTTTCCCAGGCCGATGCGCTGGGCATCCTGCACACCCAGTTGGGCAAGCTGGCCAAGACCCTGGGCATGGTGGGCCTGAACTCTGCCGCCACTTCGCTGCAGCACCAGCATGGCGTGGTCGCCGGCTGGGTCGCCAAGGGCGCGGTGGACGATCCGGCTGCGCTCAACGCACTGGCCGACGCGTTGCTGTACGTCGAAAGCATGGTCGGCAACCTGGAGCGTGGCGAGCGCATGAGCGCGCGCCCGGCGCCGATGGGGGAGGACGATTCCTTCGCCGTGCATCAGCTTGCCGAAGCGCGCATTGTGGTGATCGACGAAGCCCAGTCGGGCCTGGCGCTGGCCAAGCGCGCGATCACCGCGTACCTGGAATCCAACGGCGACAAGCTGCACCTGGCCAACGTGCCGATCAGCCTGCAGGCAGTGCGCGGCGGCCTGTGGTTCCTCGGCCAGGAGCGTGCGGCATTGCTCGTGGGTGCCTGTGCCGATTACATTCAGGGGCAGATGATCGAGACGACCCAGATGCCGTCCGAGCAGATGCTGGAAACCCTGGCCGATGCTCTGACCGGCCTGGAGTACTACCTGGAGGGTGGAGCCATGATGCGGCCTGAAGGCCAACCCGACGTCCTGGACGTCGCCAGCGAGAGCGTCAAGGCCCTGGGCCTGACGGTGGCTGCCTGATGCGTACCGGGCGTTGGGAATCCTCGATGTTCGAGGTGGCTACGAACGGTGGCTGGGCGCTCGCCCATTGCCAGCAGCAGTTCCTTGCCGACAGCAACGGCGTGCTGTTCCCCCGTGACTGGCTCAAGCGCCAGGACCTTTCCGTGCTTTCCGAGCACGCCGTCGGGCAGTTCGATGGCGAGCCGGTGTACCTGCTGGAAGTCGATCGTACCGACCCGCTGGAGGGTGCCAGCTGGATCGGCCTGCGCCAATTCATGATGCAGGCCGAGGAAGACATCTTCGCCATGCTCGGCTTCGCCAGCCAGATCGGCATCTGGTGGCGGCAGAACCGCTTCTGCGGCAGCTGCGGGCAGCCCAATCAGCGCATGCCCCGCGACCGCGCCATGCAGTGTGAAAGCTGCGGCATCCAGCGTTACCCGCTGCTGTCGCCGAGCATGATCGTGCTGGTGACCCGTGGCGATGAGGTGTTGCTGGCCCGTTCGCCGCGCTTCGTGCCGGGGATGTACAGCACCCTGGCGGGTTTCGTCGAGCCGGGCGAGTCGGTGGAGCACTGCGTCGCGCGCGAAGTGCGCGAAGAGGTCGGCGTCGAGATCGGCAATATCCGCTACATGGGCAGCCAACCCTGGCCGTTCCCGCATTCGCTGATGTTCGGCTACCACGCCGAGTACGTCAGCGGCGAGATCGTCATGCAGCCGGACGAGATCGAGGATGCCCGCTGGTTCCACGTCGACGAGCTGCCGCGCCTGCCGGCCGAGCGCTCCATCGCCCGCTACCTGATCGAGGTCTACCTGGCGCGCCGCGCCGGTCGTCCCGATCCCGTCCTGCCCGGCGGCGCCTGACTCCAGGCGCCGTATCGGCCGACTTCAGGCCGCGGCAGTGAACCAGTGCTGCCAGGCCAGGCGCACGGTCAGCGCCAATACCACCAGGATGAACACCGGGCGGATGAACTTGGCGCCGCCGCCAATCGCCGTGCGCGCGCCGAAGTAGGCGCCGACCATCAGCGAGCTGCCCATGCACAGCCCCAGCAGCCAGACCACCTGGCCCGAGGCGATGAACACCGCCAGCGCAACGATATTGCTGACGAAGTTCATGCTGCGCGCCACGCCGCTGGCGCGTACCAGGTCCAGCGGGTACATCAGCAGCGTGCTGACGGTCCAGAAGGCGCCGGTGCCGGGCCCGGCCACGCCGTCGTAGAAACCCAGGCCCAGGCCCTGCGGGCACTGCCGGCCCTGGGCGATCTGCGGGTTGGCGTCCAGCGGCGCTTCGGGCGTCTTGCCGAACAGCAGGTACAGGCCACAGCCGAACACCACCACCGGCAGCATGCGGTTCAGCCATTCCGCCGGCATCAGGTGCGCGGCCCAGGCGCCGAGCGCTGCACCGATGGCGGTGGCGATCAGCCCTTTGCGCCACTTGCGCGGCTGGAACAGTTTGCGGCGGTAGAAGGTATAGCTGGCCACGGCGGCGCCAAAGGTCGAGCTGAGCTTGTTGGTGCCCAGCGCCAGGTGCGGCGGGACGCCGGCGGTGAGCAGGGCAGGGATGGTCAGCAGGCCACCGCCGCCGGCAATGGCGTCGATGAAACCGGCGAGGAAGGCGACGCCGGCGAGGATGACGAGGGTGGTCGGGTCTACGACGAGTTCGAAGGGCATTGGGTTCGCCTTGATCAGGGGCCCGTCCAGCCACTCTTTTGTAAAGAGCGGGTGGCATAGGAAACGTTAACGGACCCGAAAGCTGCGACGGTCTGGCTGGCCGCGCAGGTACGCGGTGCGCATAATGCCGGCAATTCTACGAGGAAGGAAATCATTCGATGCAGTACGACGGTCTGGCCTGGGTCGTTGCCATCCTGGCGCTGTTGGCCCTGGCGGTAGCCGCCCGAATCCTGTTCGACCGTCACTGGTTCCTCGGCTGGTTGCGCGGTACGGCGGGAATGCTGTTCGTGGCCTTGGCCGCGTTGGTGGCGCTGGTGGCCTGGGACCTGCGCAGCTATGACGCGCTGCCGGCAGAGCGGCCGCTGGCGACCCTGAGCTTCCACAAGGTCGGCGAGCAACGCTATGACGTGACGCTGCTGCAGGGCGACGAGGAGCGTCGCGTGGAGCTGGCCGGCGACCTCTGGCAACTGGATGCGCGGGTACTGGAGTGGAAAGGCCTGGCACGGCTGATCGGCATGGCGCCCGGTTATCGCCTGCAGGATCTGTCCGGCCGCTTCCTGGCGGTTGAGCAGCAGTCCCTCGGGCGCAAGGTGTCGCTGGTTTCCGAAGCGCCGGGGATCGATCTCTGGCGCTGGTTGCGCGATGGCCAGCATGATCTGCTGACTTTCGTGCCGAAAGCCGGGCGGGTGAATTATCTGCCAATGGCCGACCAGGCGGTATTCGCCGTGCGTTATGGGGCGGGCGGGTTGACCGCCGAGCCGATGAATGCGGCGGCCAATCAGGCACTCAAGGAGTGGCAGTAATTCGCCGTCTGCAGGAGCGAGCCTGCTCGCTCCTGCAAAAAGCAGAAAAGGGAGCCGGATGGCTCCCTTTCTCGTTTCCGCGAAAGCGCTTAGGCGAGGAAGCCGCCGTCCACGTTCAGCGTCACGCCGGTAGTGTAGCTGGAGGCGTCGCTGGCGAGGTACAGCACGGCGCCGGCCATTTCGCTCGGGTCGGCTACGCGCTTGAGCGGGATGCGCTGCAGGGCAACGTTGCGGATGGCGTCGTTGCTCACCAGGGCCGAGGCGAACTTGGTGTCGGTCAGGCCCGGCAGCAGGGCGTTGCAGCGGATGTTGAACTGCGCGCATTCCTTGGCGAAGACCTTGGTCATGCTGATCACGGCGGCCTTGGTCACCGAGTAGATGCCCTGGAACTCGCCCGGGGTAACGCCGTTGACCGAGGCAACGTTGATGATGCTGCCGCCACCGTTGGCTTTCATCAGCTTGCCGCCTTCGATGGACATGAAGTAGTAGCCGCGGATGTTCACGTCGACGGTCTTCTGGAAGGCCGACAGGTCGGTGTCCAGCACGTTGCAGAACTGCGGGTTGGTAGCGGCGTTGTTGACCAGGATATCCAGGCGGCCGAACTGCTCGCGGATCTGCGCGAAGACGGCCTGGATCTGCTCCATTTCACCGATGTGGCAGGCAATCGCGGTGGCCTTGCCGCCGGCGGCGACGATCTCGTCAGCCACGGCCTGGCAGCCGTCGATCTTGCGGCTGGAGACGATCACGTGGGCGCCCTGTTGGGCCAGCAGCTTGGCGATGGCCTCGCCGATGCCGCGGCTGGCGCCGGAGACGAAGGCGATCTTGCCATCGAGGTCGAACAGTTGGGTCTTGGACATGGGGAGTTCTCCTTATTCTTTAGCGCCGTTACAGGCGAGACTTGCCGATGACCTGCAGGCTCACCTGTTCCAGCAGCTTGTTGGCGTGGATGAAGGTGGCGAAGCGCTTGTCCTGGGTCTGGCCGTGGAAGAAGCGGTAGTAGATCTGCTGCATGATGCCGGCCAGGCGGAACAGGCCGTAGGTGTAGTAGTAATCGAGGTTGTCGATCTGGATGCCGGCGCGCTCGGCGTAGTAGTCGGCGAATTGCTGGCGCGTGAGCATGCCCGGCTCGTGGCTGGGCTGGCGGCGCAGCATCTGCATCGGCTGCGGGTCGCCCGCTTCGATCCAGTAGGCGAGGGTGTTGCCCAGGTCCATCAGCGGGTCGCCGAGGGTGGTCATCTCCCAGTCGAGCACGCCGATGATCTGCATCGGGTTGTTCGGGTCGAGGATGACGTTGTCGAAGCGGTAGTCGTTGTGGACGATGCCCGGCTTGTGGTGGTCGGCCGGCATCTTCTCGCGCAGCCATACCTTCACCTGTTCCCAGGCCGGCGCATCGGGGGTCAGGGACTTCTCGTAGCGATCGATCCAGCCGCCGATCTGGCGCTGCACGTAGCCCTCGGGCTTGCCCAGGTCACCCAGGCCGCAGGCGTTGTAGTCGACGTTGTGCAGGTCGACGAACTTGTCGATGAAGCTCTTGCACAGCGCGGTGGTCTGCGCCGCGTCGAGGTTGAGCTCCTTGGGCAGGTCGCTGCGCAGGATGATGCCGTTGACCCGTTCCATGACGTAGAACTCGGCGCCGATCACCGATTCGTCGGTGCAGTAGGCGTACGCCTTGGGGCAGTAGGGGAAGCCGTCCCTGAGCTGGTTCAGGATGCGGTATTCGCGGCCCATGTCGTGGGCGGACTTGGCCTTCTTGCCGAACGGCGGGCGGCGCAGGACCAGCTCCTGGTTGTCGTACTGGATCAGGTAGGTCAGGTTCGACGCGCCGCCGGGGAACTGGCTGATGCGCGGCTGGCCCTGCAGGCCGGGAATGTGGTCCTTGAGGTAGCCGTCGATCACGGCGGCGTCGAGTTCTTCACCTTCGCGGGAGCGGATGGTCTGGTCGGTCAACGACATGCTGGTTCCTTCTTGTACTGGGCTTGTACGGGTCATCGCACCGCAGCGAGAGCGGCGGGCAAGGGTGGCGCGCAAGGTGGCGTCGTGCTCTTGCCTTATGGGTTGCGGCAGAATCAGGCAAAGCAATGATGGCGCCGGGTGATCATTGGCTAATCTAATGTCGACGTCTGCCGCTCACAAGCACGGCGGGACGTTATTGGCGTCCGTGTTGCACCCCGATCAAGCTGCCTGATTCGCGGGCCGGAGCGAGGCGCGGGCATAAAAAAACCGGAGCCAGGGACTCCGGTTTTTCGTGCTGCGCGGGCAGGTTTGCCTCGGATCAGACCGGGAACAGTTCGCCCAGCTTCATCGCCAGCATCATGTCGCCTTCGGCGCGCAGCTTGCCGGCCATGAAGGCCTGCATGCCGTCGGTTTCGCCGCTGGTGATGCCCTTGAGGGTCTCGCTGTCCATGATCAGGGTGACGTTGGGGGACTCGGCGTCGCCCTGTACCACTTCGCAGGTACCGTCCTTGACGACCAGGTAGTGGTTGTCGCCGTCTTCGATGTTGAACTGGAACACCAGATCCAGGCCGGCGGCCGCGCTGGCGTTGAACTTGCTCTTCATGGTGGAAACGATGTCAGCAACACTCATGGTTCTATTCCTTTTCTAGGTTTTCTCGCGCGGCGCTCGGCGCCGCATTGGGCCGGTACTCAACGATAGGTGATGAGTTCCGGCGCCCTCAACAGTTCCAGATGCACGTGACTGTTGAAGGAAGCCAGGGCCACTTCGCTGCCGCGGAACTTCAGGCGGTTGAGCGAAGTGTTGACGATCTGCCAGTTGAGCTCGAAGGCGTTCAGCGCCGGAATGCCGGTCACCTGCTGGAGCACCGCGGTGATGGTGCCGCCGGAGGTGAACACGCCGATGTTGTCCTTGCCGCTGGCCGACTCCAGCAGGCGCTTGAGGCCGCCGTGCACGGTGTCGAGGAACTCGGCCCAGCTGACCAGGCCGTCCTTGTCGTGATCGCCGGAAACCCAGCGGGCGATCACGGTGGAGAACAGGCGCTGGAACTCGGCGCGGTGGTCGGCGGCGTTGCGCAGGATGTGCAGCGCCTGCGGTTCGATCTCCAGCAGGTCCGGCAGGTGGGCGCGGATCACTGCGTCGGCTTCGAATTCGTTGAAGGCGGAATCGATTTCCAGGGTGGGCGTATCGATCCCGGCCTCGTTTAGCCGGCCCATCACCGCTTCGGCGGTGTGACGCTGACGGCGCAGGTCGCCGGCGACGCAGCGGTCGAAGCGCAGGCCTAGGCTGGCCAGGTGCTCGCCGAGGATTTGCGCCTGGCGCACGCCGGTGTCCGAGAGCACATCGTAGTCGTCGGCACCGAATGAAGCCTGGCCATGTCGAATCAGGTAGATGCTTCCCACGCGCGCGGTCCCGGCAGGGCTGAAAGTTCCGGCGAGGTTATGAGGATCACCTGGGGCTGTCAACGAAAAAACATACGCTTGTTTGAATGCTATTCGCTGGACTGATACAGCGCTTTGCCAGCGCTGGTGGCGGGCCGGCGGCGTGGGTATGCTTGCGGGATTCACAGCGCTTGTCACGCGTGCGCGTACAGAATTGTAAAAGGGGATGTGAGTGGAGTTTCTAGCGGATTACGCGGGTTTCCTGGCCAAGACCTTCACCGTGGTGGTGGCCATCGTCATCGTCCTGGTGGTGATCGCCGCTCTGCGCGGCCGCGGCCGTCGTGGCGGCAGCGGGCACCTGGAGGTGCACAAGCTCAACGACTTCTACAAGGAACTGCGCGAGCGCCTGCAGCACAGCGTGCTGGAGAAGGCCAAGCTCAAGGCCCTGCGCAAGTCCGAGGCGAAAACGCTGAAGGAAGCGAAAAAGAAGAAGGGCGGCGAGAAGAATCGCGTGTACGTGCTCGACTTCGATGGCGACATCAAGGCCTCAGCCACCGAGCAACTGCGCCATGAAGTGACTGCGCTGCTGACCCTGGCTACCCCGCGTGACGAAGTGGTACTGCGCCTGGAGAGCGGCGGTGGCATGGTCCATGGCTACGGCCTGGCTGCTTCCCAGCTGGCGCGCATCCGCCAGGCCGGCGTGCCGCTGACCGTCTGCGTCGACAAGGTCGCCGCCAGCGGCGGCTACATGATGGCCTGCATCGGCGAGCGCATCTTGTCTGCGCCTTTCGCGATCCTCGGCTCCATCGGCGTGGTGGCCCAGCTGCCCAACATCCATCGCCTGCTGAAGAAGCACGACGTCGATTTCGAAGTGCTCACCGCCGGCGAGTACAAGCGTACCCTGACCGTGTTCGGCGAGAACACCGAGAAGGGCCGGGAGAAGTTCCAGGAAGACCTGGAAACCACCCACGAGCTGTTCAAGCGTTTCGTCGTCCACTACCGCCCCCAGCTGGCCATCGACGAAATCGCCACCGGCGAGGTCT
Source organism: Pseudomonas sp. AU12215 (assembly GCF_001675465.2). Lineage (NCBI taxonomy): Bacteria > Pseudomonadati > Pseudomonadota > Gammaproteobacteria > Pseudomonadales > Pseudomonadaceae > Pseudomonas > Pseudomonas sp. AU12215. Next base: position 111,862 of record NZ_MACM02000017.1, read on the forward strand.
GGCTGGGCCAGGCGGCGCTGGGCAAGAAACTGGTCGACGAGCTGAAGACCAGCGACGAATACCTGGCCGAACGCGCCCGTGAGGCGGATGTCTACCAGCTCAGTTATGTGCAGAAGAAGTCCATCCAGGAGCGCTTCGGCGTCGGTGTCAGCGGCGTGATCGATCGCGTGCTGGTGACCTGGTGGGACCGCCTGGGTCGCAGCCGTTTCTGGCAGTGACTCTTCTGGCAATGATTGGGCGTCGGGCGCCGGGATCGCGCCCGTTTATCGAATTCGAAAGAGGAGGGTCGAGATGAGTGCATTCAAGGCGTTGTGGGTCACGGAGAGCGCGCATGGCGTGCATGACCTGCAGATGGCCGAGCGGCAGGTTGCCGATCTGCCGGCGGGTGAAGTGCTGGTGCGGGTGAAGTATTCCTCGCTCAACTACAAGGATGCGCTGTCCGCCAGCGGCAACCGTGGCGTCACCCGCAAGTACCCGCACACTCCCGGCATCGACGCCGCCGGCGTGGTGGAAGAGTCCTCGGTGGGCGAATTCGCTGCGGGCGATGAAGTCATCGTCACCGGCTACGACCTGGGCATGAACACGCCGGGCGGCTTCGGCCAGTACATCCGCGTGCCTGCCGCCTGGCTGATCAAGCGCCCGCAGGGCCTGTCGCTGCGCGAATCGATGATCCTCGGCACCGCCGGCCTGACTGCCGCACTGTGCGTCGACAAGCTCGAGCGCGCCGGCCTGACGCCGTCCGCCGGCCCTATCCTGGTCACTGGCGCCACCGGCGGCGTGGGCAGCATCGCGGTGATGCTGCTGGCGCAACTGGGGTACACCGTGGCTGCCGCCACCGGCAAGCTGGAACAGGCCGAGCTGCTGAACCGCCTTGGCGCGCGGCAGATTCTCGACCGTGCCACTGTCTCCGACGGCGTCGACAAGCCGCTGCTGCGTGAGCAGTGGGCCGGTGCGGTGGACACCGTGGGCGGCGATATCCTGTTCAACGTGGTCAAGTCGCTGCAGTACGGCGGCAGCGTCGCCTGCTGCGGCCTGACCGCCGGCGCCGCCTTCAAGGCCACCGTGCTGCCGTTCATCCTGCGCGGCGTGAACCTGCTGGGCGTGGACTCGGTGGAGCTGCCGCTGGTGGTCAAGGCTTCCATGTGGGACAAACTGTCCCTGCAATGGAAGCTCGACAACCTCGAAGCGGCGGTCCGTGAGGTCAAGCTCGACGACCTGCCGGCCGCTATCCACCAGATCCTGGCCGGCAAGCTGGTGGGTCGGGTGCTGGTCAATCTGGATTGATGCCCTGCCGGGCCTGGGTGTCAGCCCAGGTCCGGCAACAGGTAATCCGCCCACAGCGAATCGGCGAACTGGCTTCTGAAAAAGCCGAAGTGACCGATGCGCTTCACGCCGATATCCTCCGGCGCGATTCTCTTCAGCGTCTTCGGCGAGCCACGGTAGAAACCGTGCAGCGACTCGGTATTGCGCCCGGACATCATCTCGTCGTCGGTGAAAGAGATGGAGGTAATCGGTGTGCTCACCGAGGAATACGCCTCGCGCACCGCGCCGCCTTCCGCGCCCACCGAGTACTCCGGGTCCAGGCACCAGCGCCGCCATTGCTCGATCACCCCGCGCGGCAGGTCGCCGACCACGCCCAGGCGCTTGCCGGGGAAGTAGCCCAGCAGCGGCGTGATCGTCGGTGCCAACAGGTACCAGAGCAGCCAGGCCTTGTGCCGCAAGCCCTTGGTGTTCTCGCGCCAGTAGCCGCTGCCGGTGGCAATGGTGAAGGCGCGGTGGATGCGCTCGGTACCCCGCACGAAGGGCAGTATCTGCCCGCCGAGACTGTGGCCGATCCAGTACACCGGCAGCTCGCCGGCCGCGGCGACCACGGCATCGAGCATGGCGCTGCAGTCGTGGTTGCCCCAGGCGAGGATGTCGACGTCCAGGTCACGCAGGGAGCCGGCGCGGGATTTACCCATGCCGACATAGTCGAAGGTGACTGTCAGGTAGCCGCGCTCGGCCAGCCAGTTGGCGAAGGCCGTGTAGAAGCGCTGTTCGACGCCCATGGCAGGAACGATCAGCACCGCTCCGCGGGCTTCGCCGGGTGGGTAGTACCAGTGGCTGGAGAGGCTTTGGCCATTGCCGTTGTCCAGCGGGCGGGGAAGTGGTGTGATCATGGCGCGGTCCCTCAGGCCTGACTGATGTACATGGTGATGTCGGCGCGGAAGACCTTCTTGTCACCGACGTAGGCGAGCACCGGGACGATGACGTCGCCTTCCTGGTTCCAGTCCACGGCACGGCCATCGGCCACGGCGCGTACGTCGCCGTCGGCCTTGGCCAGGTATTCCACGGTCATGCCGCGGGGAATCCAGCGGCGGCCCTTGGGGATCGACACGTCGGTCATGGTCCCGGCGGCCAGTTCGGCAGCGTTGCACAGGGCGATGGCGTGCACGGTGCCGATGTGGTTGAGCACTTCGCGGCGCTTGGGGAAGGTCACTTCCGCGTAGCCTGGGCGCAGTTCGACGAACTGCGGGGCGATGCTGGCGAAGTAGGGGGCGACCTGGCCGATCATGGCGCTGAACTGCGCGGGGCCGGCCTGCTGGTACATTTGCATCATCTGACTCATGGCAACTCCGGGGCAAAGCGGATTGAAGATGGATGCGCGCCCAGGCAGTATACGAAGACTAGAAATTAATTCTAGAAAAATATTCTAGAATTATGTTCGAGCGGTTTTTCCAACAGGAACCCCATGGCCCGACCTTCCCGCAAAGACGACATCCTCCAGGCCGCGCTGGCCTGCTTCAGCGAATCCGGCGTGGATGCCACCACCATCGAGATGATCCGCGACCGCTCCGGCGCCAGCATCGGCAGCCTCTATCACCACTACGGCAACAAGGAACGCATCATCGGCGCGCTGTACCTCACAGGCGTTGGCCAGTACGCGGCGCTGCTGGACGCCGGAATCGAGGAGGGCATGAGCGCGGAGGCCTGCGTGAAGCTGTTCGTCACCTGCTACGTCGATTGGGTGGCGGCCAACCCGGAGTGGGCGCGTTTCATCTTGCATAGCCGTGGCCGCGTCGAGGCGGGAGAAGTGGGCGAGGCGTTGCGCGAGGCCAACCGCGAGCAGGGCCGCCGCATTGCCGGGTTGCTCTCCGAGCACCGCAAGTCCGGGGCGTTCAAGGAGCTGGCGCCGGAGCTGTTCAATTCGGTGGTGATCGGCCCGAGCCAGGACTACGCGCGCAACTGGCTGGCCGGGCGCACACGGGTGGACCTCATCGATTGTCGCGATCAGTTGGCGCAGATTGCCTGGGAGAGTGTGCGGGCCTGATGGTCTGCAGGCCTAGGCGGATGCACCCTCTGTAGGAGCGAGGTTGCTCGCGAACGGTGTTCCCGGCAGTTGCGGCGCTGCATCGGTTCGCGAGCAAGCTCGCTCCTACGAAGGGCCGTAGGGCGAATAACCTGGAACAGGTTATCCGCCGTCCCCTGGCGGCGGATAACGCTGGCGCGTTATGCGCCCTACGAGAAATGCGCCGTGCAGAATTGAAAAAGCCCCGCGATGCGGGGCCTTTTCATGTCGCTGAATCAGCTCTGCCGGCTCAGGCCAGCTGGCGGCGACGGAACAGCGGTTGCGGCTGGGTCACCGAGGTCTGGTAGACCTCGCTGAAGTCGTCCAGGCCCGCCAGCGCTGCTTGCGGATCGCGGTCGGCGCGGATGGCGTAGGCGTCGAAGCCGCAGCTCTGCATGAAGAACAGCTGGTCACGCAGGACATCGCCGATGGCGCGCACTTCGCCCTTGTAGCCGAAGCGCTCGCGCAGCAGGCGCGCGGTGCTGAAGCCGCGGCCGTCGGTGAAGGCCGGGAAGTTCACGGCGATCACCTGGAAGTTGTCAAGGTCGCCGGCGATGGCTTCGGGCTCTTCGTCCGCATCGAGCCACACGCCCAGGCCGCCGTCGCGACCGCGCAGGGCAGGGCCGTGTTCCAGCCACAGGTTCAGCGGGATGATCACGTCGTCGCAGTTGGGCACGGTCTCGAGGGTCGCGTCCTTGGGCAGCAGGTGCCAGCGGTCGTCGACGACCTCGCGGTGCTTAATGATTCGCTGCATATACGCGCTCCTTGAAGGGGTCGATGCCGATGCGACGGTAGGTATCGAGGAAACGTTCCTCTTCGGTGCGTTGTTCCACGTAGACCTTGATGATCTTCTCGATCACGTCGGCCATCTGCTCCTGGGCGAAGGACGGGCCGAGGATCTGCGCCAGGCTGGCGTCGCGGCTGGCGCTGCCGCCGAGGGAGACCTGGTAGAACTCCTCGCCCTTCTTGTCCACGCCGAGGATGCCGATGTGGCCGACGTGGTGGTGGCCGCAGGCGTTCATGCAGCCGGAGATGTTCAGGTCGATGGCGCCGATGTCGAACAGGTAGTCCAGGTCGTCGAAGCGACGCTGGATGGCTTCGGCCACCGGGATCGACTTGGCGTTGGCCAGGGAGCAGAAGTCGCCGCCCGGGCAGCAGATGAGGTCGGTCAGCAGGCCCACGTTCGGGGTGGCGAAACCGTTCTCGCGCAGTTCGCCCCAGAGGGTGAACAGCTGAGCCTGCTCGACGTCGGCGAGGATGATGTTCTGGTTATGGCTGTTGCGCACTTCGCCGAAGCTGTAGCGGTCGGCCAGGTCGGCGACCACGTCCAGCTGCTTGTCGGTGATGTCGCCGGGCGCCACGCCGGTGGGCTTGAGCGACAGGGTCACGGCGACGTAGCCGGGCTTCTTGTGGGCGAAGGTGTTGCGGCTACGCCAGCGGGCGAAGCCGGGGTGCTCGGCGTCGAGCTGGGCGAGGGCGGCGTCCTGGTTTTCCAGGGCCTGGTAGGCCGGATCGACGAAGTGCGCGGCCACGCGCTGCAGCTCGGCGTCGGTCAGGGTGCTCGGGCCGTCCTTCAGGTTCGCCCATTCGGCGTCGACCTTCTGGGCGAAGACTTCCGGCGTCAGCGCCTTGACCAGGATCTTGATGCGCGCCTTGTACTTGTTGTCCCGACGGCCATAGCGGTTGTACACGCGCAGGATGGCGTCCAGGTAGGACAGCAGGTGCTTCCACGGCAGGAATTCATTGATGAAATTGCCGACGATCGGGGTACGACCCAGGCCGCCACCGACAGAGACGCGGAAGCCCAGCTCGCCGGCGTCGTTCTGCACCGCTTCCAGGCCGATGTCGTGCACCTCGATGGCGGCACGGTCGCTCACGGCGCCGTTGACGGCGATCTTGAACTTGCGCGGCAGGTGGGCGAATTCGGGGTGGAAGGTCGACCACTGGCGGATGATCTCGCACCAGGGGCGCGGATCGACCAGCTCGTCATGGGCGACGCCGGCGAACTGGTCGGTGGTGGTGTTGCGGATGCAGTTGCCGCTGGTCTGGATCGCGTGCATCTGCACGGTGGCCAGCTCGGCGAGGATTTCCGGCACGTCTTCCAGTTCCGGCCAGTTGTACTGGACGTTCTGGCGGGTACTGATGTGCGCGTAGCCCTTGTCATAGTCGCGGGCGATCTGCGCCAGCTTGCGAACCTGCTGGGAGTTCAGCAGGCCGTAAGGCACGGCCACGCGCAGCATGGGCGCATAGCGCTGGATGTACAGGCCATTCTGCAGACGCAGCGGGCGGAATTCCTCGCCGGTCAGTTCGCCCGCCAGGTAGCGGCGGGTCTGATCGCGGAACTGCTTGACGCGATCCTCTACGATCCTTTGATCGTATTCGTCATATACGTACATGAATCATCCTGCTGTCAGGCTATAGCGCTCAGGGCGTACTGCGTTTCCCAGCGCGCACGGCAACGCGCTCCACGCGGAGTGGGGCGCACGATACCAGTTCGGGAATATGCGCAAAAGTGATGTTTGAGTATATGGCGAGAACTTTCGGATCTAAGCCGCGCCAGACCTGAATCACGGGTCTGGCCGCGGCTTGCACGGGCACCTGTGTGCGGCTGCGCTTAGTGCTTTTTATGCCGTGATCAGGCTTCGCGGCCGTGGGCGGCATCGCGCAGTTGCGAGGTGTCGACGCGGACGAAGATCGAGTCGCCAACACAGGTCAGCACATCGCCGGCATAGACCTCGCAAATGATCCGGCTTTTGCGGCCGACTTCGCCCTCGACATGGGCCTTGAGGGTCAGCGGCACGCCCATGGGTGTCGGCTTGATGTACTTGATGCCCAGGTTACCGGTGACGCAGTCGATGCGCGGCAGGCTGCCCGGCTCGCGGCCTTCGGCGCGGTAGTGGTAGGCCATGGCGGTCCAGTTCGAGTGGCAGTCCACCAGCATGGCGATCAGGCCGCCGTAGACCAGCTCCGGCCAGCCGCAGTACTTGGCCTCGGGCAGGTGCTCGGCGACGACGTGGACGCCGTCTTCGTGCCACCGGCTCTTGATGTGCAGCCCGTGCGGGTTGCTGCCGCCGCAGCCGTAGCAGACGCCTTCCGGCGCGACGGTGTCCTGTAGCGATACCAGGTTCATTACTGTTCCTTGCTCTTGTCATTGTGCTTGTCTAGCGGCCAAGCCTAACGGCTTTCGAAGCGGGGCGGGAGTAGCGGGGCTGGCGGAGCTGGTCTTAACTGGTGGTGTGGTCCTTCAGCCAATAACGAGAAGATGGGGGAAGCATGAGCGAAGAAACGTCGAACAAGACCAGCGATAGCGTCGTCGATGCCCGCGCCGCATTCATCCTGATCCTGCTGGTGGTCGCGACCGCCGTGTTCTGGGTCAGCCATCAGTGACAGCGGTGCCGGCGGGCCGTCCTGCGGCCCGCTGGTACCAAACGCCCCGCCGTCTGTCCTACAGCCCGGCGAAATGCAGCACCAGCTGCACCAGCCCGTACAGCAGCAGCACGAAGATCAGCGTGAAGAGAATGCCCATGGCGATGAAGTGACTGGGCTTGCCGTGGGTGAAGTCGCGTGCCCGGTTGCGCCCGCTCTGCACGCCGAAGGCTGCGGCCAGCACGCTGTGCAGCATCTGCCAGAAGGTCGGCGGCTTGTTCTGTTGCTCGTCCATCGTTGGTCCTCCCTTTGCCTGCAAGCCTAGCTCCTGCGCTAGCGAACGCTAGAGTTCGATCTGCGTCCATTGGCGCTTCTGCCACATCACCGCGAAGATCGCCGAAGCCAGCCCGCGCTGGAGAATCTGCATGCTCCAGATCGCCAGCAGACCACCGCCCAGCACCGGGCCGACCAGGTAGGCCAGCGGCAGGAAGAACAGCCACTGGTTGCCCAGGCTGACCGCCATCACCGTGCGCACGGCGCCCGCGCCCAGCAGCGCCTGGGTCAGCACCAGCGCCGTGGCGTCGATCACCATGCCCATGCCGGTGAGCATCAGCGGCACGCGGCCCAGTTCGATCAGCGCAGGATCGCTGACGAACAGCCGCAGAATGGCCTCGGGGAATATCCAGAACGGCGCACCCAGCAGCGCCAGCCCACAGGCCGCCACCTTCACGACGTCCCAGCCCCAGCGGTGCGCGCTGTCGAAGTCGCGCTCGCCCATGCTCTGGCTGACCAGCGTGGTCGCTGCCATGCCCAGGCCGACGCCGGGCAGGATCAGGAACAGCGCCAGGTTGATCAGCACGTGGGCCACCGCCAGTTCGCGGGTGCCGACCTGGGCGATGATCCAGAACAGCAGGGTGATGCCGGCGGCGAAGAAGAACTGCTGCAGCGAGTTGGGCAGTGACAGGCGCAACAACGTGCGGACGTCGCGCTCGCTCGGCAGGCGCGGGTGGCAGCCTTGGACGCGCGCATCGCGCCAGGTGATCCAGGCGTAGATCAGCGAGCCGATGTACAACGCCAGCGTGGTGCCCAGGCCGCTGCCCACTGCGCCCATGCGCGGCAGGCCGAACAGGCCGTGGATCAGGCTGTAGCTGATCGCCGCGTTGGCCAGGTGCATGACCACCAGGGTGCGCATGTACATGCCTGATCGCCGGGTGCCGTTCCAGTAGCCCCGGAAGGAGAAGTTCAGGCCCACGGCGAGTACCGACAGCGCGCGCCATTCGAAGTAGGGGATGCCGACCGCCAGCACCTCCGGATCATGAGACAGCGCGCGAATGATGGGCTCGGCGAACAGCAGGCAGATCAGCGTGATCGGCAGCGACAGGCCCAGCGCGACCAGCAGCCCGCAGTTCAGCGGCGCGGCCAGTTCGGCGCTGCGACCTTCGCCCCGCCGGCGGGCCACCAGCGCCTGTACACCGGCGCCCAGACCCATCACCAGGGAGATGGCGACGAAGTTGGCGTAGCTGCCGATTCCGACCCCGGCGAGGGATTTCTCCCCCAGGTGGCCGACCATGGCTGCATCCACCAGGTTGAGCAGGCTCTGGCTGAGCATGCCGCCGATGATCGGCAGGCCCAGGCTGAGAATGTTCTGGAACCTCTGGCGCTCTAGCATGGCGTCTCGGGGCAGTGAATTCCGGCTTGTTGTGGACATCCGGCGGGCCGTGCCGGTGAGGCGCCGCTGTGGGAAATCCTAGCCGAAGGGCAGGCTTCCTGCTCCCTTTTGGGGCGGAATATGCCTACGAACATTGCGAAGTTGTTCCGGTGATATTTCCGATGTTTGTGTGAGGTCTGTCACGTTTTTTCGGCTTGGCGAACGAAAGCGGCGTACTACGCTGAATTTCAATTGACCAGGGCAAACCTGTGCGAAAGCCAGGGACGCAAAGCCACCGATCTAACGCCCGCAAGGGCCATGACCGCGGGGTTGCCAAGCCGGCCGGACGTTCGTCCGCGCCCTCTGCGAGCTTGTGCTCGGCATCCTCCTACGTCCCGGTGAGCCGCCTGATCAACCCGAGCAGGTTGATGGTGTTTGTTGGCCAAAGGGAGCGCGCCGATGAATCAGCCGTACCAGCTTCAGTACACCTACGGGTTCGCCCGGATGGCGTTGCGTGATCAGGTGGTGTTCAAGTCCATCGTCGGCCTGCTCAGTGGTCGCACCTTGGCGAGCTGGGCGTATGTCGAGGGTCCCGCCGACCTGCTGGTGGAGGGGGAGGAGGGCGCGCCGCGGGTGCAGTTGCGCACGGCCGAGGGTGAGCCGCTCTGGGTGCACTGGCCGCTGCGTGCCAGCGAGGTATTCGATTGCCTGGAACGTGCCGCTCGCGCCATCGGCCAGCGGCCGGCGCAGTCCGCGGGTGAAGCCCTGCGCCTGAAGCACTGGCCGGCCGCGTCACTGCTCAACGGTGATCACCGCTACGTCCGGCTGGCCACGCTGCTTTGTGCAAGGACCATGAGCCTGGACGAGCTTTGCGAGCGCTCCGGCGTGCCGCGCCACGTGGCGGAGAGCTTCGTCCGCCTGATGGCCTCCCATGAAATGTTCCAGCCCGCCGAGGCCCTGCCGGCGCCGGCCGAACAACAGGCTGCCGCTCCCGTCGGCCTGCTGGCGCGCATCCGTCGCAGCCTCGGCCTTGGCGGTGCTTCGGAGGCCGGCCGATGAGGGAATACAAGATCCTCTTCACCGGCACCATGGGCGCGGGCAAGACCACCGCCATCGCGGCGATCAGCGACATCGAGCCGGTCAGCACCGACGTGCAGAACAACGATCCCAGCCTGGACAAGGCGCGCACCACAGTCGGCCTGGACTATGGCGAGGTGGTGATCGGACCCGATGAGCGCCTGCGCCTGTATGGCACGCCCGGTCAGGCGCGCTTTGCCTTCATGTGGAGCATCCTCGCGCGCGGTGCGCTGGGGCTGGTGATCCTGATCGACAACTCGCGGCCCGATCCGCTGGGCGACCTGCAGATTTACCTCCGCGGCTTTGCCGACTGCATCGCCGGTACGCCCTGTGTCATCGGCGTCGGGCGTCTGTCTGGGCATCCCGCGCCCGGCCTGGATGACTACGCTGCCGCGCTGGCTGGGGCCGGCCACAGCTTCCCAGTCATCGAGGTGGACGTACGTGAGGCAGAGCAGGTGCGCATGCTGCTCGACCTGCTCCTGCTGCAACTGGAATGCACGGCGGCCTGAAGCCTGACGTTTGCAACCGACTGGAGTCGACCATGGAACACGCCTTGACGAGCTTGCCGGAAAGACTGCGGAACGACGCCGAGCAGGCGTTGGATGAGCTCGGCGCCAGCCTGGGGCGGCTGAGCGCGGCGGTGATCGCCACCACCGACGGCTTCGAGGTGGCCTCCCGCGCCGGCAAGGGGTTGGAGGTTTCCAAGCTGGCCGCCATGGCCTGCTCGATTTCGGCCCTCGGCGCCATGGTCGGCCAGGAGAGCGAGGTCGGCCCGCACCAGAACGTGATAGTCGAGGCCAGTGAGGGCTACATCGTCATCGTCGACATACCGCATCCGAGCCATCCGATGATCCTCAACCTGGTCGCCGATCGCGAGGAGATGCTTGGCCAGGTGCTCTATCAGGCCAAGCGAACGGCAACCCGGCTGGCGGATCTGTCGCTGGCCGGCTGAGACAAAAGGCTTCGCGGCGCGCGCGGTCGCGGGGCCCCTATAACAGGACGCGCACTCAAGGAGTAATCGCTATGGCAGCACTGCAACAATCGCTGGACGAACTGCTGAACCTGGATGGTGCCCTGGCGTCGGCCGTGGTGGATGCCAAGAGCGGCATGCTGCTCGGGCAGGCAGGAGGCGGCGTGGACCTGGAACTGGCGGCGGCGGGCAACACCGAGGTGGTTCGCGCCAAGCTCAAGACCATGAAGTCTCTGGCGCTCAACGACGTGATCGAGGACATCCTCATCACCCTCGGCCGGCAGTACCACATCATCCGCCCGATGGCGAAGCACGAAGGGGTGTTCATGTACTACGTGCTGGACAAGGTGAAAGCCAACCTGGCGCTGGCGCGGCGCAAGTTGCAGGAGGTGGAGGGGCAGATGGCGATCTGAGGTGAGCTGATGGACGTGGGCGGGCGGGGAGGCCCGCCCACGCTTTGCACAAGGAGTGCTTACTCCTCGAACAGGCCGTGCCAGCAGTCGCTCAGCTCGCCCAGTTCGAAGGATTTCACCCAGGACTGCTTTTCCAGCCACAGGCGAGTGGTCTCGCGGTCGGCCTCGCTCAGGCTACCGACGTCGTTCAGGCACAGGTAGCCGGTGAACTCGCCGTCTTCGGTGGCGCCGCCGACGAAGACCCAGCCTTCGGATTCGACGAAGGCGATCCACTGGTCGAGCACGTCATCCAGGTCGCCGGTGTAGTTCACTTCGAGGCTGAAGCCGAACTCCTGGAACTCGCCCAGGCGCAGCTTCTTCAGCAGGCGGCGTTTGCGAGGCTTGGCCATTTGTTCGGGGGTGAGGTATTTCATCTGTGACTCTCTCTTCAGCGGAAGCCTGGCGGGTGGCCGGCTTCGATCCGTTGTGCCCTGGGGGTGCCCAGGATGCCGGGATTATCCCGCATCTGCGCAGGATATGCAGCGACGCTTTTCCCCAGGCCGCGGACCTGCCTGACGAAACCGCCGCGCCGGGCGGGCCCGGCTGCGGCGTGGGGCGTCAGATCAGTTGTCGTAGCCCAGGTTCGGCGACAGCCAGCGCTCGCTGGTGCTGATTTCCTGGTCCTTGCGCGCGCTGTAGCGTTCGATCTGGTCCCTGTCGAGCTTGCCGACGGCGAAGTACTGCGCCTGTGGATGGGCGAAGTACCAGCCGCTGACGGCGGCGGCCGGGAACATGGCGTAGTGCTCGGTCAGGGTCACGCCGGACAGACCGTCCGGGTCGAGCAGCTTGAACAGCGTGCCTTTCTCGGTGTGGTCCGGGCAGGCCGGGTAGCCGGGCGCCGGACGGATGCCGACGTACTGCTCCTTGATCAGCGCCTCGTTGTCCAGGTGCTCCTCGGGCTGGTAGCCCCAGTATTCCTTGCGCACGCGCTCGTGCAGCCACTCGGCGCAGGCTTCGGCGAGGCGGTCGGCCAGGGCCTTGACCATGATCGCGCTGTAGTCGTCGCCCTTGGCCTCGTAGGCCTTGGCCACTTCCTCGGCGCCGATGCCGGCGGTGGTGATGAAGCCGCCGACGTAGTCCTTTACGCCGCTGTCCTTGGGCGCGACGAAGTCGGCCAGGCTGAAGTTCGGCTTGCCGTCGGGCTTGATGGTCTGCTGGCGCAGGTGGTGCAGGGTGGCCAGCTTGTGGCCGTCGTCGCCGTAGACTTCCAGGTCGTCGTGGTGCACCTGGTTGGCCGGCCAGAAGCCCAGCACGGCACGGGACTTGATCAGCTTCTCGTCGATCAGCTTCTTCAGCATCGCCTGGGCGTCGTTGAACAGGCTGGTCGCCGCTTCGCCCACGACTTCGTCGGTGAGGATGCGCGGGTACTTGCCGGCCAGGTCCCAGGAGATGAAGAAGGGCGTCCAGTCGATGTACTCGGCCAGCACGTTGAGGTCGATATCATCCAGCACCTTGACGCCGGTGAAGCTCGGCACCGGCGGCTGGTAGCCGGCCCAGTCGAACTTCGGCTTGGCGGCGATGGCCTGTTCGTAGCTCAGGCGCTCGGTGCGTGCGCTGCGGTTGGCGGTGCGTTCGCGCACTTCCGCGTACTCTTCGCGCAGCTTGCGGGCGTACTCGGGCTTCATTTCCTTGGACAGCAGCGTGGTCGCCACGCCCACCGCGCGGGAGGCGTCGGTGACGTAGACCACCGCGTCGTTGCTGTACTGCGGGTCGATCTTCACCGCGGTGTGCGCCTTGGAGGTGGTGGCGCCGCCGATCAACAGGGGCAGGCTGAAGTTCTGCCGCTGCATCTCCTTGGCGACGTGGACCATCTCGTCCAGCGACGGGGTGATCAGGCCGGACAGGCCGATGATGTCGCACTTCTGCTCGCGGGCGGTCTGCAGGATCTTCTCCGCCGGGACCATCACGCCCAGGTCGACGATGTCGTAGCCGTTGCAGCCCAGTACCACGCCGACGATGTTCTTGCCGATGTCGTGGACGTCGCCCTTCACCGTGGCCATGAGGATCTTGCCCTTGGCCTCGGGCTTGTCGCCTTTTTCCGCTTCGATGAAGGGAATCAGGTGCGCCACGGCCTGCTTCATCACGCGGGCGGATTTCACCACCTGCGGGAGGAACATCTTGCCGGCGCCGAACAGGTCGCCGACCACGTTCATGCCGGACATCAGCGGGCCTTCGATGACCTCGATGGGGCGCGCGCACTTCTGCCGGCACTCCTCGGTGTCCTCGACGATGAAGGTGGTGATGCCCTTGACCAGCGCGTGCTCCAGGCGCTTCTCGACGCTGTGGCTGCGCCACTCTTCGTCTTCCACTTCCTTGACCGCGCCGCCGCCCTTGTAGTTATCGGCGATGGCCAGCAGCGCCTCGGTGGCGTCCGGACTGCGGTTGAGCACCACGTCCTCGACCTTGTCGCGCAGTTCCTGCGGGATCTCGTCGTAGATCTCCAGTTGGCCGGCGTTGACGATGCCCATCGTCAGGCCGTTCTGGATCGCGTAGTAGAGGAACACCGAGTGGATCGCCTCGCGCACCGGGTTGTTGCCACGGAACGAGAACGACACGTTGGACACCCCGCCCGAGGTCAGTGCGTAGGGCAGGTTGTCGCGGATGTAGGCGCAGGCCTCGATGAAGTCGACCGCGTAGTTGTTGTGTTCCTCGATGCCGGTGGCGACCGCGAAGATGTTCGGGTCGAAGATGATGTCTTCCGGCGGGAAGCCCACTTCGTTGACCAGGATGTCGTAGGAGCGCTGGCAGATTTCTTCCTTGCGCGCCTGGGTATCGGCCTGGCCGGCTTCGTCGAAGGCCATCACCACCACGGCGGCGCCGTAGCGCTTGCACAGGCGGGCGTGGTGCTTGAACGGCTCGACGCCTTCCTTCATGGAGATGGAGTTGACGATGCCCTTGCCCTGGATGCACTTCAGGCCGGCTTCGATCACCTCCCACTTGGAGGAGTCGATCATGATCGGCACGCGGGAGATGTCCGGCTCGGAGGCGATCAGGTTGAGGAACTTCACCATGGCAGCCTTGGAGTCGAGCATGCCCTCGTCCATGTTGATGTCGATCACCTGGGCGCCGGCTTCCACCTGCTGCTGCGCCACTTCCAGCGCTTCGGCGTAGTTCTCCTCGCGGATCAGCCGGGCGAACTTGGCCGAGCCGGTGATGTTGGTGCGCTCGCCGACGTTCACGAACAGCGAACTGCGGTCGATGGTGAACGGTTCAAGGCCGGACAGGCGGCAGGCGCGGGGGATTTCCGGAATGGCGCGCGGCGCGTACTTGGCTACGGCCTTGGCGATGGCCTCGATGTGGCCCGGCGTGGTGCCGCAGCAGCCGCCGATGATGTTGAGGAAGCCGGAGGAGGCGAACTCTTCCACGACCACCGCCATTTCCGCCGGGGTCTCGTCGTACTCGCCGAAGGCGTTCGGCAGGCCGGCGTTGGGGTGGGCGGAGACGTGGGTGCCGGCCTTGGTGGCCAGTTCTTCCAGGTAGGGGCGCAGCTCTTTGGCACCGAGGGCGCAGTTCAGGCCGACGGAGATCGGGTTGGCGTGGCGCACCGAGTTCCAGAAGGCCTCGGTGGTCTGGCCGGACAGGGTACGGCCGGAGGCGTCGGTGATGGTGCCGGAGATCATGATCGGCAACTCGACGCCCAGCTCTTCATAGACGCCCTGCACGGCGAAGATTGCGGCCTTGGCGTTGAGGGTGTCGAAGATGGTCTCGATCAGGATCAGGTCCGCGCCGCCCTCGATCAGGCCGCGGGTGGATTCGCTGTAGTTCTCCACCAGTTCGTCGAAGGTGACGTTGCGGAAGCCGGGGTCGTTGACGTCCGGGGAGATCGAGCAGGTGCGGCTGGTCGGGCCGAGGACGCCGGCGACGAAGCGCGGGCGGTCCGGGGTTTCGGCGGTCTTGGCGTCCGCCACTTCGCGGGCCAGGCGCGCGCCCTCGACGTTCATCTCGTAGGCCAGCTCCTGCATGTCGTAGTCGGCCTGCGACACGCGGGTGGCGTTGAAGGTATTGGTCTCGAGGATGTCGGCGCCGGCATCGAGGTAGGCCTTCTCGATGGCCTGGATGACGTCCGGGCGGCTGAGCAGCAGCAGGTCGTTGTTGCCCTTCACGTCGCTCGGCCAGTCGGCGAAGCGCGCGCCACGGTAGTCTTCCTCCTGCAGCTTGTAGCTCTGGATCATGGTGCCCATGCCGCCGTCGAGGATCAGGATGCGCTCCTTGAGGGCTTGCTGGAGGGCTTGCAGGCGTGCGGCACGGTCGATCATTGGAATACCTGGGGGAAAAGGGCGTGGCGAAAGGTCGCTGATGATAGCAAAGCTGCAGGAAATTTGACGTCGGCGGATTTTGCATGAGGATTTCTCATGTTCAGCCTTTCGTTGGAGCGCATTGGGCCGGCACTCCCGCTAGAATCCGCATCATCCTGATGTTTGGAGCCCTTCATGTCCCTGCGAGCCCGCTTCACGTTGCTTATCGCTGGCCTGGCGTTTTCGGCGCTGGCCCAGGCGGGAGGATTGTCCTACACCCGCGATATCCAGCCGATCTTCACCGAGAAATGCGTGGCCTGCCATGCCTGCTACGACTCGCCGTGCCAGCTCAACCTGACGGCCGCCGAAGGCGCGCAACGCGGCGCGAACAAGCTGCCGGTGTATGACGGCGCGCGTACCAAGGCGCAGGACACCACCCGGCTGTTCCTCGACGCCCATGGCGCGGACGCCTGGCGGCGCAAGGACTTCTGGTCGGTGCTCGATGGCCGTGGCAGCCAGGCGGCGCTGATGGCGCGGATGATCGACCTGGGGCATGACCACCCGCTGGTGCCCAACGCGAAGATCCCCGATGGCCTCGACCTGTCGATCAACCGCACCAACCAGTGCCCGACGCCCGCGACCATCGACGACTTCGTGGCGAAGAACCCGCGCAGCGGCATGCCCTTCGCCGTCACCGGCCTGACCGACAAGCAGCTGAAAACCATCAAGACCTGGCTGGCCCAGGGCGCGCCGGTGGACGAACAGGCCTGGCAGCCGGGCAGCGGCGAAGCGCAGCAGATCGGCGAGTGGGAAAGCTTCCTCAACCAGCCCGGCGCCCGTCAGAGCCTGGTGTCGCGCTGGATCTACGAGCACCTGTTCCTCGCCCACCTGTACTTCACCGAGCGCGGCGAGCCGGGGCACTTCTTCCAGCTGGTGCGTTCGCGCACGCCCAGCGGCCAGCCCATCGACCCCATCGCCACGCGGCGGCCGAACGACGATCCGGGCAATACCTTCTATTACCGCCTGTGGCCGATCCAGGGTGTGATCGTGCACAAGACGCACATCACCTATCCGCTCAACGCGGCTCGCCTCCAGCGCAACCAGGAGCTGTTCTACGGCACAGCCTGGGATACCGACAAGGTTCCCGGCTATGGCCTGCAGCACCGCGCCAACCCCTTCTTGACCTTCGAGGCGATTCCGGCGCGGGCGCGCTACCAGTTCATGCTGGACAACGCCGAGTACTTCGTCCGTACCTTCATCCGCGGGCCGGTGTGCCGTGGGCAGATTGCCACCGACGTGATCCGCGACAATTTCTGGGCAGTGTTCCAGGACCCGGACCACGACCTCTATGTCACCGATCCGAAGTTCCAGCGCCAGGCCTCGCCGCTGCTGGCGCTGCCGGGGCAGATCGACGACGTCGGCGCGATGCTGTCGCAATGGCGCTCCTACCGCGACAAGCGCAATCAATACGAAGAGCTGCGCCAGGACGTCTATGACGAGGCGCCCGCGCCGACCTGGGCGGACATCTGGGCCGGCAACGACAACGCCGTGCTGAGCATCTTCCGCCAGTACGACAGCGCCTCGGTGCGCAAGGGCCTGATCGGCGGCGTGCCGCAGACCCTCTGGTGGATGGACTACCCGCTGCTGGAGCGCACCTACTACGGGCTGGTGGTGAACTTCGACGTGTTCGGCAACGTCGCCCACCAGGCGCAGACGCGGCTGTACTTCGACCTGATCCGCAACGGCGCCGAGCAGAATTTCCTGCGCCTGATGCCGGTGGGGGCGCGCAAGAAGCTGCTGGATGACTGGTACCAGAGCAGCGGCAAGCTGAAGATGTGGGCCGACTACTACAACTCCGACAGCGACGCACCCACCGGGCTGTTCCTGCCGGAGAAGGGCGCCAAGCTGGCCTTCGCCAAGCAATTGCTGAAGCACTACGTGGCGCTCAATGCGCGGCCCGACCCGATCAACCTGTGCGAAAACGGCGCCTGCTACCGCAACTCCGTGGCCGCGCCGCTGCAGGACGCCGAACAGGCCTTCAGCCGGCTAGTCAGCCGCCCGGCTGCCGGCCTGCCGGTCATCGACCAGTTCCCCGAGGCGACCATGCTGCGTGTGGAACTGCCGGACGGCCAGCGCGAGATCTACACCGTGCTGCGCAACCGTGCGCACAGCAACGTGGCCTTCATGACGGGCGAGTCGCTGCGCTACCAGCCGGGGCTGGATACGCTGACCATCTACCCAGGCGTGCTGTCGAGCTACCCGAACTTCATGTTCAACCTGAAGGCGGCCGAGGTACGGGACTTCGTCGGCGCCCTGGAGCAGGTAAAGAGTGCGGCGGACTTCGAGAAGATCGCCGACCGCTGGGGAGTGCGTCGCAGCAACCCGCAGTTCTGGTTCTTCTTCCACGACCTGGATGCCTACCTGCGCGAAACCGAGCCGGTGGAGGCAGGCGTGCTGGACATGAATCGCTACGAGAACCTGTAAACCAGATCGCGGACCTGAACCTGTAGGACCGAGGGGAACGCCCGGTCCTTGCTCGCGAACCGGCCCCCGCTGCGAGGCCATTCGCGAGCAAGCTCGCTCCTACAGGAAAGTGCTTGGCCTACCTGCGAATTATTCCTACTAAATCAGTAGGGCTTTATCCGACCCCCCCGTTTGGCGTAAACTGGCGCCACGTTTGCGAGGAGTTGCCATGAGCGCTATCACCATTACCGAAGCCGCACAGGATTACCTGGCCGAGCTGCTGTCCAAGCAGGACACTCCCGGCATCGGCATTCGCATCTTCATCACCCAGCCGGGCACCACGTACGCCGAAACCTGCATCGCCTACTGCAAGCCGGGCGAGCAGAAGGCGGAAGACACCCCGGTCGGCCTGAAGGATTTCACCGCCTACATCGACGCCATCAGCGAGCCCTTCCTGGAAGACGCCGTGGTCGATTACGCCACCGACCGCATGGGCGGCCAGCTGACCATCAAGGCGCCGAACGCCAAGGTGCCGATGGTCAACGAGGACAGCCCGATCACCGAGCGCATCAACTACTACCTGCAGACCGAGATCAATCCCGGCCTGGCCAGCCACGGCGGCCAGGTGAGCCTGGTGGACGTGGTCGAGGACAACATCGCCGTGCTGCGTTTCGGCGGCGGTTGCCAAGGCTGCGGTGCGGTCGAGATGACCCTGAAGGACGGTGTCGAGAAGACCCTGATCGAGCGCATCCCTGAGCTGAAGGGCGTGCGTGACGTCACCGACCACAGCAACCGCGAGAACGCCTACTACTAAAGGCAGGCGATCGAGCAGCGAAAAGGCGACCTTCGGGTCGCCTCTTTCGTTTGGAGTCGGGTCTGGGCCTGCTCGGAAACGTAAGGCGAATAACGCCCCAGGCGTTATCCGCCATTGCGGCGGATAACCCGCTCCGGGTTATGCACCCTACGCAGTGGTGCTCCTTGCAGGAGCGAGCTTGCTCGCGAACCGCGTAGGCAGCCAAACCCTCAGGCCTGCGCCACTTGCCGTCGCCCCGACCAGAGCATCACCAGCGCCACCAGCAGCACCGGCCAGACCAGCAGGTTCACCGCGCTCCAGCCGACGCTGGTGATCAGCGCGCCGGAGCTGAACGACATCAGCGCCGCCAGGCTGCCGTTGCCCAGTTCCATCAGCCCTTGCGCATGCCCGCGCTCCTGCGGCGAATGGCCGAAGGCGAGCAGGGTGGTGCCGGCCACCAGCATCAGGTTCCAGCCCATGCCCAGCAGCAGTGAGCTGATGAGGAACTGCGCCACCGACTGACCACTCAGCGCCACCGCCGCACTCACCGCCAGCAGCGCCATGCCGGCCCAGGCCACGCGGCGGCCGCCGAGGCGGTCCACCAGCGGGCCGGCGACGAAGGCGGGGAGGAACATGCCCAGCACGTGCCACTGGATCACGCTCACCGAGCGCTCCAGCGGCAGCCCGCAGAAACTCATGGCCAGCGGCGTGGCGTTCATGATCAGGATCATCAGCCCGTGGCCGGCGGCGGTGCAGGCCATGGCCGCGCGGACCGCCGGGCGCGACAGCAACTCGCGCATCACCTTCCAGCCGCCGGTGGATGGCGCGGGCGCTGCGCCTTCCGGCAGACGGCTGAGCACGGCGAGGGCGACCAGCGCCAGTGTGGCGATGGCCAGGTACGAACCCACGAAGGGCGCGGGCAGGGCATTGCGCGACCACAGCGCCAGGCTCGGTGCGAGCAACGCCGCCAGCACGCCGCCGCCGATCACGTAGGCGGTGGCGCGCCCCTTGTGGGTTTCGTCCACCGCTTCCAGCGCGGCGAAGCGGTAATACATCGCCGACGCCTGGTAGGCGCCAATAGGCAATGCGCCGAGGCAGAACAGCAGGAAGTCCGCCAGCCACACGCCCAGTGCGCAAAGCAGCCCGCCGAACACGCCGCAGGCGGCGCCGAGCAGCAGGCCGCGCCGCCGTCCGTGGCGTTGCATGAACAGCGACAACGGCTGCACCGCCAGCAGGTTGCCCAGCACCAGAATTGCCAGTGGCAGCGTGGCCAGGCTGTTGAGCGGCGTAAGCTGCGCGCCCACCAGCGAGGTGAGGGTGATGCCGATCAGCGAGCAGGACCAGTACAGCGCCTGGCTGGCGAACAGCAGGCGGATCGCCGGAATGCGCAGCAGCATGTTCCGTCCTCAGCCCTGGCAGCCGGCAGGCTTGAGCACGCGCTGGGTCGAGGCCGGGTTGGCCGCCAGCTTCGCCAGCGGCCGGCGTGGGCGCGGTAGCAGTTCGCCGCCGCAGTTCGGGCAATGGCCGTGCAGCACCTGTTCGGCGCAGTCGCTGCAGAAGGTGCATTCGAAGCTGCAGATGCGCGCGTCGGCGCTGTCGCCGGGCAGGTCGCGGTCGCAGCATTCGCAGCCGGGGCGAAGTTCGAGCATGGCAAAGTCCTTTGCGGTGGATTGAAGTCAGTGCATCTGGCCGAAGCGCTCGGCGTATTCCTGCGGGCTGATCGCCAGGTGCTTGTGGAAGGTGCGGCGCAGGTTTTCCGGGTGGCCGAAGCCACACAGCCGCGATACCGTGCTGATCGACGCCTGAGCGTCCTGCAGCAGTGCACGGGCGGCTTCCAGGCGCACGCGCTCGACGTAGCGGCCTGGGCCCATGCCCAGCTCGTTGATGAACACCCGCGACAGTGTGCGCGGGCTCATGCACGCCTGTTCGGCCAAAACCTCCAGCGACAGGTCGCTGCCCAGGTTGGCCGGTATCCACTCCAGCAGTGCCGCCAGGCGTGGCGTGCGGCTAGGTTCCGGGGTCAACCAGTGACTGAACTGCGCCTGCCCGCCGGGGCGCTTGAGGAACATCACCAGCCGCCGCGCCACGGCCAGGGCGAGGGCACGGCCGAGATCGGCTTCCACCAGCGCCAGGGCGAGGTCGATGCCGGCGGTGACGCCGGCCGAGGTGAACACGTGATCGTCGCCGTCCCGGCGCTGCGGATCGTAGGTATGCAGGCGGTCGCCCTGGACCAGTACCTCGGGGTAGTCGCTGCACAGCTCATCGACATCCGCCCAGTGCGTGGTGGCCGGACGGCCGTTGAGCACGCCGGCCGCGGCGAGGATCAGCGCGCCGGAGCACACCGAGCCGAGCCGGCGTACCTGGGGCTCGGCGGCAGCCAGCCAGTGCAGCAGGTCGGTGTTCTCGCATTGTTTCGGGACGCCAAGCCCGCCGGGGACCAGCAAGGTATCCAGGGTGGCGGGCTCGACTTCCCGCCAGCCCATGTCAGCGCAGATGCGCAGGCCGGCCGAGGTGGCCGCCGGCCCGGCCTGTTCGCCCAGTACCAGCAGCTCATAGATCGGCGCCAGGCCCTGGCGCTGGCGCTCGACGTTGGCGGAGGCGAACACCTGCAGCGGCCCGGTGATGTCCAGACTCATGACCTCGGGATAGAGCAGGCAGGCGACGCGGCGCAGCGATTCCATGGCGACACTCGTTCATTGGATGTCACGAGTGTGGCGGTGGCCGACGCTGGCGGCAACGTCAGCTACCCCACATATCCTGCCAATCCACTGGCCAGCTCCCGCTCGCCCCGGTGGGCAGGGCCGATCTGCTCAGGAGCAAAGCCCTCCGCCGCTGTGGTGCCGAGCCTCGACGAAAGGCGTGAAAACGGTGCCGCGTCAGACTTTCAGCACGCCGCGAAACCCCCGCGCGGCGTAATAGGATTGCACGCCGTTGTGATAGGTGAACACACGCTCGTAGCGGCGATCGCCGAACAGCGCGCCATCCAGCTTGCGCATGGAGCCGGGCGTGCGCAGCCAGCTGGAGGTCTTCTGGTCGAAGCTGCCCAGCTCCTGCAACTGGCGGTACTGCGCCTCGTCCAGTAGCTCGATGCCGATCTGCGCGGCCAGTTCGGTGGCGCAGCCAGCGGGCTTGTCCTTCTTGCGCGCGTCCAGGGCTTCGCGGTCGTAGCAGAGGCTGCGGCGGCCGGCCGGGGTTTCGGCAGAGCAGTCGAAGAACAGGATGGCGCCGCTGGCGCTTTCTCGGCCGACCACGTCGGGTTCGCCGCCGGTTTCCTCCATCTGCTCCAGCGCTTTCAACTTGGCCGGGGCGGCCTCCAGGCGCGCCTGGACTTCCGCCCAGTCGATGCCCTTGTGGCGCTCGGGGTGTTGCTTGAACCGCGCCTGCAGGGTGGCCAGCAGGGCGTCGCGTTGCTTCGCATTCATCTTGCTTACTCTCGGCAGGGGTTGAAGGTCAGAGAGTAAAGCAGGATTTGCGCGGCCTGCGGCTCAGCCGGCGTCGGCCCAGCGCTCGCGCACAGCGAGGATGTCGGGCAGGCGACCGAGGAAAAGCTCCACCAGCTCCGGGTCGAACTGGCGGCCTTTTTCCCGGCGCAGCAGTTCGATGGCTTCGTCGATGCTCCAGGCCGGCTTGTACGGGCGCACGCTGGTCAGCGCATCGAACACGTCGGCGATGGCGACGATGCGCCCCTCCAGAGGGATTTCCTCGCCGCGCAGGGCATTGGGGTAACCCGTCCCGTCCCAGCGTTCGTGGTGGGTGAGGGCGATGCTGCGCGCCAGGGTGAGCAGGGTGGAGTCGTGTTCGCCGATGATCCGCGCGCCGATCTCCGGGTGTTGGCGCATCACCGCCCATTCCTGCTCATCGAGGCGTCCGGGCTTCTGCAGGATGGCATCGGGAATGCCGATCTTGCCCACGTCATGCATGGGCGCCGCGTTGAGCAGGTCGTCGGCGGCCTTCTCCGAGTAGCCGGCAGCGCGGGCCAGGATGTGCGCGTAGTGGCTCATGCGGATGACGTGCAGGCCGGTCTCGTTGTCCTTGTACTCCGAAGCCTTGCCCAGGCGCTGGACGATCTGCAGGCGTGTCTCGCGCAGTTCCTCCACGCGCACCAGCGACAGGTGTGTGCGCACGCGTGCCTTGACGATAGGCGGGCTGACCGGCTTGGTGATGTAGTCCACCGCGCCGACCTCGAAGCCCCGCGCCTCGTCGGGTACATCGGCGAGCGCGGTGACGAAGATCACCGGAATGGCGCAGGTGGCCTGCTCGGCCTTGAGCCGCTGGCAGACCTCGAAGCCGGTCATGCCGGGCATCATCACGTCCAGCAGGACCAGGTCCGCGCGTTCGCGGTTGGCCAGCTCCAGCGCCTTCTCGCCATCCTTGGCGAACAGCAGACGGTAGTCGTCCTGCAGGATGTGGCGCAGCACCTGGAGGTTGGTGGCTTCATCGTCCACCAGCAGCAGGCAGGGACGATGATCTTGGGCGGTCAGGCTCATGCTTGCTCCAGTCGGGCGCCGAGGGTGCGGACCCATTCCAGGGCCTGGTCGAAGTCGAAGTCGTCGATGGCGTAGCGCAGGGCTTCGAAGGCCTCGCGGTGTTCGCCCTGGGCGGTGCCCAGGCGCAGGCGTTCCAGCGCCTGGTCGTCCAGGCCGCCGCGGGAAAGGGCCAGTTGCAGGGCCTGCAGCGCGTCACGCAGGTCCTGCGAGGCGGCCTCGCCAACGGCCGCCCCGACCGCCTCGGCGAAGGCTACCGGCACCAGCGGCACCGATTCGCGGACCGTAGTGAACTCCGCGCGGACACGCTCCAGGGCAGCCGCCAATTGTTCAGCCTTGCCGTGCTCTGCGGCGCCTTCCAGCGCGCCGATGGCGCCGGCCAGACGCGGCAGGGCGAGGTTGGCGGCGGCGCCGCGCAGGCGGTGGGCGAGGGCGGCAATGCCGGCGCGATCGCCGTTGCTCACTGCGCTTTCCAGAGCGTTCAGACTGGTTTCCTGCTCTTCGAGGAAGCGCACGACGGCCCGTGCCATGGGCAGCGGTCCGCCCCACAGGCGGGCGCCGACGGTCCAGTCCAGGGTCGCCAATGGCGCAGTTTCGCTGACGTGCGCGCTGCGAATCGCGGGCGCGGCACCCAGCAGCCGGGCCATTTCGTCCAGCAGGCCGGTGAGGTCCAGCGGTTTGCTGGCAAAGCCATTCATGCCGGCATCCAGGGCGTTCTGCCGGTCGCGGTCGAGCACGCTGGCGGTGAGGGCGATGATCGGCACGGCGTCTTCACCACGTTGCTGCTCGATGGCGCGGATACGCCGGGTCGCCTCCAGGCCATCCATGCCGGGCATCTGCACGTCCATCAGGATCAGGTCGAAGTCCTGCGCGCTGTAGGCGTCAACGGCGGCCTGCCCGTCGCCGACGCTGTGCGGGCGATGGCCCAGGCGGCGCAGATTCAGCTCCAGCAGCTCGACATTCTGCGGGACGTCGTCCGCTATCAGGATGCGCAGCCGTGGCAGGCTCGGTGCGTGGCTGCGCGTCTCCGGCTTTACGCTGCGGCCGGCCGGCAGCGGCAGGTCTACGGTGAACACGCTGCCCCGGCCCACTTGGCTTTCCACGCTGATGCGACCGCCCATCAGCTCCACCAGCTGGCGCGAGATGGTGGTGCCCAGCCCGGTGCCGCCAAAGCGCCGGCTCATGGAGGCGTCGGCCTGGGCGAAGGGGTCGAAGATGCGCTCCAGGCGGTCGGCGGCGATGCCGATGCCGGTGTCGCGGATGGCCAGGCGCAGCGCGCCGGGTTCGCCGCTGATGACCAGCCGCACTTCGCCACGCTCGGTGAACTTCACCGCGTTACCCAGCAGGTTGGTGAGCACCTGTTGCAGGCGCAATGGGTCGCCACGGAAGTACTCGCCGGTGCGCTGGCCATAGTCGATCTGCAGGCTCAGGCCCTTGCGCTCGGCGGACAGCCGCAGCGCCGCGCAGACCTGCTCGCACAGCTCCGGCAGGGAGAAGTCCAGGGCTTCCAGTTCGATGGCGCCACGATCGAGCTTGGCGGTGTCGAGGATGTCGTTGAGCAGGCCCAGCAGCGAGCGCGAGGCGTTCTGTACGGTGCTCAGGTAGCGCCGCTGGTTCGCTTCCAGCGGTGAATCCAGCAGCAGTTCGGTGAAGCCCATGATGGCGTTCATCGGCGTGCGGATTTCGTGGCTCATGTTGGCCAGGAAGCTGCTGCGCGCGGCGGCGGCCTGTTCGGCGCGGTCGCGGGCGCTGCGCAGTTCCTGCTCCATGACGCGGCGCGGGGTGAGGTCGGTGGCCAGCTTCACCACCTTCACCGGCTTGCCGTCGAAGTCGAGGATCGGGTTGTAGGTGGCGTGGATCCACACCTCGCGCCCGTCCTTGGCCAGGCGGCGGTATTCGCCGGCGCTGTGCTCGCCTTTGCGCAGTGCCTGCCAGAACGCCTGGTACTGGGCGCTGGCGGCGATGTCCGGCGGGCAGAACAGGCTGTGGTGCTGGCCCAGCACCTCGGCTTCGG
Organism: Pseudomonas sp. AU12215; assembly: GCF_001675465.2. Classification (NCBI taxonomy): domain Bacteria; kingdom Pseudomonadati; phylum Pseudomonadota; class Gammaproteobacteria; order Pseudomonadales; family Pseudomonadaceae; genus Pseudomonas; species Pseudomonas sp. AU12215. The sequence goes on from NZ_MACM02000017.1 coordinate 136,692, forward strand.
TGTAGCCGAAGAGTTCGAGGATGTTGTCGTTGGCGGCGAGCACGCGGCCTTCGAGGTCGAATTCGATCAGCGCCATGGCGCGGCCGATGGCCGTGACCTTGCCTTCGTATTCGTTGCTCAGCAGCTTGGTTTCGGTCTGGTCGAGCAGCACACCGTCGATCCACTGCGGGTTGCCGGATTCGTCATAGCAGGCGCTGCCGCCTTCCCAGATCCAGTGTTCGGCGCCGCTGCGGTCGAACAGCCGGTACTCGACGACGTAGCTGCGGCGCTCGGCAATGGCGCGGCGGACTTCCTCGTTCACCGCTTCCTGATCATCGGGATGGTAGAGCTGGGCGAAGGTGATGCGCTGGTCGCTGAAGTCCTGCGCCGACCAGCCGGTGACGGCCTCGACCGCATCGCTGACGAACAGGGTGCTCCAGGCGTGGTCCGGGAGGACGCGGAAGGCGATGCCGGGCATGTTGCGGATCAGCGAGCGGTACTGTTCCTCGCTGGTGCGAAGGGCCTGCTCCATCTCGCGGCGTTCGCTGATGTCGGCGACGAACACGACGAACCAGGGCTTGCCGTTGTGATCGGTGACGCCGAGGCTGACGCGCACGGGGATTTCCCGGCCGTCGCGGGTCAGGCCTTCCAGCTCCAGTTCGGAGTTGCTGAACTGGCGCTTGCCGCTGCTCTTGTAGTTATCCAGCGCCATGCGGAACTGATGGCCGTAAGCCTCGTTCATCAGTACCTGCATGGGTTTGCCCACCAGCTCGTGCGGGTGCCAGCCGAACAGGCGCAGCACTGCGTGGTTGACCGAACGGATCACGCCGCTGTGGTCGATGGTGAGGATCGCCTCGACGGCGGCGTCGAGCAGCGAATCCAGGTGCTTGCGCCGGCGCTCCAGTTCCTGGAACAGCTGGCGATAGCGCAGCAGGCCATTCACCGCGGCAACGCAGATGCTCAGGCTGATGGTGGCCATGGACACTGCCAGCGCCAGGTAGAAGCTGCCCTGCACGCCCTGCGGCACGCCGAACTCCTCGCGGCCGACGAAGCGCGCGGCGGCCATGCCGGTGTAGTGCATACCGGCAATTGCCAGGCCCATCACCAGCCCGCTGACCAGGATCGCCAGGTTCGGCCGCATCAGCCCGCGCAGGCCGAAGCGCACCCAGAGCGCAATCACCGCCAGCACCACGGCGACAAGGATCGACAGGGCGAACATCCACGGGTTGTAGCGCAGCAGCGGAGCCATCTGCATGGCGGCCATGCCGCTGTAGTGCATGGCACCGATGCCGGCGCCCACCAGCACCCCGCCGCCAATAAGCTGAAGGCGATTGACGTTGCGCCGGGCCAACAGGCTCAGGGCGATCCAGGAGGCGAACAGGCTCGGCAGGCCGGAAAGCAGGGTGATCAACGGGTCGTAGCGCACCGCCGCGCAGAGCTGGAAGGACAGCATGCCGATGAAGTGCATCGCCCACACGCCGCCGCCCAGGGCCACCGCGCCGGTGCCGATGGCCAGTTGGCGGTAGAACGGGCTGCGCGCCAGCCGCGCCACGCCTGACAGTTGCAGGGCCATGGTCGAGGTGAAGACGGCAATGAGGATGGAGAGCAGCACCAGAGCATTGTTGTGCTCGCCGAAAACCAGCAGCGAAGGGGTGTCGCCGCTGTAGAAATATCGCTGCAGATCGAGCATTGAACGAGACCGTACTGCGTGCCGAAGGCCCGGTGGAAGACGAGACGGGGTGAGCAAAACACAGGATGGATGCAAATTGCCATCATTGTCGGTCGCTGCTCCCGCTGAACCGGCAGTGGAATGCGGGTTTCGGACGAGCGGAAAGCCAATGTTCGGAATCGAAGCTGAAACGATGCAGCCGGACGGCGACCGACACTTCGTTGTCGGCAGACGAAGCGGCAAATTGAGCGGTTGCCGACGGCTGGCGCCGGAAATGAAGAAGCCCGGCTTGGGGCCGGGCTTCTTTGGGTACCTGTCTGCGGATCAGGCGGGCATGTGCCATTCCTGCAGGCGGTAGCCTTCGCGGTTCAGCTCGTCGCGGGCCTGATTCAGCAGGCCTTCGAGCTGCTCCGGGTCGGAGTAGGCGGAGCTGGGAATGCGGGTGAGGCCCAGCAGACGGGTACCGGTGCGATCGAGGACGGACAGGTCGAGGCTGCCGTCGCCCCCTTGGTCAACCCAGGTCACACAGTTGAAGGGTTGGAAGGCTCGTCCAGTGATCAGCAGAGCCTCGTTGAAACGAAGAGTCGCATGCATGGTTGTGATCTCTCTGCGTGGTAATCCATTGCGAAGGTGGCGAAAGCGGCTCATCCACTTTCGTGTTCGTTCACGCAATTGATGGATTCAGAGTCGAAGAAAGTCACAACCCATGTCGCGGTTGTACACAAAATAGTCGCAAATAAAACTGTTTCAGTCGCTACAGGCCCCGTCAGCCGTGGCCTGTAGCGATTTTTTGGGTGCGCCATCGCGCCGCACGTGCCATTTGTAGTTGGCGACGAGCGGTCAGGCCTGCATGGCCCAGCCGTCCACGTTCATCGCCGCCTGGCGCAGTGCCTCGGAGCGGGTCGGGTGGGGGTGGCAGGTGCGTGCGATGTCCTCGGCGGCGCCGCGGAACTCCATGGCCACGCAGTACTCCGCGATCATGTCGCCGACGTTCGGGCCGATCATGTGCACGCCGAGGATCTCGTCGCTGCGCTCGTCCGCCAGCACCTTCACGAAGCCCTCTGTCTCGTGGTTGATCTTCGCCCGGCTGTTGGCGGTGAAGGGGAACTTGCCCACTTTGTAGGCGCGGCCCTCGGCCTTGAGCTGTTCCTCGGTCCTGCCCACGGTGGCCACTTCCGGATGGGTGTAGATCACGCTGGGGATGACGTCGTAGTTCACTTCCCCGGCCTTGCCGGCAATCAGCTCGACGCAGGCGATGGCCTCGTCCTCGGCCTTGTGCGCGAGCATCGGGCCGGAGGTCACGTCGCCGATCACCCAGATGCCCGGCACGCTGCTGCGGTGTTCGTGGTTCTCCAGCATGCCGCGCTTGTCGGTAGCCAGGCCCACGCTTTCCAGTCCCAGGCCCTGCGTATAAGGACGGCGGCCGATGGCGAGCAATACGTAATCCGCCTGGATCGACTCTGCCGCGCCGCCAGCAGCCGGCTCCACGCTCAGCGTCACCTGCTTGCCGCTGACCTTGGCCTGGGTGACTTTCGAGCCCAACTTGAAGCTCATGCCCTGCTTGGTCAGCGCGCGCTGGAAGGTCTTGGCGGTTTCCAGGTCCATGCCGGGGCAGATGCGGTCGAGGTATTCGATGACCGTGACTTCCGCACCCAGGCGGCGCCATACCGAACCCAGCTCCAGGCCGATGACGCCGGCGCCGATCACCACCAGGTGCTTGGGCACCTCGGGAATCGACAGCGCGCCGGTGGAGTCGAGGATGCGCTTGTTGTCGACTTCCACGCCCGGCAGCGGGGAGGGCTCGGAACCGGTGGCGATGATGATGTCCTTGGCGGTGAGGCTGCTCTTGCTGCCGTCGGCGGCGGTCACTTCCACCTTGCCCGGCCCGTCGATGCGGCCCCAGCCCTTCACCCAGTCCACCTTGTTCTTGCGGAAGAGGAATTCCACGCCCTTGGTCAGCGCGGTCACGCTCTCGGATTTCTGCTTCATCATCTGCGCCAGGTCCAGCTTGGGCTTGACCTGGATGCCGAGGTTGGCGAACTCGCCGCCGGCCGCCGCTTCGTACAGTTCCGACGCGTGCAGCAGCGCCTTGGACGGCATGCAGCCGACATTCAGGCAGGTGCCACCGAGGGTTTCGCGGCCCTCCACGCAGGCAACTTTCAGGCCCAGCTGGCCCGCGCGAATGGCCGCGTTGTAGCCGCCGGGGCCGCCGCCGATGACGATCACATCGTATGCGCTCATGCAGTGCTCTCCGAGTTGGAAAAAGGGGTCAATCGAGGTTAGCCCGCGCTCGCCGGATCACCAGCGCATGGCCTGGGATAAGCGTTACTCGATTTATATTACGAACATAATATATGATTCAACGCAAGTCACGCAGACATGACAGACGCGGCGGGGAGGGCGAAAATGCAGGGCTTTGGCGCCTCGGGTTCGTGCGCCTACGGAGAATTCATGAAAATCGACTGCGATTTCGACAGCGGCAATATCCGGGTCATCGACGACAGCGACCCGCGCCAGGTGCGCCTGGCGCTGCGCCCGGACACGAAAAGCCCGCACTTCCAGTGGTTCCACTTCAAGGCGGAAGGTCTGGAGCCCGGTGAGCAATATCAGTTCAGCCTGACCAACGCCCCCGGCTCCAGCTACACCGGCGGCTGGCCGGGCTACAACGCGGTGGCTTCGTATGACCAGCGCGACTGGTTCCGCGTGCCCAGTACCTATGATTCCAACGGCTTGCACTTCAGCCTCGTTGCCGAACAGCCCCAGGCCTGGTTCGCCTACTTCGAGCCCTACAGCCGCGACCGCCATGCCGAGCTGGTGAAGCGCGCCCAGGCCAATGGCGCCGAGCTGCTCGCCACCGGCCACAGCATCGAAGGCCGCGAACTGCCCCTGCTGCGCATCGGCAAGGGCGCGGCGGGTGCGCGGAAGATCTGGCTGATCGCCCAGCAGCACCCCGGCGAGCACATGGCCGAGTGGTTCATGGAAGGCCTGATCGATCGCCTGCAATCGGGTGATGCCGAGGTCCAGCGCCTGCTGGAGCGCGCCGACTTCTACCTGGTGCCGAACATGAACCCGGACGGTGCCTTCCACGGCCACCTGCGTACCAACGCCGCCGGCAAGGACCTGAACCGCGCCTGGGCCGCGCCCAGTGCCGAGGAAAGCCCGGAAGTGCTGTTCGTGCAGGAGCAGATGGCGAAGTACGGCGTCGACCTGTTCCTTGACGTGCACGGCGACGAGGAAATCCCCTTCGTGTTCGCCGCCGGCTGCGAAGGCAACCCGGAGTTCACGCCGCGCCTGGATCGCCTGGAAAGCCTGTTCCGCGAGCGCCTGGAAGCCAACGGCGAATTCCAGAGCGTGCACGGCTACCCGAAGGACGCTCCCGGCCAGGCCAACCTGACCCTGGCCTGCAATCACGTCGGCCGCACTTACGACTGCCTGTCGCTGACCCTGGAAATGCCGTTCAAGGACCACAACCTGTCGCCCAATCCGCGTACCGGGTGGAGCGGGGCGCGGTCGAAGGCACTGGCGGAGGCGGTGCTGGTCACGGTCGCCAGCCTGGTCGACGAATTGCGCTGATTCGCGAGCGGACGGACATCGCGGTTTGCCATAGCCCGCCTTGGAGCTCTTCGTAGGACCGAGGGGAATGCCTGGTACTTGCTCGCGAATCCGCCCAGCCGCAGAGCCGCGGGGTGTTCGCGAGCAAGCTCGCTCCGGCAGAAAGGCGTCTTTCCCGGCGACGTCTTACATCCTTGGCGGCTGACCGTTGGGGTAATCCGTCGCAGGCAGCCTTTGAATCCTTCCCCTCGCGTGCTAATCCAAAACATGAGGCATACGAATTCAGGAGGCAGGTATGACTCGACATCGCAAGCGGTTGACCCCGCAAGTCATCGAAGACCTGCAGGACCGCACGGACGCCCTGGAAGAACTGGACTTCATAGAGCGCCGTGAAGTGCGCAAGAACCGCGCGGGCGAACAGAGGCCACGCACCCTCGCTGGCGCAGGCTGAGCAAGCAGGCCTCAGGGCCCGGCCGCACCGGCGCGTGCGCCAGCCAGTTGGACACGCCAGGGCCGATTCGGCTTCCCGCCGGGCCGGCCTTGCCTCTGTAGTCATTCACTTTGTCGGAGCGCCTCTGCCGATCCGCGTCGTCAGCCTTTTTCCGTCATCCGTTTCCGGGCTGTAACCGGCATTTTAGAGCGCCCCGGATCTGTAACTTCGTGCTTACTCAATAGTCGGTGTCTTACAAAATACAGACTGAAAACTTGAACTGCTTCACATAAACTCGGGTCTTCCGTTAGCGCATTTCGCTCTACCCGCAGCCGTCAGAAGTAACCCCATGGAAAACCACAGTACCCCCCTGGGTCCGGTTCCCGCTCATCTGGTCCGTGAAGCCGTGGCCAAGAAGACCGGCCTGGGATGGGTGGTCGAGTTCAATGTTGCCACCTGGCTCAACCTGGCTGTGCGCGACGACACCGCTGTAGCCCTCAAGATCAGCTACCTGGACGGCGACAAGCCCCGCGAAGTGCTGGTCGACAAGGGCAGCATCTTCGGCGCCCAGCGCATCCTGCTGTGCGGCATCGCCCGCCTGGGGGTGAACCAGAAGCTGGAGTCCATGAGCCTGTCGCTGGAAACACGCTCGCCGATCCAGTCGCTGCTGGTAGAGGAACTCTTCGTCCAGGCCGTCGAGCGCCAGAGCGAAAAGAAGAGCGGCACCCGCAAGGCGCGCTGACCACCCGTGGCGAGGGGCGCCGGTGGGGCGCCTGAGCGCTGCAATCGACGGGCATTCCCGCCGTGCATGAAGCTTCGCCGGGCTTGCGATCCGCCGGTCGGAGCGGGGAATATCGCCTGGCCCCACTCGTTGCACCAGGAAGCCCCATGCCCCTCGATATCGAACAGCTCAAGCTCTACACCGCACACCGTGGCATCGCCATTCCCATGCTCGACCTCCTGCAGTTCCGCCATGCCCCGGCGGAGGACGGCAACGGCCCCGGTCGGCTGGTAGTGCGCGTCGAACCGCAGCACGTGAACGGCTGGGCCAACGCCCATGGCGGGCTGATCATGACCCTGCTCGATGTCGCCATGGCCCTGAGTGCCAGCGATGCCGACGAAGCCGGCCGCGGCGTGGTGACGGTGGAAATGAAGACCAATTTCCTGCGGCCGGGCGGGGAAGTGGGCGAAGTGCTGGAAGCCCTTGGCAGCGTCCGCCACCACACGCGCTCCATCGCCTTCTGCGAGGCCGAGTTGCGTAATAGCGCGGGCGTGGCCGTGGCGTCCGCCTCGGGCACCTTCAAGTACGTCAACAAGCCGCGCCCGCTGGCTGACGCCTGAGCATTTTCCTCCCCGCATAGTCACTTCCCCACGGCCGCGGACGGATGTTCGCGGCCTTTTCCCCGGGCTGATAGCGCTTCGATACCAGCACCGCTCGGCGGCTCGGCGTGCGTTCTTAAGATCTTCTTAATTCATCGGGTGTCCTATCAAGGGACGCTCTAGCACGGGCTTTGCAAGAAACTTCTTTCACTGGTTGTAATGAATTCGTCATAAAGCGTGACTACATTTTTCTGTCATGAAAGTGTCACTCAATGTGGCTGAGCCAGTGACGGCACAAGGCAACCCACCATGCTGCTCGATGACAAGAACTTCCCACGGCGCGTCCAGCGCGACCTGCAGGACGACCGCGACGAAGAGCTCGAACTCGAACTGTTCGACGAACTCTACGATTTCGAAGGGCTGCGCCACGGCAGCCTGCAAACCCATGAAGAACGCCTGGCGCGCCAGCGCTACTTCCACACCCTGTTCAGCCTGCAGGCCGAGCTGGTCAAGCTGCAGAACTGGGTGGTGAAGACCGGCCACAAGGTGGTCATCCTCTTCGAGGGCCGCGACGCGGCGGGCA